>JAKEEQ010000005.1 GCA_022616515.1 Chloroflexota bacterium | reverse complement strand
TACCAGTTCGTCGTCAGGCAGAAAAGCAGTCATCTCGTGCATCAAATCTGTCGCCAAGATGCACGATGAGCCGGGTATCTGTGCGCCACCATACATCATCGTGGGTAGTGTATACTCCATGCTGACCCGGTCATCTTCCAGCACGGCCTGTACCTCTGCCATGCTGGCGAACGCATTCGGTCTAAGACGGCAGTCAAAGGTGGCTGGTCCATATTGTCGCTCACCCTGTTCTATTTTTCCCCCGGCTTTTTCCCATGCTGTCAGCCCGCCGTTAAGGACCCGCACATTTTCATGCCCGGCGTAGTAGAGAATCCACCAGGCACGTG
Source organism: Chloroflexota bacterium (assembly GCA_022616515.1). GTDB lineage: Bacteria > Chloroflexota > Anaerolineae > Aggregatilineales > J027 > JAKEEQ01. The sequence continues at coordinate 7,559 of JAKEEQ010000005.1, read as the reverse complement.
TTGCGCAAGGAAGAAGCTCCGTCGTGTAGAAAATAACTTCTGAGTCTGCTGAAATCCCGATATTGCCGATTTGTGTAGACAGCTCTGCTTCGGGCAATATCATGTACATGTAATGACTATTGGCGTCCGAAAACGCCTGATGGTCAAAAAATGCTGCGCCGGGTATATGCCCGTCAAGGTATGTCTCGTAAGCAGTCTTTTCTGATCCGGTGCTGAAAAACAGGATGGTGGCATCGTAAATTCGAATGTTGGGATCATCGAGCCTCGTTAGTAGTTCATCGGCTTCAATTAAGATACGGTCGCGATTCATTGTTTAATCTCCTTTTGTTCCACATTGATGATGACTTTGCCCTGAGCATGTTCCTCCACCAGATAACGGAAAGCTTCGGCGGTCTCACTTAAGGGATAACACCTGTCAATGACGGGGACAACTTTGCCAGTTTCGAGAAGCTCATTCATGAAAAGCAGGTCCTCGTAAGTGGGTTTCGCAATCCCCATAAAACCCATCTTCTTGCGCACGATCCTTGATACCAGCGGCCCCAGAAGCAGCGCCTGCAAAACTTGAGCGATGGAGCCGCCAACCGCCACATAGATCCCGCCGGGGGTTAGGGCACGCCGGTAGTCCCGAAGCGGATGATAGCCGTTTACCGCAACAATGAGGTCATAGCGCTGCCCATTTCGACTGAAATTTTCTGTGGTGTAATCAATGACGTGTTCCGCGCCAAGTTGGTGGGCCATCTGTAGATTCCGTGTGCTGCATACCGCAGTGACTTCTGCCCCGAACGATCTGGCGATCTGGACGGCAAATGTACCCACACCCCCCGATGCCCCGACAATGAGGACCTTTTGCCCACTCCGAATTTGTCCCTTATCGCGAAGACTTTGTAGAGCGGTCAACGCAGCGACGGGAACAGCGGCGGCGGCTTCAAAGGATACATTCGCTGGTTTCAGGACGATGTTATTTTCACTGGCACAAGCATACTGGGCAAAAGCGCCCACTGATCCCGCCGAAAACCCGTATACCTCATCGCCCGGCTGAAATCTCTTTACATCCGTGCCAACCGTCTCAACCCGCCCCGCGACGTCGGCACCGAGGATTTTGTTGATTGTTTTCATCAGTACGCTGTCCATAAAGCGGCCCAACAGCGACTGACTCTCGAAGCGCCGGGAGTCAAGCGCATTGATGGATGCCGAATGAACTTTTACCAGAACCTGCTTATCATCAGGAACGGGCTTTTCGACCTCCTGAAGTTGAAGAACCTCCGGTGGTCCATATTGGGTGTAGACGATTGCTTTCATGTGGGTCTCCCGTTGTTGGAGGTTACTGTGATAACAACATTGCCCTTTTTGCGCCCGCTATCGACATAGCGATGTGCTTCGGCGATTTCCTCCAGCGGATAGCATCGATCAATGACGGGTTTGATCTTCCCGGCTTCCAGAAGCTCTTTGAGGAAGGCGAGTTCTTCAGGTGTGCCGTAAGCCGTGCCGCCGATAACGTTCTTGCCCGTGCGCATGGAATACCATGCCCCCTTGATTTCCGGCAGCACCATGACCGTATGCAGATAATATCCGTTGGGCTTGAGGACATTCTTGCCCTGCGCAAAGGTTGTCGTGCCTACCGCGTCAAGAATAATGTCGTAGGTCTCGCCGCTGCGGGTAAAATCCTCTTGCGTGTAATCAATGACCCGGTCAGCTCCCAGCGATTTCACCAGTTCAATATTGGCAGTGCTGCACACGGCGGTCACATCCGCCCCAAAGTATTTCGCTAGCTGCACCGCATACGTCCCGACTGCGCCCGACGCGCCGTTGATGAGGATCTTTCGACCGGGCTGGATATTGCCCTTCTTAAGAAAATGCAGGGCGGTAATTCCACCAAAAGCAACGGCGGCTGCTTCTTCATAGGTCATATCGGCTGGTTTTATCTCCACCAGCCCATCTTCCGGCATGCACTTGTACTCGGCATATGCGCCAAATTTCTCGTTGAAAGTTGATCCGAAAACCGTATCCCCCACCTTGAAGCGGGTGACATTTTCGCCCACCGCTTCTACTTCACCGGATAGTTCCATCCCCGGAACCTTGTTTCTTGGGCCTGTGATACCGATGGCTAACCGTCCGGGCAGCCAGAACAGCGGCGGGACGTTGAAACTGCGCATTCTGCAATCGCCTGAGGTGACGGTTGTCGCGTGGATTTTTACCAGTATTTCATTATCCTGCGGCGTGGGCTTTTCCACCTCTTGAAGCTGAAGCACTTCCGGTGGTCCGTATTTGGTGCAGATAACTGCTTTCACGTGATTCCCCCTTGTTTACCTTAATGTGGCTATTACACCTCAACTCGCTTTACGGTAATCGTCACAAAAAAGTTGCAGGGCCATCGGGCAGACGACCCCTTTTCATCATCAATGCCGATAGCTCCAACCTGCGCGAATTTGACGTGCATCCGGTTAGTGGGCTGGTGTGGGGACCGTAAGACAGGTCAACGCTCATCTTCAAGAAGTTGCTACAGTAGACTACGAGTTGCCTTGCTCAAATAACCATCGCGCCAGTAGAGTACCATCATCGGTGCGGTTGTTTGATTTATTGTCCCCTACAAGAACTGCGAGGCCGGTGTAGACGCCCAACACGGAGTCCCACCGGGATATGGTGCTCCAAAGGGTTGACTGGTGCCTCCGCAAGAATCGACAACTTGCCAGATCTATAGACCGCGCCGTTCATAGTCGTGTTTGCTGCGGCGGAAGCGTCGGCTAAGGGCAGGACAATCAACACCTGGTCGATGCCGTGCCCCAATCGACACGGCATTACGGAATTGTCGGCTACTCTCTCATGAGTTCTTTATAGGCATTCTGCCATGTTTCCGGGGGACGGGTGAATTTCTTGATCTTCATGTCCCCGACCTGCTTCATCAGTTCCACCATCACTTCCGGGAACCTGTCCATGGCGTCATTGCGCAGCAGACCTTCAATTTTGGCGCTCAGCGCGAAGGCCCAGCGCCATTCCTGACGCAGTTCCTCGGCTTTCATCCAGTAATTCTTGCCTTCCCACACCTCGGCGGAATGCTCAATGGTTTCGTTGATGGCCCGCAGACTGTAGACAAGCTGGGCTAACATGTCTCTGGCCTCATCATCCAGTTCTTTTTTCTGGCTGAGGTGGCGCAGGATTTCAGCACAGGTGCGCAGTTCCTGATTGCGGCGTTTACCGGGGCTATCGGTGTTGATAATACGGCTCATCAGAGGGTTTCCTTTTCCACATGCAAAGAGGCGCACTGTAGGATGCGCCTGTTGTCTAATTTCACTATACCAATATCGCTGGCTCCGGGCAAGTTGATGGCAGGATGAGTATTCACCACCAACCAATGAATACTACATCCCGTGCATCTCTTTGAAGGTGTCCACCATCCAGCCCCCGCCAAACATGACAAGGGCAATGATGAACAGAATAATGATAAAACCGATGCTGATTCGCGTGAGTTGTTTGTGCATGATTTTCTCCTATTCGTACGCTAAAACATCGTGAACGGTTAAACGGTTGGCACTCCAGGCGGGCAGCCAGCTCGCAATGACAGAAAAGACAGCCACCACACCCAGCCAAATAACAAAACCAGACGGATTGACCGCAAAATCCAGACTGGTTTGCAGCAGCGACTGGCCCAATTGTTGGGCCACTATATAACTGAACGGTACGACGATGACCGCCGCCAGCAGCCAGCTTAAGAGGCCAATCACAACGCCTTCGCCCACAATGATCCGGGTTAATGCATTGTTGGAGGCCCCGATGGCCCGCATTACGCCGATTTCGCGGGTGCGTTCGAGGACATTGGTGCCCATCGTCGTCATCAGGCCCAATCCACCAACGACCAGACTCAGGGCCGCGGCCATCACCAGAAAACTGGTGATGAGGACAATGTGATCTTCGATAATCTGGCGTGAGTCAAAACTTGAGAGGTTGGAGCGCATCACCATGCCAGTGGGGTCAAAAGATGCCTCAAGATTCTGTTTAGCGGCGATAAGCGACTGTTCATCATGCTCGTCGGTCACCACCATGAGACGTTGCGCCTGTCCCGTGAGGCTGGTCGCCCTCTCAAAATCAGCATAGGCGATATAGGCCAGCGGTGGCGCGGCAGTCTCCCGAACTATCCCCACCAGTCGCCAGCTTTGCGTCCGGTCCGCCAGACTGAGCGTAATCTCATCCCCGACCTGTAAGTCCGGGTATTCCGCCAGCAGGGCATGATTGAAAACGATGCCATTTTCGATGTCTCCAGATAACCAGCGCCCTTCCAACACTTCCCAATCTACCAGTGGCGTTTCGGCAGGCGGGGCCAGCACGATAAACGTATTGCCAGCCGTGCCATTGGTGTCGATAATCGCCCCGGAGCCGGTGCCCCATGCTTCGGCATCAACCACCCCTTCCGTGGCAATTGCAATCGATTCCAGTTGCTCAGCGGGGTAAGCATCCGCAAAATTGATGGCAATGTCGTAATGCTGGCGCTCGTAGCGCTCATCAATGCTGTTAAGCAGCGAGGCCCGCACATTCAGTGCCGCCATGAACAGCGTCCCGCCGATTGCCAGCGTGGAGAACGTCAAAATCAACCGCCAGCGCTGGCGAAAGGTATTGCGCAAGGAAAGCAGCAGTGGACGTTGAACGCCACGCACGCGCGACAGTTGGCGGTCAAACCAGCGTGCACCGAAAGCATTTTGCGACAGACCGTAATCATTCAGGGCCTCGCGTACCGTGACATGTGTACCCCGGTAGATGGGATAGGACGCCGCCAGCAGCGGCACAAGCAAACCCATCGCCACCTGAAGCAGCAAGATATTGGCGGGGATGGTCTCGCTTTCAATGTTGAAGTTCAGCATGGACGCGAGAAAGCTGGCAGTCTCTTGTCCAGCGATGACTCCTACCGGCAAAGCCAATGCTGCCAGCGCACAGAACAGCAGTACCATGCCAACATACAACCCGGTGATTTGCCCGCGGCGACCACCAATGGCCTTCATTACCGCAATCTGGCGCACCTGTTTGGAGAGATACGCCGACATGACGTTGGTCACCAGAATCGCCGTCAGGACAAAGACCAGTGATCCAAAGCCAGACAGCAACATCATCAGCGATTCCATCTGATTTTGATTGGGATGTTCCAGCGGCGGCGGGACCTGAACGCGAAATACAGTATAACCCTCAGACTCCAGCCAATCCGTCACATCGAGCGCCACGTTGCGAATATGTGTCTCATCACCGGCATTTTCCGCGACGGTTATGCGCAGTTCATCAAATGCGATTTCTATACCCAGTCGGGTAAGCGTTTCCGGCGTCGCATAAGCGTAAACGTTGTTCTCCTGCCAGGCGGGCGGCACACCCAAATCGTGCAGCGTTCCGGCCACGGGCAGGGTGTATTCCTGATTTTCGATCTGGACCTGAATCTCGTCCCCGATGTCAGCATCCGCGACCGATAAGGCTGCTCGCTCTATCAAGATTTCTCCTAGCGGCGGTGGAAATTCACCATCTTCCGGCACAAGCTGGTTGATGCGCGTGTTTTCGTAATCTTGCCGCACATATAACTGGAAGGTGCGCCATTCGCCGTCCACGTGAATTCGACCTTGCAGCATCCCCATGACTTCGGCATCAAGGATGTCGGAGCGGGATTGGATAGACTCGATCACGTCCGGCGAGATGTCGTCCAGGTAAAGAATGGCGGAGGCAGGATTGGTGGCGACGTAGTTTGCCTCCAGTTCGCGCGATAGAATGCCATAGGATGATGTAAACCAGCCGACACTGACGACACCAACCGCAATGGCACATACCACCAGTGCCACCTGACCGAGATTCGCCTGAATGTCGCGAAACACCTTACGCCAGCGTGGGGAGAGCATCTTTTAACTCCTTCTGTCCCGCACCGTCCACCAGAATACGCCCATCTTCGAGGCTAATCAAACGGTGGGAGCGCGTCTCAATGTCGCGTTCGTGCGTCACCATCAAGATCGTTTTACCTTCGTTAACCAGTGCGGAGAACAGGTTTAAGACGACCTCTGCCGTATGGGTATCGAGATTGCCGGTCGGTTCGTCCGCCACTAGAATTGGCGGATCATTCGCCAGCGCACGGGCAATGGCGACGCGCTGCTGCTGTCCACCTGAAAGGGTATGTGGCAGTTTGTGTGCTTGCCCGACAATGCCGACTCTTTCCAGCAAATCAAGCGCCCGCTGTTTCCGTTTATTTCCGTTCAGAAATCTGCCAAAATCCATCGGCAGCATTACATTTTCAGCAACAGTTAGCGTGGGCAGTAGCTGGAAAAACTGGAAAATTACACCAACTGTTTTGCCCCGCCAGATGGCAAGCTGGTTTTCGGAGAGGCCATTCAGCGACGTCCCACCGACGACAACCTCCCCGGCGGTGGCGCGATCAATTCCGGCGATAATGTTGAGCAGCGTCGATTTACCACTGCCCGACTTTCCAATCACTGTAGCGAATTCACCTGTCTTGATACTGAGATTGATGTCGCGCAGGGCAACAAACTCCCCGGCACTGGTTTCATAAGCTTTCTGGACGCCCTCCAACTTGATGATTTGGCGGCGCGGGACACCGTTTTCGATATATGTGTTCACTGGCATTTCCTTACAATATATTCGATATTGAACAAAGTGTTCAGATTTGAAGTATAATGACTACCAGACAGCGAATGCTATCTATAAAACCTTGAAAATGTTCACTACTGAACTAAATGGGAAAAATGTCCATGAACCATGATCGACGGTCGCAGCGTACTCGACAGGCCATCACAGATGCGCTGATAGAACTCATGGTAGATCAAACCTATAACACTATCACCGTGCAGGAGATTATTGATCGTGCCAATGTCGGGCGCTCTACATTTTACTCACACTATGCCGACAAAGATGCCCTTCTCAGCAGCGTGTTCGAGCAGTTTGGTAAAGAACTCGAACTCACTTCAACCCGTGCCTATCAACTGCTGCCTATCAGAGAGTTATTTGAACACGTCGCGGAAAATCATCGCCAGTTTAAAGCCTTCCTGTGGGGATCAGGCACTGACTTTTTGTTTCGTGCTGTGCATGGTCATCTGGACATTCACTTCGAAAAGCGCTTGCAGGAGAAACTGGGTGAGGAAAAGCCGCCGGTGCTCGTCAAAATGGTGGCCCATCATATCACCGGGGTATTGATGACCCTGATTCAATGGTGGCTTGATGAAAAGAAACCGTTTACCCCGGAGGAAATGGACACCTATTTTCACCAATTGGTTGTACCGGGCGTCGAGCAGATGTTTGGTATTCGGCTGTGATGATGGACACTTTGTCGGATTTGTTCAGTAGGGAACAGTTTGACCGGGCTGTAGATTGAGATGGTGAATGGATGCCGCATATAGTGAGACAAAGGTATCAACATGAGGAGAAAATATGTCTCACTTTCATAACATCAGCCCACACCATATTGTTCGTGGTCCTATCATTATGTTCGGCGATTCTCGTGGCAGACCATCACCGCCGGGTACACGCCGTCGGCCGCCGGCCGGGCCAGGTAAGCGCTGATCTCCGTCCCCTGGCTGGTCAAGGTCACG
>JAKEEQ010000096.1 GCA_022616515.1 Chloroflexota bacterium | reverse complement strand
CTCTTCCGATCTGCACACACCATAACCGCGACCATAATGCGGCGAAGAACATTAAAACCGCTGGGGCATCAGCGGGCTACCTGAGCGAGCGTCAGACGCAGGAAACTGCGCAATCGTGTTGACGGTAGATGCCCCGCTGCTTGCGGCGGGGAGTATGTCACTATGGATACGACGCGCGAAATCGTGCTGCATCCATCGGTATTGGGATCGCAGAACCAGCTTATCGTGAAAAAGGTTATGGCACGGAAGCGATGCGGTTGATGCTGGACTATGGGTTTAACGAATTGAATCTCAACCGTGTGGAGTTAACGGTTTCAAGCTTCAACCCACGTGCCATCCACGTTTACAAAAAAGTTGGCTTTAAGGAAGAAGGCATCTTGAGACAGTGCGATTACAATGACGGACAATATTACGACGTACTGGTCATGTCGCTTTTACGTGAGGAGTGGTAATGCTTGGCAATAAACTAATTACGGGCGAAAACGTCCATTTTGACGCAATTACCCGAGATGACCTGCCGCTTATTGGCAACTGGTTTTCCGATACCGAGATTCTTGGTTTTATCCGGGACATCGCCGTGTATCCACAGAGTGAGCAGGAAACCGAGGAGTGGTACGAAAAGATCAAGGATAGCAAAGACGCATATCATTTCCTGATCCGCCTCAATGAAAATAATCGCGCCATCGGTTTCGTTGACCTGAAACATATAAATTTCAAGAGTCGTTGGGCCATATTTGGCATCATGATTGGCGAGAAGGACTGTTGGGATAAGGGTTACGGCACGGAAGCTACCCGCTTGATGGTTCGTTATGGCTTCTGGGAACTCAATCTCAACCGCATCGAATTGAGCGTGGTAGCTTTCAATGAACGGGCCTTTCACAGTTACCAAAAACTAGGATTTCAGCAGGAAGTTGTCAAACGCCAGGCACTGTATCGAAACGGCGAATACCATGACACTATCATTATGGGCCTGCTGCGCGACGAGTGGGAGGCCAATGGTGGTGGAGAGTTCTAATCTGCTGCGGGGAAACCTTGTGTGGCTGGACCGCCGTCGTCTGGATGACCTCCCCATCTATCTGAAGTGGTGGCAAGACATGGATGACGCGCAGAAACTGACATTTGATGCATTGAAGCCCGTCTCACCCGATGAGCTGGAGGCCCGATTTCAGCGAAGCTCTGATCAGTACCTCACCTTTTCTATACGAACCATTGCGGATAACACACTGATTGGCGATTTGAGTCTGGTATTTGTGGATTACCGTAATCGCTCGTTGATGATGGGCATTTACATCGGCGAGAAGCGTTACCGCAACGGCGGCTATGGGACAGATACCATCAAAGTTGCCCTGCGCTATGCATTTCTGGAACTCAACATGAACCGTTTTGAACTGGGTGTTTTTGACTTCAATCCAGCACGCCGTCTTTATGAACGGCTGGGCTTTGTTTACGAAGGCTCACACCGCCAGCAGTTATATCGTGACGGGCAGTATCATGACATCCATAACTACAGCATCCTGCGGGATGAGTGGCTTGATCAAATGTCCATGTCATAAAGTGTACGCCGGTCCCAGCCCGATTCGTCCGACACAGCCTTAACGGCCCGGCTGCGCTTTTCACCATCCGCCAGCCGAGCCGCCAGAGCCGCTCTCACGCGCGTTTCATCCCACAGCAGAATTTCATCTTCAGGTTTGCCACGTACGACCAGCGTCATCTCGCCGCGTGGCTGTGTTTCAGCGAAATGGACAATCAAATCGGTCAGATTGCCGCGCAGTATCTCCTCATACATTTTGGTGAGTTCACGAGCCAGCGCAATCGGCCTATCACCAAAAATCTCGGCCAGCACCGAGAGTGTCGTGCGGATGCGGTGTGGACTTTCATAGAAGACCATTGTCCGTTTTTCATCTACCAATGCTTCGACAAACTGGCGCAGATGGCTCGTTTTGCGTGGGGGGAATCCCATAAACACAAAACTGTCCGTCGGCATTCCCGACGCCACCAGTGCTGCTACTGCCGCATTCGCACCGGGCAGGGGGATGATATTTACGCCATGCTCAATCGCTGCCGTAATCAGTTCATAGCCGGGGTCGGAGATACCCGGCATACCGGCATCCGACACAAGCGCGACATCGCCGCTCTCCAATGCCTGAAAAATATCCTCTAACCGCTGTAATTTGTTGTGCTCATGGTAACTGATCAGCGGGGTCGTAATCTCGTAATGATCGAGCAATACGCGGGTGGTACGGGTATCTTCGGCGGCGATCAGTTGGACTTCTTTCAGGATGCGAATGGCTCGTAGTGTCATATCTTCCAGATTTCCAATAGGTGTGGGGACAACGTAGAGCGCAGGCATAATATTCTCTTTCGGAGGGGACTCTTATCGAATACCGGGCGCATGGACAAGTACGATTTTAGGATACCTGATACACCACCTGGTTCGCTAGAACCTGACAAATACGAACGTAACCAGAAAATTATTGCGTTACATGCACAAGGTAAAGCCTATCTTCAAATCGCGCAAGAGGTTTATGCTGGACACAACTGATCTTGAGATGGTTTGAGAAAAAGGAGTGACTCGTGGTTTGCAGCCTCCCCACTATTTTACACTCGTTTCCTGGGATTCTGATATGTCAGAGGCCAATAATGTGAGCGCTCACATTGAGACTCCTAAAGTGTATTGCAACCTGTTATAATGACCACGCGAGCAGAAAAAGTTACTCAAAATCAGTGAGATTTCCCGACAGGATGCCAGATTTATGCAAAGTAAGAGACGAATAACATTAGACGATGTTGCAAGAGAAGCGGGCGTCTCTTACCAGACCGTCTCCAGAGTAATCAATAATCATCCCAGTGTTGCCCAACAAACCCGCAATCGGGTAGAGGCGGTTATAGCCTCGCTGGGATACCAGCCGATGCGTGCTGCTCAGAATCTTGCGGGCAAACATTCCAAAACACTGGGGATTGTATCTTTTGGCTTTGAATACTACGGCCCTTCACAGATGGTCTCCAATATCGAACACGCGGCACGGGCTGAAGGTTATGACGTGCTCATTCACACCAGGCAGAATTCGACACAAGCCAATGTTAGTGAAGAAGTCGATTATTTCGAGCGCTGGCAGGTGGATGGGGTGCTCAACATTGCGCCAATGCCAGAAACTAGCTACGACGACATGTCTGATAGATACCATGTCCCTGTGGTTCAGATAGATATTGAGTTAGGCGACAACAGCCCTTCAGTAGTGATTGACCAGCAATATGGCACTGAGATGGTAGCCGAACACCTGATAAAGTTGGGGCATTGTCGGATTTGCGAAATCAGTGGTCCACAGAATTGGTTTGGGGCTGCTGCTCGCCATCGGGGCTGGCTGAATGTATTGGAACGCCACAATCTGGAACCGGGCCTCAGTGTTGAAGGCAACTGGACAGCCCAGAGCGGTTATCTCGCCGCACAGGAACTGCTCAGGCAAGACGCCTCGTTTACAGCGGTTGTTTCGGGCAACGATCAAATGGCGTTAGGGGCAATGTGTGCCTTCAGGGAGGTCAATCTGCGCGTTCCTGAAGATGTCTCTATCGTTGGCTTTGATGACATCCCCGAAGCTGCCTATTTCCATCCTCCTCTGACAACTGTTCGTCAGGACTTTGCACAGTTAGGCGAACTGGGAATCCAGTATCTGATAGAACTCATTCGTGATCCTGATACGCCGGTAAAGCAGCATGTTATCCAACCACAGATGATTCAGCGTTTGAGCACTGCTCCGCCGCCCGGATAGGAGACCTAATTAAAATCGTTTCTCCAGCAGATAGTAGACTTCGTTCCAGCGCATTTCATTCTTAAATTGATATAGATTGGTAGTCTCGTCAATCAGCAGGAATTCCAATCCTGCCATTTCAGCGAAGTCTGCCATGTATTCAACATCGAGTACCTGACTGAAACCTGTGTGGTGCGCACCACCCGCATAAATCCATGCGGCGGCTCCCACTTTAAGATTAGGAGCTGGAATCCAGAGCGCATGTGCCACCGGCAGATTAGGTAACGGTGCATCCGGTTCGACCCCCTCCACAGTATTGACAAGCATACGGAAACGATTGCCCATATCAATCAGCGATACATTGATACCCCTGCCCGGTGCAGTATCAAACACCAGACGGGCCGGATCCGCTTTGCCGCCTATGCCCAGCGGATGTACCTCAAGCCGGGGTTTGTCTGCTGCAATAGTGGGGCAGATTTCCAGCATGTGAGCGCCCAGCACCTTCATACCTTCGGGATGCAAATGATAGGTGTAATCCTCCATAAACGAGGTCCCGCCGTCCAAACCTGCGCTCATAACCTTCATCGCACGAAGCAGCGCTGCGGTTTTCCAATCCCCTTCAGCACCAAAACCGTAGCCCTCTGCCATCATACGCTGCACGGCCAGTCCGGGTAGCTGCACCAGTCCATGTAGGTCTTCAAACGTTGTCGTAAATGCTTTGAATTTACCCTCGTCCAGAAACCGCCGTAAACCACGCTCAATGCGGGCGGCTTCGCGAACCGAGTTGTGCCGCTCGCCACCGGGCAGCAAATCGGGAGCAATCTTGTAGCTGGATTCATACTCGTGCACCAGTTCATCAATGTCGGTATCTGTTACATCATCAACAAGTTCGACCAGATCGCCGACGCCATAGCCATAAACCGCATAGCCCAGCCGCATCTGTGCTTCAACTTTGTCTCCTTCTGTGACGGCAACCGAGCGCATGTTATCACCAAAACGAGCGATTCGTGCCCCTTGAGCATCGTGCCACGCACAGGCTGCTCGACACCAGACAGCCAGCCGCTCGTGTACTTCAGGGTCCTGCCAGTGTCCTACGATGACTTTGCGATTCAAGCGCATACGACTCATGATGTAACCAAATTCGCGGTCACCATGGGCCGCCTGATTCAGGTTCATGAAATCCATATCAATCTCCGCCCACGGGATGTCCCGGTTATATTGAGTATGGAGGTGAGCCAACGGTTTCTGTAAGGCAGCAAGACCCGTAATCCAGTTCCTGGCAGGCGAAAAGGTGTGCATCCAGGCGACCACCCCCACACATTTGTCGCAAGCATTGGCTTCCATGCAGATGGTGTGCATGGCGTCAGGTGTGGTCAGCACCGGCTTAAATACGACGCGGGTCGGAATGCGTGGAGATGTATCCAGCGCACTGGCAATTTCTTGCGAATGAACAGCGACTTGTTCCAATGTTTCCGGGCCATAAAGATGCTGGCTGCCTGTCAAAAACCAGACCTCAAACGCTTTCAAATCAATCATTGATGAATTCCCTTTACAACAAATCTTTACTCACTTGAATCATCACTTTGATGACATTGTCTTCATAGGCTGCATTGAGGGCGAAAGCTTCGCCGACTTGCTCCAGACTGAAATGATGGGTGACCAGATCACCGAGGTTGACCGATCCGCCCGACACCAGAGAAATGGCACGGGGATAGGTGTGTTTCATTCGTCTGCTTAACACGAGCGTCAGACCCTTCCGGCGTGCAGTCGAGTGAACAAAATTCGCCTGATCGTCTCCCGGAATGCCAACCATAACCACCCTTCCACCGAGGTCAGCCATCTGCACCGCCTGCCCGACCGCATCACCAGCCCACGCGGCCTCAAAAACGACATCAACGCCGCGCCCATTCGTTCGTTTCATGAGAACTTCAACCTGATTGCCGTCGCTGATGTGGATGGTTTCATCTGCGCCCCACTGCCGGGCAGCAGCCAAGCGCCAATCGAATTGGTCGAAGGCAAAGATTGGACGAGCGCCAGATAACTTCGCCAGACGCATAATCAGCAACCCTATCGGGCCACAACCCAAGACGGCGACCCTATTGGCTACTTTGATTTTGCCCAGATCTACAGCGTGAATCGCTACCCCCAACGGCTCCAACAGCGCTCCGGCATCCATCGAAAAATCATCTAGTATTGGGAAACAGTTTCTGGCAGGACAGACAAGATACTCTTGCAGGCCACCATCATCAGGCCAGAGTCCCATAAAACCTAAATTCCGGCAAAGATTGGGATCACCCCCCTCGCATTTATCGCAATGCCAGCAAGGCACAGCAGGATCGACCGCGACACGCTGACCAACCTTAAGCGGATGATGCATGCCGTCTCGCGCGTCAGGGCCAACGGCTGTCACGATGCCCGCAAATTCATGGCCCAACACAAGCGGCTCCTGAACTACCGTATCCCCAATACGACCATCTTCGTAGGTATGCAAATCTGAGCCACATACCCCGACGGCCCCGATGCGGACCAGAGCCTCACCTGCTTTGGGGTCCGGTGGTGACAATACCTCTTCTACGCGTAAATCACGCGCCCCATAAAGTTTCGCCGCTATCATTGCCCGTACACCTGCGTATATCGTTGGTGAAGTCGGGCAATATCTTGAGGCGCAATCGGGATTGGCTGGCCCAATTGATGCGCAAGAAATACTGTGCGGGCCACATCCTCGCACATCACGGCTGCCTTAACCGCCGCTTTGGGTGTGGGACCAATCGTAAACACGCCGTGATTTTGCATGATTACTGCTGGTGAATGTGGATTCGGCCCTTCACGCAGGACACGCGCGATTTCCTGGCCTATTTCTTCACCGCCAATCAGGGCAAATCCGCCGCATGGAATGACGCCACCAAACTCGTCTGCCATTGCCGTCAGCACACAGGGAATATCGCGCCCTGAAGCGGCCCATGCTGTGGCATAAGGACTGTGGGTGTGGACGATACCGCCAACCTCTGGCATTTCTCGATAGATGTAACAATGAGTGGCTGTATCCGACGACGGTTTAAACGTTCCCTCCACCACCTGCGCATGGTTGTCAACGACGACCATGTTGTCTGTATCGAGGTCTCCAAACAGCACACCACTTGGTTTGATCACCACGTAACCGCTCTCAGGATCACGTCCACTGATGTTTCCAGATGTCCAGGTACACAGGCCATTGTTGGGTAATTCCTGATGCAGGGCGGCGACGATGCTGCGTAATTCTTCTAACATCACTTAATCCCCCGCACTTCATTGCGGATTGCTCGCAGGCGTTTCATCACGTCATTTTCGCCGCGCCCAAAATAGTCGTGCAGCCGCACATATTCGGCATACAATCTGTCATAAACTGCCTGATTTTCCGGGATTGGTTTGAAGGTCTCTTCCTTCAGTTTGCCCATCTTGACCGCCGCTGCCTGAATATCGGGATAAGCGCCTGCCGCAACCGCCGCATGCATTGCGCTTCCCAGCGCTGGACCCTGCGCACTGTCAATCATACGGAATTCCCGTCCGGTCACATCGGCATAGATTTGCATCAGCAGCTTGTTCTTTTCAGGCAGGCCGCCCGCTGCCACCAGTTCGCTAATGGGAACGCCATTGTTGTCAAAGGCTTCGACAATCACGCGAGTGCCATAGGCTGTTGCTTCGATCAGGGCACGGTAGATGTCAGGTGCGCGAGTTGCCAGCGTCGCTCCCACCAGCAGACCGCTCAAATCCACATCGACCAGCACCGAACGATTACCATTCCACCAATCCAGTACCAGCAATCCATGTTCGCCGGGTTTTTGTTTGGCAGCTTCAGCTTCGAGATAGGCATGAATATCCATTCCGGCTCGTTCAGCCGCTGCATGATATTCTGGTGGAACGGCATTATCGACAAACCACGCGAAAATATCACCGACGCCACTTTGACCGGCCTCATAGCCATATAATCCGGGGATAATGCCACCATCAACAACACCGCACATGCCGGGGACTTCCTGAAGCGTATTTCCCAGCACCATATGACAGATACTGGTCCCCATAATCATCACCATGCGCCCGGTCTCGACGACCTGTGCTGCCGGGACGGTCACATGCGCATCAACGTTGGCTACTGCGACCGCAATTCCGGCAGGCAGCCCTGTCCAACCAGCAGCTTCTTCGGTCAGTACTCCGGCACAGCCACCCAGCGGGGCCAACTCGGTCATCAGTTTGGTTTCAACAACATTTACGAGTTCGAGGTGAAGTGCACGTAGATAATCTTTGCTGGGATACTGCCCATCCTGATAAATGGCTTTATACCCGGCAGTGCAGGTATTGCGGGTCTCAATGCCGCACAACTGCCACACAACCCAGTCCGCCGCTTCGAGCAGACGATCAGCGGCATGATAAACTTCGGGTGCTTCATCAAGAATTTGCAGCACTTTGCTGAAAAACCACTCCGATGAAATTTTGCCACCGTAACGATTCAGCCAGCCTTCGCCCATCTGTCGGGCGGTTTCATTGATCCGGTCTGCTTCGGGTTGAGCCGCATGATGTTTCCATAGTTTCACCCAGGCATGAGGATTGTTGCGCCACTGCGGCAACCTGCATAACGGTGTGCCATCCGCGAGGGTGGGAAGCATCGTACAGGCCGTAAAATCCACACCAATACCAATGACATCGGCTGGATTGATGCCGCTGACTTGAACTGCCTCTGGAACAGCATTTTTGAAAACGCCGATGTAATCATCAGGATTCTGGAGTGCCCATTCTGGTGGAAGCTGAATTTCCGAGTCTGGCAAGCGGTCATCAATTACACCATCTGGATAAGCATACACCGCACTGGCTAGCTCGGCTCCATCACTTACCCGCACCACCACCGCCCGCCCTGATTCCGTTCCAAAATCAACACCTATGGTATATTTTTCTGTCATCAAAAGCGTCTCCAAATAATCTGCACCGGATGTTCTTTAGCAAAGCCAACCAATTAGTGCAGTAACGCTGCACAGACAAACCATCTATTCCATTGCAATGGCGAGAGATAATCCTCACTCCGTTGCGGCACTGTCTATATACGCATTGCTAAGTATCGACCAGAGCACTGCTCGTTCTGACACCTGGCTTGCCACGCGGTTGTAGTCTTAGTATCCCTTGACGACTGCTGAGGAGTTTTTGAAGGACAAGGAAACCGAATAATAAGGCTCCAATGACGATTTTGATCCACCACGGTGATAACGACCCATCGAGGATCAGGTAGGTTCGGATGACTTCAGGCAGCATCGTGCCGAAGAAAGTACCAAGTACATACCCGGAGCCGCCCGTGAGGAGTGTGCCGCCGATGACCACCGCCGCAATCACATCCAATTCAACACCAACCGCAATTGTGGCGTCGCCTGATCGCTTGGAGAGCGATAACACAATGCCTGAGAAGGTTGCCAGTAAACTGCTCAGGGCATAAACGCCGATGATGGTGCGCCCCACAGGTACACCCATCGCCATCGCTGCGCTTCTGTTGCCGCCGATGGCATAAACGTTACGCCCGAAACGGGTGAAATGGGCCAAAAAGATGCCTAACACCAACACCAGCAGAAATGCGCCAGCGGCAAAGGTGAAGCGCCCTTTATCTGGAAAGACATAAACCAGCTTCTGGGAAACCTCAAGATAAAACGGGTGTGTGATTCGGATCGAATCTGTGGTTAGAACATAGGCCATTCCGCGTGCGAGGAACATGCCAGAGAGGGTCACAATAAACGGCGGTATCTTAAAGAAATGAATAATACTGCCCATTGTTGTTCCAAATACTGTACCCAGTGCCAGAACAAGCGCAAAGGCTTCCAAAGGGTGCATCCCGTTTCGATCAATCATCAGGGCGCAAAAAACGCCAGTAAAAGCAATCACGGAGCCAACAGACAAATCAATGCCGCCGGAGAGAATGACAAAGGTCATTCCGATTGCAGTGATACCCAGATAGGCATTGCCCCGCAGTAAGTTCGCCACCATACGTGGCGTGCCGAAACTTGAATAACTATCATACGCATAGGCATAGATAACAAAAAACACGAAAATCGTCGCCAGCAAAGGTATATAACGGGCTTTCATCTTATAATTCTCCTCAGAGGCCATGTTATAAATCTTCTAAATTCCGGGGATTGTAGCAACAGAACGGCCAGAATGACGAGCGCTTTCACTACCAGATTTGTTGTGGGGTGCAAATCGCTGACGTATAACCCGGTAACGATGCTCTGAATTATCAGTACACCCATGACACTCAGCCCTAAATAGAAGCGTCCACCTTCAAGCGCTGTCCCACCGATGACGACTGCCAGAATGGCATCGAGTTCTAGCCATAACCCGTTCGTATGCGGGTCTGCGGATTTGACTTCTCCGGCAGAGATCAATCCGGCAAGCGCGGCACACATACCGACTATGATATAAACAAATAATTTAACCAGCG
>JAKEEQ010000095.1 GCA_022616515.1 Chloroflexota bacterium | reverse complement strand
GGCTCAATCGTCTTGAATTTGACCTTATTCCTATCCAGCTTCACTTCGCGCCCTTATTATCTTAAAAGTGTCCCTCCGCCAGCCATGCTTGGGGAGGGAACCGTACCCTCGCCGTTGCTACTGAAATCCCTTATTTAACGAAGCCACCCGCTTACGCAGCAGCGGTTCCTTAATCGCCTTTGCATCCAATTTGTCTGCGCCAAGAAACGTGACGAATCGCTCGAACCCACGCGCCAGAGCCTCCGCAAATGCCTCATCGTTGGCGAGCGACTCATCTTCCAACCAGAAGCCCAGGATAATGAACGTATTGGTCGTCCGGTCGAGTTTGCTGTCGAATCGCGCTACAAGTTTGTCTCCCCACAAAACCGGCAGCGTGTAATAGCCGTACTTGCGCTTGTCCTCCGGCTTGTACACTTCCCACACGTAATCGAAGCCGAACAGCACTTTGGCCCGTCCACGGGCGCTGACGGGATCGAGGGGTGCAAGGAAGACGACTTCTTCAGTGGTGGTTGTCTCCAGCGGCGTCCATGCCTCTGGTATACGCCCGGCACTCAAATCGTCCAGTAGCACAGCTTCACTGCCGGGTGCGTAATGAACTGCTTTCCAGCCCTCAACCTGCACCTCGATGATGTCGCCGTCCGCCAACAGAGTCGCAATTAGCCGGTCTATCTCGTCAAACGGCACACCGCGATGAAAGGAATCAGACACGCGCTTTAATCGCGACAGTCCAGAAAAACTCAGGTCCTTCATGATCAAAAAACGGTCAGTTTCAGCATTATCAGCTTCACGAATGAGATGCGGCGGGGCGACATTTTCGGTGAGGGCATATACACGCTCGAAATTTTCGCGGTGATGGGTCATCACATCGCCAATGCGCCATAAATAATACAATGCCACTGCGCTGTCCTTGCGCCCGCGATAACTCTGCGTGCGTTTCCGGGATGACATCTTGAAGTCGCGGTTGCTCACCGTTCCACGTTCGCGTAGTATATCCCGCATTTCGACAATAGCATCGGCATGTTCGCGGCCCATGCTGTGGATTCGCCCCTGACCATCACGTTCACCGTGCATGACGACCCGCCAATACGGTAGATCATCCATAGGTCGGGCGGCCAGCCAGCCACCCCAATCAAAGAACTTGCGCCGCTGGTAGGTCACATCCTCCCACATTCCCGGCGTGTAATTCAGTACGCGGCTGTGCAGCGTGATGTCGTGGCTGCGAGCGATGATTTGCAGCGGATCAAGCTGTAAGTATTCCATCTCCCGCATCGCCTGTTCTGTGCCCTCAACGCCATGGAAGCGACGTCCGGGCCACAAACCCTGCTTGCCAAGAATATAACGACGGGCGGTTTCAATGTTGATGGTTAGCATACTTCAGCCCTGTTCTCCCGCCCAGAGAACCCAGTCCGGGGCCGATCCTGTTTTCTGCCCAAGCCGCAGATTTAACTGTGAGGCGTGTCCCTGAACATGGCGCATGTTATACAGCAGTAACTCTGTGAAATTGACCTCACCCCAGGGAAATTGGCAGCGACGTTGCGCCGTTTCATCGGTCAGGGCGTCAATCGTCGCCCGGCATTTCCGGCGACAATCCTTGAGATAGGCATGGAGTTCGTCTTTGGTGAAGGGTCTTTCAGGGATCGGACCATCTTCATACTGTTCAATCAGTGTGAAGGGAGGCGGGGGTAGAAATCCTTCCTCAGAACCGAACAGGTAAAGGTCAAGCCAGAACAGGGTGTGATAGATGATATACCAGAACTCCGAAAATTCTGGCGGCATTGAGCCGGTGTCATACAGACGGTCATGCCACAGGTCATCAGGACAGACACGGAGTGCATTGCCAAGATCATCAATTGCCGCCCCGAACTGTCGCCAGATGATTGATTTCCAGATGTCATTCATCATGTGTCCCCCTCTTAATAGCACCAAAACGATTGTAGCACAAATGTTCGCATACAATCAAACAGTTGTTTCGTGTTTACAGTAACTACGGTAGGTAGAGATGTTTCATAGGGACGCCATCCATGGCGTCCGCGAGTCAACGCCCCAACCAATCTAACCCTGCGATTACCCGGTTGTGATTCGACTTGCATCAGTCCTCTTTGTTTTGTGTTATCGTGGATTAATCACCCGGCGACTCTAAGCGAGGTATGTTTGCAAGCCAATGGTAGGTTATCGTGTAAAACAGCACCGGAGAGGTAAATTTTATGTAAATCTCACCGTCATCCCCAGAAACGCCCCGAAACGCTCCGCCGCTGCGATCATCGCCTCATGTTCAGCCGGAATTAAGGTGCGAAGAGGCGCAAATTCAATAACCACCTCATTTGTTTTGAACGTCCGCCGCCAGCTTCCCACCACCAGACCGTCAATGACTATCGTCGAGTCGAAGTTCAAAGTTACGCCGCCAGTGATGCCTGCCAGCAGTGCCCGGTCCGGGGAGGCATAGCCAATCAAAAACTCGTCATAAGTCGGCAGCAAAAAAGCGACCTGTTCAGGCGTGGCGCGTCGCTCCATATCACTGTCAAACCAGTAGGTCTGGTCATCAATCGACTCGTGGCTCAAATCAGACTCCACCATATCCAGTCCCCTACGCGCATCAGTCAGCGTCAGGCCAGACCACCATGCAAAGTCACGATCTGTTGCCGGACCGTGCCCGGTGAAGAAGCGGCGCGTGAGTTCAGCCAGTGCCTCATCGCCTGTCAGGGATTTGCCCTGCGGGGCGCGTTCATCCAGCAGGGCATAAGTCAGTTGTTTGCCGCGCCGGGAGCCACTGCACACCACCAGTTCGAGTTCGGCATGATGGAGGATGTAACCGAGGCGATTGCCGTCCGCCACAATGCCATGTTCAGCGAGTTTCAGACCGATTTCTTTACGTGTCAGGTGTTTTCCGCCCCCCAACATCCCGGCAAGCAGATCACTGCATCGCACTAGCAGCCCCTCGTCAAGCTCCAGACTGCGATACATGTACGCATTCAAGGCATGAACACGCGGGGCGGTCAATTCCATGATCCAGCGGATGTCTTCCGGCGTCACGAAATGCCACGTTGGGCGCATCATGTGGGTGCGCAGGATACGCCCCTCGTTGAATGCCTGCTCGATGACATCATCGGCAGCCTGTACCATACGCATGCCCAGCGACCATTTCGCCGGGCCATATTCCTGTGCTTGCACCGCGCCGAGCCACGCCACAACTTCTTCCGGGGTGGAAAATGGGGTGTCAATCAGGCCCTGCTGGTACAGCCGTTCGTGGGGGATGTTGGTGGTTGGCAGCATATTGTGCTCCTGTTTTACCTCTCTGTCTGGCGGACGCCATCTATGGCGTCCCATGCGTGTAAACTTAAGCATAAGGCGGCTCCAACAGCGGGCAAACAGCCAATCGTGTCTGGCCCAGCGGGCTGCCTGTGCGGCCACACCCGATTAAAATCGGGGGCTAGGCAAAGCCAAATCCACTCAAGGGATTCCAAACCAGTGCCTTGAGTGCACTTTGGTTTTGGCTAGCCGGGGAATTTATTCCCCGGTGCCAAGACCGCCCGTCACTTGGGTAGTCCATAGCCCTGTCCGCAAGCCATTCTCCCTT
>JAKEEQ010000094.1 GCA_022616515.1 Chloroflexota bacterium | reverse complement strand
GTAACGAAATCATCCCGGTAGAGGATCTTGCCACTTCGATTCATGATGACTGTCGAATCAATGTCAACGGCATACTGTTGCCGAAATGTGCCTGTAGTGTCAATTGCCCAGGTCAAATTGGTCGCCTCCAACACGTTGGCAAACCATGCGAGATTATCTGATCCCGCCATGTTGTAGACATCAACAAAAACGATGCGGAGGTTATCCGTTCCAAGATCTTCCAGAATATTCGAGAGGTATTGCGCTTCAATGCCACAGGTACTACATCCGGGAATACCAGCCAGGAAGACGGTCACAGAGCGATCCGGGTCTGGAATGCGAACTTCGCCCGCAGCATTCACGACGGGTGTTTCACCAATATTCAGAAACGACAGATCATTGGGCGCGTTATCGGTTGAAATGACCGGGAGAATGCTCCCTGATGCGAAAACAGCAGCATCCACATCAATGCGTCCGGTGTTGATCGGCAGGGATTGACGATTGTTCACAAAGACCACAGTGACAAGGATAATACCGGCAAGCATGAAGATCAGGAGTAGAGGAGTCATTCGCCTCCTGGCCGGTGAAGGTGATTTCGATCTGCCATCTGCTGTGTCCGCATTCTCGTCTGCTTTCGCTATAGAATAGCCAATCTCATCTAATGCTTTGGCAATTTCACCTTCTGTGACTGAGTCAGCGTCAATCAGGAGGCGGGCATTGCCCTGGTGCCAGCTATCGATAACGACTTCAGTCACGCCCGTCAGTCTTTCCAGCGCCTTGTGAGCATGATAAGCGCAGCTTGCACAGGTCATGCCTTCAATTTTGAATCGCAGAGTCTCTTTTGCCATCAGGAATCACCTCATAACTCAAGTAGTCTGTAGCTCAATTTACAGCTTGTAGTCGCTACAAGGTCAAGCAACAAAATAAAAAGCCCTCACCAGGAGGGCTGATTACGCATTCGAGACAACAAATATCCGATGGCAGGGTTACTGGTTCGTGTGAGCATAGATGCGATAGTGATGCTGATAGGTCTCCATGCTGAATTCGCCTTCCCATACACCGAGCGTTGCATTGAGCCAATGATAGCTTTCGTTTTCAGTATCGAATTTAACACCATAGACCATTACCCAGTCATTCGGCTTTTCAGGATCGGGTACTTTGCCATGACCGCGGGCATCAAATCGAATGGTTGCTCCATCCTCTGTTTCAATTTTCCCTGCGAAGTTCGTAAGGCAAACGCCATCGTCAATGTCTTCGTACAAATCCCAAAAGATTTTTCCGTTGAGTTGACCAAAAACCGTACCGTCCCCGGAGCCAATATAGTCTCCCACTTTACCTTCTGGTGATGTAATCGCATCTTGCCCGCGATACATCATATCGGCATCAAATAGATGCTCCAGTGTTGTGAGTTTGGTCGTTGATGTCATGTCGTGATTTCTCCTTTATTAAGCGCCGAAGTTATCAGTAACCCAATCAAGCACCGTTTTTGCAAGGGTGTCCTCACGGTTCTCGTAATAATGGTTGCTACCCTGAATGAACCGGATTTGAATGTCGGGGCAGGCGGTAGCTTTTGATTGGATGAGTTCCATGTCATCCTTGATGTTGCGTATTGCGATGTCGTCATGCTCACCCATGAGTCCGAGGATTGGCTGCGTTATGCGGGCCAATTGCTCGAAGGTTTCGGGATTCCTCTCGACAGGAAAAATGTCGATCTCGTCATCCTCGAATAGGCTCAGATAGGTTTGTGCGCTAAACAGGACAGCATCGCTCAGTAGTTGCCGTGGTTTGCCCGCTTTCACCAGCTTTTTTGCTTGACGGATGAGTTCATGGTGCTCAGGCTGGTATTTTGCACCCAATGCGTGCATGTCCGGTGGCGATCCGAGAATAATGCCTACCACATCCGTAGGATGATGCTGTGAAAGATAGTGGATGACTTTGTTGCACCCCAGGCTGTGCCCCATCAAAACGATCTTTTTGTAGCCGAACTGCTTGCATGTTTCGAGCCACGCTTCTATATCGGCTGCGCTATCAGGAAATCGCTCATACGCAGCACCCACGCGCGTGGTGTTATAACCGTTGTTCTGATTTATGGGTTTGGTAGCGCCATCGTTCATGGGATTGTAGCCACGATTGTGCCCGTATATAAAGCCGTAGCTTTGTTGGCTCAGTTCCTGGCCTAATACGTCAGCATAACAATCAGCGATAAAGCTGCCGGCCATACGATGCACGACGAGAACGCAGGTATCCTTGCCAGGATAGTGCAGCCCCGTCAGCCGTAAGTTATCTGCCGTCCATGTGTATTCAACTTTCATGATGAGTGCATCCTTTGTTTCTGCATTCAATGACTTAAGACCTTGATCGCTAGAGATGAGTGAAAGTCAATGCCGGCAGCCAGGCGAGAACTTTCAGAGCGATGCCCGCACTGCTTCGTCTATGAAGCCTTTGCAAGCCTATCTTTTGGCTGCCCACAGTTTCAATCCTCTCATTGATACTGGTTGCTTGTTAAATCTGTCGGAAATGCTATTCTAGCGAGTTCCGCTGGACGGCCCTAACTAAACTCACCCTATATAATCCAGAGTTTGGCTAGCCGTTTGTATAGTTCGTATGCGTCAGCAACGGACAATATGATTGTACCAAGATGATCTTTCTGCCATTCATTCGCAATATCAGCCGACTTGAAGAATTTCACCACGAAAGCAGGATGGGTAGGCTGCTCTTGCATATCATCGGATGGCTTAAAGAGACCGCCGCAAATCGCTTTCGTTGCGTCAGGTGTCGTCAAGATAGATACTGCCGCACCTTCTGGCTTTACGCTCTTGACTGTATCGGGTGTAAGGTCGATTTCGACTGGCTCACCCGTAACCGCGCAAGGCGACTTAACTCGTGCCGACACCTTCAGTATTGGCGGGAACAGGAGCAGGTCGATGGCGTACCACACCCACAGAGTGCGACCGTTTACCCCAAACTCATGCGGCGTGGTAGGCTTCAGAGTAAGTCCTAATTCGGTTACTCGACCTTGTTCATCGCGGGGCACTGTGCCTTGATCCAGCAATTGTCGCACCTTTTCGGCAGGTTGATGCATGAGTTCGGCCAAACGTGCCGGTTCTACCGGTTTACCTTTCATAAGCTCGCGGAGTATGTATACCATAAAACGCCGCCATTCTTCTGTCAGGCCGGCTTTATAATATTCCGCCAAGCGGATTGTTAATTCGTTGATGTTCGTTTCCATTGTGATTCTCCCCTTTACATTTACTGTAGACTCGGTAGTAAGAGGGCATCCCAGGCGCATCACGTAAACAACCTGTGACCATTGATCTGAAGCTGGTTCAATGTCATCATGGTGTCGGTAAGCGCTTGCAGGTCATACTTGGGCAGAGCCTGTTCTGTCATTAGTGACAGTTTATGCTGAACAGCAACTATGACGACTATCGCTTGCCTGTGGTCGAATATTCAGAGAGATGTTCTCCATTGCGTGCTTTCGTGGTTCTATCCAGACTGCGTTTGCAAGTTCAAATGCTTCGTGAACTGTCAGAACGACAACATCAGGATGATCTTCCAGCCATTGTTCTGCTGAAGCGTGCGATGTGAAGAAAAACATCTGGCTACATACGGCACTTTCGGGGCCAGTCTGATTTGGCACGCAACTTTCACAAGGGCTGGTCATACCGGGAACAACAATACTCGATACGGCGGTAGCTGGCGTGAGATTGCTCACACCTTCCGAAGAAATCGTGAGCGAGATGGTTTCGCCTGTGATAGGGTCAGTTGATTCGATCTGTGCGGTTTTGCCAATCAATCCCGGCAGGAACAAAGTGTCCAGCGAACACCAGGCATAGAGTTGTTTATCATCCACATTGAAATGATGGCGTGTCGGTTTCAGTGTCAGAGCATTGCCAATCAGGTTGCCATCTTCGTCAAATTCAGCGCCGCTCATCCGCGCTTGCTTAAACCCCTCCTGGATTTGCCCGACGGGAAGATTGACTTCCGCAGCATAGCGTTCGGCGGAGACAGGCTCTCCCTCAGACAACAAGCGCAATAGTGTATCCGCAAAGCGATATTGCTC
>JAKEEQ010000093.1 GCA_022616515.1 Chloroflexota bacterium | reverse complement strand
GGTAAGCAGGAAGGCATCTGGATTAAAACCCAGTTCCTTAGCGGTGTTGATGAACAGAACCGCGTCATTGAAGTGACCGGCTCCAATAAAGAGGTCGGGTTCGAGGCCGCGGAAACGGGTAAACATGGCGCTGACATCGGCAACACCCGCCGGGTAGCTTTCCACAGCCAGTAGTTCAATGTCGTATTCTTCCAGCCAGTGCTCTGCGCCCTCGGCAACGGAGCTAGAAAACGGCTCGTCCTCAAAGGCGATAACCGCCGTCGTTGCTCCCATCTCAACGGCCAACTCAATGCCACTGCGCGTATAACTGCCCGCCGGTGTCAGAACGGCAAACAGGTTCTGGAAACCACGCTCGAATAACGTTTCGCTTGAACCGTTGCCTTCCACCATGATGATATTTTCACGTTCGGTGATGGCACTGGCAATCTGTGTCAGGCCACTGGAGTAGGGTCCCAATATCACATCAACTTCATCTTCAAAGATCAGACGTTCAATCAGAACAGAAACGGTATCATTATCGCCTTCGTCGTCATACATGATAAGTTCGACCAGATGGCATACGCCATCAATGTTGATTCCACCGTACTCTTCATTAACCCATTCGAGCCAGAGGTTATAGCCGTTGCGAGTATCGTTGCCTTCGCGGGCATATCTGCCGGTATCAGAAACCGCTGCACCAATACGTACAACCGGAGAATCGTCAGTCAACGGTTCGCCTGTACACTGGGCCGGTGCTTCTTCATCATCTTCCTGGGCAAAGGTGACGAGGCTAATGGGGAATAGCAAGAGTACAGCAACTAATAACAAGAGAGTGGAACGTACTTTCTTAGTCATGGATTTGTCCCTCAAGAAATTCTATTGTGCGAAATTGTGATCACATGTTCAATGTAGCACGAGGGATTTGTTCAGCGCATAAACCGAAGAGCTTAAAATATAAAAAAAATATAACAGTTTTAGATGGAAAAATTCACTCACCGAGGACGGTGCGAATGACTGAGCGGTTATTCGTAAGCTCGTCGCGTGTACCTTCGTAAATAATTCTTCCGTTATGCAGCAAATAGCCACGATGGCAAATAGAAATCCCCAGATGTGTGTTCTGCTCGGTCATCAGGACGGATAGCCCGGTTTCCTGGTTGAGGCGTTGAATAGTGTGAAAGACTTTCTGGCGCATATCTGCCTGAAGATTCAGTGACGGTTCGTCGATAAGCAGCAAGCGTGGTTCCCACAACAAGGCACGAGCAATTTCTAGCAAGCGCTGCTCTGCCCCGGTCAACGTTCGAGCACGACTTTTCAGATGGACGGTAAGCGTTGGAAAATAACTGAGGGTACGTTCAATATGTGATCTAACTGCTCGTCGATTATGATGCCAATAGAGTCCAACCTCTAAATTTTCGTAGACGGTCATGTAAGGGAAGATATTCCGGTCCTGAGCCACATAGGCAATCCCAACTTTCAGTGCACTTTGCGGCTTGATGTGGGTAATTTCGCGATCATTATACAAAACTCGTCCGTCGCGAATTGGATGAACGCCGAACAGGGCTTTGAGAATGGTTGACTTACCAGAGCCATGGTGTCCCAGTACAGAGGCAATATGACCGGGACTGAGATCTAAGCTTACACCCCTGATAACATCATCTTCTGGCGCATAGCCAACATAAATATTGTGAATTTCGAGTAAGGGTCGTTGATCAAGTTTCATGAGATTTCAAAGTGTGAAAAACGTTTTTAAGAGCAGATCATCCGTTAGAACCTCGTTGGGTGTCCCTTCGGCAACAATAAGGCCACTGTTCATAACAAGAACCCGGTTGCAGATCATACGAATGATAGACAGATTGTGCTCCACAATCAGAATCATCGGGTCATACAACTGCTTGATTTCGAGTAAATATTCCAGCATAAAGTCCACCGTCTGCTGCATCGCGCCTGTCGAGATTTCATCAATCAAGATCAATTGTGGTTGTGATACAGTAGCCATTGCCAGTTCTAGTTTTTTTTGATCATCAATCGTCAGGTCCTGAATATAGACATCCTTCTTATCCCAGAGTTGTAATCGCTGTAATGTCTGGACAGATTGTTCTTTCCACGCTCGTCGATCCCAGAATGTGTCTAGCAGATTACCGAATCGCCGGTGGCGGCTTATCGTTAAATGCTCATCCACGGTGAGGGATAAAAAGAGTTTGGGAAATTGAAACATGCGCGTAATGCCGTTGTTTGCACAACGGGCTGGTGCTTGATGGGCGATGTTTTGACCGTTGAAAAAGATACGCCCCTTATCAATCGTATGAACTCCATTAATGCAGTCCAGCAGAACCGTTTTTCCGCTATTATTGGGACCCACTATGCCTGCTACCAGTCCACCCTCAATGGAAAAACTAATATTTTGCAAAGCAATAACACCACCAAATGACTTGTTTACATGTTCAAGGTCCAGCGTTTTGAGTGTGGGTGGCAACTACAACCTCCTTCAGCCAACGTGATTTTTATGGCGCTCTAGTTTGATGAGTTGTAACCAATCAATATCGGTATTTTGCTGTAATAGAAGGCGACTGATCCCGCCCGGCAGATAAAGAATCGCCAGTATGAGTGCCACACTCTCTAAGATTAATTTCCATTCTGTTGAGAACATTGTAGACAACATATAAAGCATAAGCCCACCGACCAGCGGTCCAACGAAAGTGCCGGTACCACCCACGACACAGATCACAATTAACTCGAAGCTATCGGTTTCCACAAAAACAGAATTTGGTTGTACAAAAGTGTGGCGATAAAACCATATACTACCCACTAAACTGGAAAATGCCGCCGACAGCACATAGATAAATAGTTTATATTGTAATACTGGAATTCCTCGAACCGACGCGATCAAGTCATTCGTACGAATGGCGGCTAGAATCTCTCGGATTTCGGTCAAGCGCAGGCCGTAAATAGCTACGACAATAACAATCAGAGTACCGAACGCAGCCCAATAATAAATCTGCGGGTCGAACGCTGGCGTTGCAACGAGACCTGAATTTCCACCAGTGATTGATCTTATCGTTGTTACCAGCACCCGTGTCACAAACAGGATCGCTAGCGTCGCAATCGAAAAATATCCGCCTCGCAAGGGGAGAATTGCTGTACCGACAATTATTGCACATAGGATTGTACACAGGATTGCGAGGCCAGCGGCAAGCAACCAGGGATATTCCAGTGACACGATGGCGATAGCCGTAAAATAGGCTCCGAGGCCAAAGTAAACGGTGTGTCCGAAATCCAGACTGCCTGTCATACCGCTAAAGAGATTCCAGCTACTGGCAAGGACCAGCAGTAAGTACAGATCTGCGATTTCATTGGATCGTTGCTCTGATATATCAATTAGATTCATGTTCTGGTTAATTTGCGGGAACCAGAACAAGATAAGCAATCCGGCGAACCCTAATATAACGAGTACAATTCGAATAGCCTTATGCTTGAACAGTGTTTTCCGCATGATACATATTTTTCAACAACCTCCATTGAAACAACGAGGAAAAAAGAATCACCAACAGCGCAACAATTTCACTGAGACTGGTACCCGTTCCGCGTACATACGTTGCAACACTTGTCTCCAATGCAGCCACGAACAAACTTGCCAATAGAACACCGGGTAAACCCCATTTGTAGGCCAACATGACTACCGCAACAGCTTTAATCGTCAGGAACTGACCAAGATCAGGGGTAAGAATATAAATCGGGCTAATCAACACCCCTGCGACCCCGGCCAGTGCCATACTGAATGCCAGCGCAAACCCCTGAATGCCTTGCACATTTAATCCGATCATCCGGGCAGCCCGGACATTCTGGGACACACAGCGCAGGCTTTTGCCCAACCGCGCGTAACGATACCAGACAGTCAACCCAACAATTAACAATAACGCCAGTACCGCAAGCACCGTTCGCATGGCAGGGAAAACCATATTTCCCACATACCGGGGCGAAACCAGAAACGTTTGGACACTTCGTGGATTAGGAGAAAAGACTAATCGGAAGCCATTACGTAAGAGGATCGCCGCCGCAAAGCTTATAAGCAGCGATACGACAGGATGGCGATAAATATCCAGATACAGGTATAAATAATATAATACGTATCCCAGGATGACCATTATTGGCAAAACAAACACGAGAGCGATAAGTGGTTCGACGTTGAATTGATCATTCAGTAACCAGCTCAGATAAGCGCCAACCAGAATCAATTCGCCATGTGCAAGATTGATAATGCCATAGGTATCCAGTATCACATAAAAACCAGTCGCAACAATCGTGTACAGGCCAGCAGTTAAACATATATTGACCAGCAATTGCATGAAATCCACCGTTAGCCAGTCCTATCCAAACCGGTATCCGTACCCGTATTCAGTCGTTAAGTATTGGGGTTTGTCCGGCTCCAATTCAATTTTACGCCGCAAGCGCCCAATATAGACACGCAGATATTCTGCCTCATTCCCATATTCTTCCCCCCAAACATTTTGTAGAATATCTCGATGAGAAAGGACCTTGCCTTGATTTTGCATGAAGTAATAGAGTAGATTGAATTCTGTCCGGGTGACCTCAAGTTTTTTGCCACCAATTTCAACGAGTATGCGGTTTGGATCTAGCATTAAGTCCCTATGGCGCAAAATTGTCGCCGGGTGTCGTTCCTGTTCCCATTGAACACGACGCAAAATGGAACGAATCCGGGCTAGGAGTTCCTCGACACCAAAAGGTTTGGTCAAGTAATCGTCAACGCCCAATTCGAGTGCCCGAACTTTATCATCCTGTTCGCCAAGTGCTGTTAATGCCAGAATAGGAACAGTGGACTCAGCCCGGATGCGACGACAAACCTCAAAACCGTCCATGTTTGGCAGCATAATATCGAGAATAATGAGATCAAGCTGCTCCGTCTGAAAGATGGCCAGTGCTTCTAAGCCAGTGGATGCTGTGTGAACCGAAAACTGCCGTGCTAACAAATTGCTCTTGATAAAATCGCAGAAATTCTTTTCATCATCGACCACTAGGATCGTCTTTTTGTCCATATCAGAATCCTTTAATTTCTATCCAGCCGTTCGCCTGGTAAAGAAAATGAGACTTTTAGCCCCGGTTTCATATTCTCTACCCATATGATACCCTGATGTGCCTCAATAAAGCCCTGACAAATTGATAACCCAAGACCAAATCCACCACTGTCACGGCTCAGGCGATTATCTACACGATAGAACGGCTCAAATACTCTTTTTTGCTCAGTGACACTAATTCCTCCACCATAATCGCGGACACTTAGCATGATGGTGTCGGCTGTATGGTCCGTCGCAATATCAATTGGGGACTGAGGCGCATATTTCACTGCATTGTCAATGAGATTGCGAATAACTGTTTCAATTCGAGATGCGTCCATCAACACAACGGGTAATGGATCAGACAGGTGCAAGTTGATTGACCTGCGTACTTCAAGCGGTAGGCCGTCAACAATATGGATGATCAGTTCATTGAGTGAAGCAGGTTCACGCCTGATTTTTAATAGCCTCGCCTCAATTTGCGAAAGATCAAGAAGATTCGATACCAGATGAGCCAGACGGTCAGTTTCAACACTGATGGTGTTCAGGAATCGCCGCTGTGATTCAATATCCCATGTGACATCCTGTGCAAGTAATGTGGTTACATATCCTTTGATGGCAGCCAGCGGGGTCCGAAATTCATGGGAAACCGTTGAAATCAGTGACGATTTCATGCGCTCTACCTGTTTATCCTGGGTGATATCTTGCCAGAGTTGTCCACGTCCGAGATGCTGCTGATCTGTATCTGTCACATCAAAAAAGTGGATGCGCAAATCTTGCGACTGGCGATTGGACATGCGTCGCATAATGTCAATTGTACAATCGCCGACCTGCCGATACGCATTTTGATATGCTTGATAACTGGATTCCGTTTCGACCGTGGTCGAGAGTATGCGGTCAATGGCAGATTGTAATGCTTCACGTCTAATTTCATGATCAGACAACCCGAATAACCTTCGTGCCTGAGTATTGACGTAAATAATGTCGGGAGTTTCTCCTTCCAGAATAAGAGCTTCGGTCAAGCTTTCAACAATTGATTCCAGACGCTGCGTTTGAAGTTGAAGTTGTTTATCTGATCGCGCATATAATGTTGCATTTTCAAGTGCAAGCGAGGCATAGTTCCCAAAGCTGATAACTAGTTCGCGTTCGCTGGAACTATAGTGATAAGGTATATCCCGGTACAACAGCAAGATAGAGGGCGAGGTATATTGGGTCTCCAGTGGCACAGCAATATACGAACGAAATTGCTCGACCCTGGCCCGTTCGCGGAATTCTCGATAGGCTAGATCTGTTTCAATATCTACTACCTGAATCGGTATCTTATTTCTCAGTGCGCGCATAGTGGGGGAATTCGGCTGGGTGGGAGCAATGATTAGATGCTCGACATAATACTGCGACAAACCACGGCTGGCCCGAACACGAAATGCACCCAAGCGCTCATCCAGGGTAAGAATAGCACAGCGATCACAGTGAAAAAGCTCCTGAACCTGACTGAGAATATTATCGAGCACTTCATCAGTCTTGAGCGATGAGACGACAATATGGCTCGTGTAAAGCAGTGTTGACAATTGTACAAAACGGCGGGTGATTTCTGATTCCATGGTCAGCAGAGCATGTGCTAAACTGCTTGTCTGGTTTTTGTGTGTGATGATCTGTTCTAATGTGTCACGTTCGGTATAATGTAGATAACCACGCCAGCGAATCACTTCGCTAATGTCTGTAAGGCTACGCAGCGGTACAATAAGGTTCCGCATAAACGCCCACCACACCACCAAGGGTGCGGCTAAAAGCAGTAGTTCACTAACGATCACAACGAAACCAACAAGGAAAAATGGGGTGAGGGCGCTGCGCACGGGGCGCTGCAAGACGATGACAGAATTCGACGAAGTCATTTTTCCAGTATGCAGCCACAATACACCGTCGGGATCTTCGGTTGTAAAAGGAGTGTCTGCATGCTGCCATGCTTCGCGTGTAACTCGTTGTATCCACCTGCGCCACAAACCCGAGCTAGTTACCTTGTTCTGTTGATTTCCTGCAATGTCTATCTCACGGCCTGTTGCTTCGACAACTAAGTACTGTTGTAATAGTTCAGATGGCATTTCGCTCGTGTTCAGACTTGCAGTAAGGAGCTGTTGGTCGTATGTTACTTGTCGCCAATTAGTTCTAAACAACCAGTATCCTGAACTCACAATAAGTAACCAGGTTATGCCGAAGAAGCTGATGTAATAGCGTAACAGTTTGTTGTTCCGGTCATCCGTCGCAATACTTGGTGTAATCATGGCAACTACATCCATACTGCTTTACATTCAAAAAAATATAGTTAGTGATTACACCATTGTACCGCACTTACCTGACAGCGAAGCATAAGCTGTTGTGCCCTTAGAAGACCTGATCTGTATAGTATGGATCGACACTTTACGTATGGCTGATAGAATGGGTAGACAATCATCAAGTAAGTCGATCCTGAAATCAACGGTCTGGGCGCAAAATATTAGACATAAGATCGTGCCGGGGTGCGAGTTTAGAAATGATGATGGTCAAGTTCGAAATTTTCTGTAAAAACAGAAAGGCATGACGACTCCTTAACTGACTTTGGCATAGGAAGCTGGTGCGGGAGTTGCTTCCAGTCCCAGCTCACGACGTAACTGCTGCAACATCGCCACTTCAACCTCACCCATGCCGACATTCTGCCAGCGTTCACTGGCCTGCATGAGCGTGGCGAAAGACAATTTCAGACAGCTCTTTTCATCCCAGAAACGGGGAATGGTTTTGGTGCGGCGACGCTGCTCTTCGAAAGCACGTTCAATGAGATTGGTGGTGCGGATGCGTTTGTGATGCAGGGGTGGGCAGCGCAAGAAGCTCAGGCAGGCGTCCAGATCATCCTGTAAACAGGCGGTGGCACTGACCAGCTCGCTGCCAAACTGCACCATGAAATCGGCAACCAGCAGATCAGCGGTGGCCCGGTTCGGCGCATTCCAGATGGCGTGTAGGGCGCGTTTGACGGTTGGTTTCTGGGCGTCAGGGACTTTGGCCAGGATATTCTGGGTTTTGTGCATCAGACAGCGCTGGCGCAGGCTGTGAGGATACCGTTCTTCAATGACGGCGATGATCGCCGGTGCCTCGTCGCTGGTGATCATGGTGGGCAGCGGCAGGCCACGCCGCTGCCTGTCACGCATGACCTCGCGCCAGGCGACCGTGCTTTCCTGGTTGCCCAGCGCCACAGGCAGCAAGACCTTGCGTCCATCCCGGCAGATGCCCCACGCACACAGCAGCGCTTCTTTGACACTGCCCTGCCGTCGCAACCTCTCGTAGATCGCATCTAAGCACAGGTATTCTACTTCAAAGTCACTTAAGTCGCGCTGACAGAAGTGCTGGTAGTCTTCCCACAGACTGTCGGTGATCTCACTGACGGCACTGCGCGACGGCAGCAACTCACCCGTGTACGGATCGCGAAAGGCATCTTCGACGTCGCGCGTCGACAGGCCCCGACTGTACATCTGTGTCACCAGATATTCCAGTACATCACTATTACCGCGCAGAAACTGCAATAATCGTGACTGGTAGGGCTGCGCACTGCCCCGCACCTGCGGTACCTCAAGCGGGATCTCGCCTTCGACACTGCGGATCCGTCCCGGTTTGTAGCCATTCCGATACCCTGTCACCTCTGGCTGTCGCTCATAGCGCTCCCGTTCCAGAAAATCCGTCACTTCCGGCTCAATGGCTTGTTGGACTACTTTTTGGATGGCTAGCTTCATAAACGTACTCAACGGCTGTTCACTCGCATACATCCCATTGCCCAGCAAGGCTTGCAATTCCTGTTCAATTCGTTCACTTGGTGCTATTCTTGTATTCATGGCGTGTCGTTCTCCTTTTTGTGTTAATCTACTTCAAGGATAACGCACGCCTTTCCTTTTTACAGAACTTTACTGACATCACCTCATTAACCCACCTTCACCTTGGGACATTTGGGTTATCAGCTTTACAAGAATTTTCTGGTGCGAAAAATATTCATGTTTTCGAACTATCCTTGAAGTTACGGGAAGCTCCAGAAACCATTATTGGAATTGAAGAATTCCCGAACCTCAAGAAAGTAATTATCAACGTTGATGAGATTAATCCCTCCTATCAAAGGCTTAAAAATAGTCTTAGGGTCGGTCTAATGCCGTGTGAAATCGAATTAAAGACGCCAATCATTTTTCAATGACATCAGTACCGTGATGTCTAAATTAAGTTAATAGGATTTGATAGTCAGGCTTCATGGTGATGGACATAATTTTGTTGTCCATAACCCCAACCCGCTCAAAAATTAGTTTTATCAAATGCTCCTGTTCATCTCGACTGCCCACTATCATTTTCCAATGGTCTGCGAAGTTGTCGAGCATATCGGTTGCTTGTTCAAGAGCATCATTGGGGATGGGCGTTAATTGTTCAAGTTCTTGCTGTAGCTGCAATCGCTGTTCGATATAAACCTCGCGTTCGGTGATGAAACCCTGATCCCAACGGAAATCCATCCGCTCAATAACCTCTTTGATTTCTTTGATGCGATCATCAATCCGCTGGTCGCCTATCCTTCTCGCCAGCGATTCAATGATGTCTTGACATGCGTCATCGGGTAGTTGAAGGTTCATTAGCACATCCACGACCTGCTGCTCGATAATTTCCGCGCTAGCAGCCGCATGACTATCGCTCCCGTAATCGTGCGCCCGGCAGCGATAATATAAATAACCACTTCGTGTGGCCTGTGATCGCATCCGCCCGTAAGTTTCCGGGTCAACATCATCAGGCATGTTGTCTACACACTCGGCGCAGTACAAAATACCCCTGAGTAGATAATTCCAGTATTTGGGGTTATACGTGCTTCGAGAGCGCCGTGACTCGCGTATTTCCTGACACTGCTCGAACAGGTCTTGGTTTATGATCGGTTCGTGTTGGCCCGCGAACCATTCCACCGGATTTTCCATCGAGCGACTGCCGTCGGGGTGCTTGGCGTACTGCTGGTATTTCACATAGCCGAGATAGGTGCGATTGACCAGCATGGCGCGGACGATATCGGTAGTGAAGCGCCGTCCGGTTTTGCTCAGGTAGCCGTTATCATTCAACAGCCGGGCAATCTGCGCATCGCTGTAATCACCAGTCGCATAGGCTTCATAGGCCAGTTGCAGTCCTGCAATTTCGGCGTGATTGGGAATGAGGATGCCGTTATCATCTTTGTCATAGCCAAACGGGCGGGCACGTCGGTCCGCCCATAGGCATCAAGGTAAGGGACGAGCCTCGACCAGCAGCTGGAAAGTAGCCGGTCGAGATCGTCTCTTTTTAATGAGACAGCGTTCAAGGGCAGCCAG
>JAKEEQ010000092.1 GCA_022616515.1 Chloroflexota bacterium | reverse complement strand
CCCCACAATATCCGGCAAGTGCCGATGAATGAAGAAATCCTGTACCAGCGGCGTTATCGCCGTCTGGTAGGCGAAGTGCCCGTTTACGATACGCCCAACGGCAACCAGATTCAGACGATCTCCAGCGGCTACAACTTCACATCGATAGGCGTTGTTCAAGAGGGTTGGGTGCAAATCGGCAGCACACGCTGGGTTCCATCCGAATATGTTACGGATGCCGATGTATCGGAAATGTCCGGCGTGGAGATCCTCGAACCGCTGGAACGCCCCTTCGCCTGGATTGTCTCCTTCGATAATCCACGCCCCAGCCAGTATCCGGGTGGCCCACAATTTGAAGGCTATGAAAAACTGCCACAGTATAGCATCGTCAACATTCACGGCACCGAAATTGTGAATGGTTATGAATGGTATCTCATTGATCCCGACATGTGGATTCAGCAGATTCGTGTCGCCAAGGTCAAACCCATGCAGCGCCCGGAAGGCATCGGCGAAAACGATTACTGGGTGGCCGTTGACCTTTTTGAGCAAACGGCAGTGGCTTATATAGGTGATCAAATGGCATGGGCGACACTGATTTCCAGCGGCCTGCCGCAGTGGTCTACCAACGAAGGCTTATTTCAGATTTACCAGCGCTGGAGCGCCGCCCCGATGAGTGGTGCAATGGGTCAGCCCGACTTCTACGATATTGCACAGGTGCCGTGGACGATGTATTTTGATGGCGACATCGCCCTGCATGGCACATACTGGCATGATCGTTTTGGCTATCGCCAGTCACACGGCTGCGTCAATTTATCGATACTGGACTCATGGTGGTTATACCGCTTCACGGAGCAAGCACCGGACGGAGCCGCGTGGGTTTATGTTTACAGCAGCGGTGAATATCGCAACGACCTGCCCGCCTGGGCACGCCGCCCGCGTACGTGATAGATAGAACACGATACCCCCGGTCAATTGATGCGGGGGTTTTCTTTTACCGCTTGACCTTTCGCTTTTCCATGTTGCCCTGCATGGCCTCCATAATGCGGCGAATCACACCGAGGAACGTTCGACTGAGGCGATGTGGGTGTTCGCAGAAGGTGATGAGTTCTGTTGCTAGTTTATCGTGCTGGTGTTGATCAACCGGTAACTCAAATTCCCGTTTCACCGGGTCGCTAAACGGAAAGCCCTTCACGGAAACGGCCCGTGAAGAGATGTCAATCTCGACATTCCTTTTGCCAACTTCAATGATTTTTACGGCGAAATTGGTAATTCGAGATACATCAACCGGGTCGCGATTGACTCGCACGCCGCCGACCTGATATACGCACTGGTCTTCGGCATTAATATAGGCTTCCAGATAGCCAATACCCCAATTCCAGCGATTCTCAAGGTTGTCAATCAAATTGATCGTCATTGTCTCAAAATCACCGGAGAGGCGATGGGTTGTGGTAACCAGTCCCGGCAAATCCATGTGATCTTCCCCTTCCCGCGCTTATACTGATTGTACGTGAAAGGGGAAAAAAAGTTGCAGATATTAGGATAGGCATTGAACCTCAGACTGCTCTGCCGCGTAACAAGGCCGTAAACGAAGGACTGCCCATGACTGACCTTAACCGTCACTACCACGAACTGACCCAAAATCTGCGTGAGATTTCGCGCCTGTATTTCTATGAGGGACGATTGCAGGACGCGGTTGATGTGTTGAAATCTGGCATTGAGACCTGTCGCCCGGAAGATATGGCACTTGAGGACATGGCTGAGTTGTGGGTCGATTATGGTACGCGCATAACGTATGGCATATTTCAACTCGGTTATGCGCTCGACGACGCTGTACAGGTGCTTGATAATGCCATGTCATTGAGCAAAGCATTGGGTGATGAACGTTTGGAGGCCACCTGTCTGACTCAATATGGGCGTGCCCACTACTATCATCATTTTGACGCCCGTCAATTTGAGAAAGCCATCGACTATCTCGAACAGTCAAGCCGCATTCAACGCTCGATTGAAGATTGGCGGGGACTGAGCGAGTCGCTGTTGTTCCTCGGCTTAATTCAGCAATTTTCAGGCAATCGTGATAAAGCTATACGATTGTTTCAAGAGGCATACGATGTCGCAGGCGGCTTTGCACTGGAACAGTCCTACGCTGTCCTGCATATTGGCATGCTAGAGTATCAGGCCGAGCAGTGGCAATCCTCCCTTGCTAAGATAAAAGAGGCACTGCGCCTTCGCGAGTCGGTTGGCTTCAAGCAGGGATTGCCGTTTCCACATATCACCGCCGGAGATTCGCTGGCTGGACTGCGCGACTATGAGTCGGCGCGTGCCCATTATGAGCAGGCACAGACACTCGCCAAAGAGACTAATAACGAACGGGCCTTGATGTTTGCGACGCTGTCGCTTGGCATCATGTATCATGACCTC
Organism: Chloroflexota bacterium; assembly: GCA_022616515.1. Classification (GTDB taxonomy): domain Bacteria; phylum Chloroflexota; class Anaerolineae; order Aggregatilineales; family J027; genus JAKEEQ01. Next base: position 3,020 of record JAKEEQ010000092.1, on the reverse strand, counting down.
AGAGACTTTGCACAGGCTAGACCCTATTTGCTCGATGCCAGGGCACTGGCCGAAGCGTTGGGCCACAAACGCGGGTTGGCATTAGCGGATGAGAAATTGGTATCACTTCGTTGATACTGCATGGATAATCAAACAGAAATTCAGGTCGTTGTTTTGTTCGTGGAATGCCGGTGGGAAGTAGCCGGGCGGTGTATCTCTCACCCGCAAGTCAATCACTTCGGCTATGGAAAAATCACAGGCGTTGAATGTTTCGACGTAATCATTCCGGGTCCGGGAATCATTGGGCATCCGCAAAATCATGCCGGGGGCATGAACCGATGCGCGCCACCCGAAGGCAATGGCATCTGGATGAAAGACCGAGATAAGACAGTCACCTCCCGGTCGCAACACCCGCTTAAATTCGCTCACGGTGAATGTGAGGTCATGAAGGTGGGACAGGACCAGCGCACTCACCACGCAGTCAAATTGTTGGTCCGTGAATGGCAATGGCGCTTCCAACGAGGCGCGAAGCAAGGTCACAGGTAAATGCTGGCTGTGGCAAAGCAACAAAGCCAGCATCTCTGGCGACTGGTCAATACCCACGACAGATACACCCTGCTTCCCCAAAGCTATTGCATAGCGACCTGTGCCTGTGCCCGCATCGAGGACATACTGTGGCGTAATTGCTGCCAGTCGCTGGCTGATGACGGGTTCTTCAGCGGCAATCAACGGGTTAGGATCGCGGTCGTAGCGTTCCGCCCAATAGGCATATCCCTCAAGGGCACTCATCTCGACCCGTTGAAATTCATGTGGCAGCAGCACATGGGTCCACGAACGGTCGGCTGCCGTCATGATGAGCAGCATGTTGTCGTCCGCGATTGCGTATTGCGCCATCACCAGCAGTCCATGTTCGGCGCGAAATCGATTTTCCTGTTGGCCTGATTTGTCTTCATCCGGCCAAATACCGCGCTGGTGCTGCTCAAGCAGGGAATCAAGCGAGACGCCGGATTCCGCCAATGCCTGTTCCGCGCCGTCACTGATGGTAAGATGACCGATTTCGAACAATTGCATTATGGCCTTCCATTTTCGTGCGCCAGCCACAGCATAATCCGCTCTGCCTCTCGAAGAATCGCAGTCAAGGGGTGCTCTAATTGGGACAGGTCATAACCGGGTCGTCATCACGGGCCTTGCTGCATCCGCTTAACTTCAAGGTCCGCGCCAAGCTGTTCATACAACTGGGTGGCCTTGGTCCAGAGCTCCAGCCCGTCTTCATTGTTACCATAGCGGTACTCATGGCGTGCCCATTCGCGCAGGGTCCGAGCGCGGTCGCCGACCAATCCGTTTTCCTGACAAATGGTGTCGCTCTGGATGAAGCATTCCTGCGCGTCAACATATTCTTCAGCGCCAACCTTCGGATGGACGGATTGAATGAGCGTGGACGCCACCTGACCCAGCACGCGCCATGCCCCTGCCAGCATATCAGGCGACCCGACATTTGTTGCCAGTTCCAGAGAACGTTGAACGGCTTCCAGAGCTTCGTACTCTTTTTGCTGCACCAGTAGAGCTTCCGCGAGAAAACGATACGTTTCAGAGAGCTGGCTAAAAGGAATGTTTTCCGCCATTTCGATGACAGTATTCAAGTTTTGAATCGCATCGTCGAGTTCACCACGACGCACCTGTAGGCCACCCAGATTGCTTGTAAATGACATGAACTGATCACGACTACCTGTTCTGCTGATTATACGTAATGCTTCCTGATACCGCTTATGTGCGCCGTCATAATCACCCAGTGATTCAGCGATTACACCAAGATTGTTCAGAGCTGCCACGGCGGATGCGATTTCACCTGTTGTAATGGTGAGTTCATATTGGGCAGACCAGTGATCGGCGGCAGCCTGATAATCCCCCTGAGCATATTTCACCGCCCCTAGCAAATTGTTGCTCTGCGCTATCAAAACTGGCTTTTCAAGCTTCTCCGCAATGTCCAGTAATTCCTCACCAGATTTTACTGTGGCCTTGAAATCACCGGACATATAACCCAGAACGCCACGCGCCCATAGTATCGTAGCCAGTTGCTCCATAGCGGCCTCATTCCTGGCAATTTTTTCCGCCTCATCCAGCAATCCAAGAGCAGACTCACTATCGCCCATATATAGACGGCAATTTGCTATGCCTCGCAGTGAAGTAGCGTATGCGACTTTATCGCCGACCTCCTGAGCAAGTTCGCCGAGCGCTTCGTATATTCCTATAGCATCATCATACCGTCCCTGCCAGAAATATGTGCTTCCCAGACCCTGATACGCTTCAAGTCGATCCTCGATTGTAAAATCTTCAAGTCGATCTGGATTTGAGGCCCAATAGTAAATCGCCTTTTCGTAATATCGGGTAGCAGACTCAAAAACATAAGCTTTAAGTCCAGCTTTTCCGGCAGGAACATACCATTTTGCGGCTTTATCAATAGCCCTCGCATTTTCATAATGATCACAGATAACCTGCGCATAATCCGGTGAGTCACCGTGAGTCTCGACGAGAGTCTCTGCTACCTGAAAATGGAGTTTCTGCCGTTCCTTATCCTCTAAAGATGCAATCAAACCTTCACGCAATTTTTCGTGAGCAAAACGCCACTGACCATCAACTACTTCTAAAACAGCGGCAGCAGAGCATTCGGTAAGCCACGTTTCAATATCAAGGTCGGGCATTACATTCTGGATTATCTCCAGCGAGACCTGGCGTCCCGCGACGGCAGCAAAGCGCAGTGGATAGTGGGCGCTTTCGGGAACACGCTCAAAACGTCGTTCAACAATCTGTTGAATACCACCCGCAAACACGCGCTCTGGCAATGTCATTTGAGTAATTTGGTCCAGATGCCCAGCCTCCGCAGCCAGTGCCCGCACCACTTCTACCAGGAAGAAAACATTTCCTTCGGTTTCTCGTTTGAGTAGATCAATCACCTGTTGGTTCTTACCGACACTCCCCAGCATTGACACGCTGAGGGCTTCAATAGCACTATCCAGGATAGTCGCGCCGCCCAGAATCACTTG
>JAKEEQ010000091.1 GCA_022616515.1 Chloroflexota bacterium | reverse complement strand
GTTGTGGCTCGGCGGTTGACTACTGCCACCGGACATTTCCGCAGCAATCATTGCCTGATTGCCAATTTCTGATATTTCCAGCAGTCGCTGATGCCAGCGATTGGGGTCGAGTTCGAGAATGTCGTCAATGAGTTCAAGTGTGATAGCGTCGGGGGTATCGCGCAGTTGCAGGTTCGTCAACACAATGACGCCCAGTTTTGTTTCAGGTATGAATGACACAGTAGAGCGGAAGCCGTCTATTGCGCCACCATGCTGGATCAATGTGTAACCGCGATGAGGACGAATGCGCCAGCCCAGCCCATAGGTCAGCAAGTCAGTTTGATAAAGCAGTTCTTTGGCCTCCTGGGCGCGAATAATGGTATGCGGCAGGTGCATCTGGCGCAGATTACTCTCTGAGACAAGCGACACTTCGCTAACTCGCAGGTGAACTTTCAGCCATTTTGTAAGGTCTCTAATAGTGGAATAAATCGAGCCTGCCGGGCCAGTTGGTTCATGTTCAGCGCCGTCCCGGTAGGCATAATGCTTGAGTTGGACTAGTTGTTGCTGCATTACATCAAAATGATAAGGGAAGGCAGTTTTGTGAATCGAGTCACTGGCAATAAACGAAAAATTGGTGTTTTCCATACCCAGGACGTCAAAAATACGCTCGCTAATAAAATTCTCCCACACTTGCCCGCTGACGACCTGACACAAATAACCAGCGGTGGCATACATGATATTCTGGTAATAATATTTGCCCCGAAAACTGGTGAACGGCTTTAAGTAACGCAGGTTGTGTACAATTTCTTCGCGGGTGAAGTCCGTACCCATCCACGCGAAATCATGGCGGGGAATGCCGCTGCGGTGGCAAAGCAGGTCACGCACGGTCAGGTTTTGCGTCGCATAATCATCATACATTCTGAAATCGGGTATATAATCCCGCACGGACTTGTCCCATTCCAGCAGACCATCGTCTACCAGCAGGGCTACACCCATCGCGGTGAAGGCTTTGGTACAGGAGGCAATGGCGAAGCGGGTGTCCGGTGTTACGGGCAATTGTTGTTCGACGTCGCGATAGCCAAAACCCTCCATCATCGCCACCTCATCACTCTTGAGAACGGCTACCGCAGCCCCCGGTGCATGCCAGTCTTCCAAAATATTCTTTATGAATTCACCTATATTTTCCTGCCACATGAGTCGTCTCTCTCTGCAAAAATTGCTATGTCACCTACTAGATTATACCGCGCTGTAGCTGTACTTTTTTTCACACCCGATTTGGCAGATTTGCCTATGATAAAAGCTTGCACAGAATTGACAGGATGATTATGCTGATAATCCAGAATTTAGAACAATTTTGGACACCACTTTTGATTTAAAGTAAGCAGGAGTTTCCCAACACATGATTAATCCTGTCGCCAAGATTGACGTAACGCCCAAACTTCCACCTGAACTCAATCGTTTGCTGGAAGTGGCGTACAACTTGCGCTGGTCCTGGGATCACGAAAGCCAGGCCTTGTTCCGTCGTCTCGATAATGACTTGTGGGTTGAGAGTGATTACAACCCGGTGCTTCTTCTTGGCAAAGTCAGCCAGGAAAATCTGGATAACGTGGTTCAGGACAAATCCTTTATGGCACACTATAAGCGTGTCATCGACAGTTTCGACGAGTACATGAGCGCCAAAGACACATGGTATCGAACAAACTACGGGGACCACGATGCTCCCTTTATTGCCTATTTCAGTATGGAATTTGGCCTGACAACCTGTTTTAAAAACTATTCGGGCGGTCTGGGTGTACTGGCGGGCGATCACCTCAAGAGTGCCTCGGACCTTGATATTCCGCTGATCGGCGTCGGGCTGCTTTATCAGGAAGGATATTTCCAGCAGTATCTCAATCAGGATGGCTACCAGCAAGAATTGTATCCGATGAATGATTACGCCAACTTGCCGGTGCAGCCAGTCTATGATGCCGACGGCAAACGTATGGTCATTACGGTGCCGATTGCAAACCGGACGCTGTACGCTTACATCTGGAAAGTCGCGGTTGGGCGGATCAACCTGTATCTGCTGGATGCAAACCATCCCAATAACGACGCAGACCTGCATGATCTGACGGATCGGCTTTACGGGGGAGACCGCCGAACACGCATCCGGCAGGAGATATTGCTGGGTATCGGGGGCATACGGATGGTGAATGCGCTGGGCATCAATGCCAAAGTGCTTCATATGAACGAAGGTCATAGTGCCCTGCTCGCCCTCGAACGTATCCACCTCTTTATGAAACACCATCCCAAATTCACCTTTGATGAAGCTCGCAATATCATTGCTACCACCAGCGTATATACCATCCACACACCCGTCCCTGCCGGATTGGAGCGCTTTGGTTTTGATTTGATTGACGAGCATTTCGAGTGGCTATGGAAAGAACTCGGTTTGACACGCAGCCAATTCCACGATCTGGGGCGTGAACCAATGGGCGGCTATGATCTGTTCTCGATGCCGGTGATGGCCCTTAAGATGTCGGCCTCAACCAATGGTGTGAGTGCCTTACATGGTCTTGTATCACAGGATATGTGGCAGTGGATGTTTCCCCAGGTTCCTCGTCAAGAAGTACCGATTGATTCCATTACCAACGGGATTCATATGCAGAGTTGGGTCAGTGCCGATATGGCGAGTCTGTTTGATCGTTATCTTGACCCGGCGTGGCAAACCAATGCTGCCAACCCGGCTATCTGGGAAGATATTGACCGTATCCCAGACACTGAATTGTGGCGTGTTCACGAACGCCGCCGTGCTCGTTTGGTAGCCTTTACCCGCACCCGGTTGAAAAAGCAATTTATTCACCGGGGCCTGGCACAGGCCGACGTTGAAGAAGCCGAAGAGGTACTTAATCCAGAAGCATTAACCATCGGGTTTGCGCGTCGTTTCGCAACATACAAGCGAGCGACACTGTTATTCCGCGACCCGGTGCGTTTAGACCGCCTTATCAACAATCCAGACCGTCCGGTGCAGTTTATTTTTGCCGGTAAAGCCCATCCTCATGACCAGCCGGGTAAGGAGTTTATCCGCGAAATTGTGAATTACTCCAGTTTGCCGGAGTTTCGTCATGCAGTGGTCTTTCTCGAAAACTATGACATGACGGTCGCGCGTTATATGGTGCAGGGTGTCGATATGTGGTTGAACACACCGCGCCGCCCCAAGGAAGCCAGCGGGACAAGCGGTATGAAGGTCATTTACAACGCTGGATTGAATTGCAGTGTGCTGGATGGTTGGTGGGCCGAGGCATACAGTCCTGGAGTTGGCTGGGCTATTGGCGCGGGTGAGCAGTATTCGGTAGAAGATGAGGAACTTCAGGACTACATCGAAAGTCAGGCCCTATATAACCTGCTGGAACGAGACATCATCCCGACATTTTATGATCGGGGCCGTGATAACCTGCCGCGTAACTGGATGAGTAAGGTTCGCGCCAGCATGAAATCGCTGTCAAGTTTCTTCAATACGGACCGTATGGTTGAAGAGTACACAACCCGCTATTACATGCGGGCCGCGGAACGTTATGAAGAACTGGTGGAAGATGCCGAGAATGGCAAGGATTATGCGGACTGGCGATTGGGTGTAGAAGCTGCCTGGAAGGATATTGCGGTGAAGGAAGTCTCAGTATCGTCACATGCGGTCAACGTTGGGGATACGGCAGACGTTGAAGCGTGGGTTGATCTAGGCAAGCTAATGCCCAACGACGTTTGTGTACAGGCATACTCCGGTTCGCTGGATACCGCCGGAATGTTGATTAATGGGAAAGCTATCAACATGGATTATGCGAACGAACATCAGAATGGTGTTTATAAATTCAAGACAACGGTCCATTTTGACAGTACCGGCGAACGGGGCATTTCGGTGCGCGTTTTGCCGAATGACTTCAAGCTGACCGATCCTATCCTGACCGGCCTCATACAGTGGGCAGGATAAGCAATAGTTCACTATATTGCCAGACTGAGGGGCACACAGACGTGCCCCTTTTTTTCTAGCGCGATTTTTACGTCAGTCGATTACGCTTGATTGGCAGAGAGGATAAAGACCAATGATTTACGAATTCTCGCTAGAGAAGAATGACCTGCATGAGTTAGTTGAAAACATCGACCGGACCCTCAACCAGCACGATCCAGCACAGCCACTGAAGATGCTGATCGATCTACGACAGGATGATGCGGTTCCAGTCCCTAAGGTGGCAGCCGCTCTTCAGCAGAAGTTTACCGGACAGCATCATCTTGAAGCACTCTATGGGCAAATCGCGATTTTGCGCCCGGCGAGTTTCACGAATATGGTCATCTCGGCAACAATGCGACTGGTACAGGACTCGCTTCAGGTCAAGTTCTTCAGCAAACCTGACAAGGCACGTCGCTGGCTTGAAACGGCAGCCTAAACCGCTACAAAACGATAACCATCGCCTGTTCGGGTAATTCGACCGATGCCCGGATAGGCAAAATGATAGGCATGAAACCATGTATTGTCCGCACAGGCACTCGATAAAAGCCGTTCACGAGTTGCCTGTGCGGCATTATGGTCAACATCATTACCGAAGTGCCAATCCAGACGTTTAATGTGAATGGGATGAAGGAGCGCGTCGGCGGCAATCAGTAGGACATCATCACCATCCGCCACGCGAACCGCCATGTGTCCCATCGTGTGGCCGGGGGCATGAATGGCCGTTACACCCGGCGCAATCTCTGGATTATCCTCGGTTAACAACGTTAATTTCGATTGAAGCGGGTGAAGGAAATGTCGTACGAGTTCGGCTCGCGGATTTTGTTCCGCCTCCAACCGCTTGATGGCCTCGTCGCTGGCCCAATCATCCCATTCCCCTTTCCACATCATATAACTGGCCTTTGGGAACAATAGCTCTCCGTTTTCCCCAACCAGCCCACCATAATGATCTACATGGGCGTGGGTCAACACGACAAGCTGAATATCCGCTGCCGTGATGGCATCGTGCAGGTTGCCATGATACCTACCACCATCTCCTTTTTCTAACCACTGCCCCCAGCCTGCATCAATCAGGATTTTCTGACGGCCAGTATCGATCAATACCGGATTGTACGAAATCTGAACCTTATCTCCGGTTACACCGTGCCGAGCCAATGCCGCTGCCCGTTCATCAGGATCAGCATTGGGGGCTAAGAATTCAACCCCGCCTTCACTGGCGTCATCATCAATGCTGTAGACATCGAAACGCCCAATAGATAACTTGTACATCAGGACCTCCTTTGGCTTGAGTTCATAGTACAACCTGCAACCGTCAAAGGTTCACCAGATGATGTCCGAAATGTGTTCGAAATGTGTTCGCTGGCGGCTCATTTGGGGGGCAAAAAAAGTCATCCTGTGCCTGTAAACAGTCCTTTAAGGAGGCACAAGATGACTCGCAAACTCATTATAGCAGTACTTGCACTGGCCTTGCTTCTGGCAGTTGCCATTCCCGTGTTGACCACACAGGGCGCTGCCGCTGCCGTAGATGATGGCAGTGCCATCACCCGCATCCATGAGCTGGATGGTCAAATGACCGTTGCCGACCCTGAATGTCCTCCGCCAACGGGCAGCGGTGGTTGCGGTTGATGCAGGGTTACTGAAGTTTTTCTAAGTCGTCCGTGATTTTGTTCAGCAGACTGGTCTTCCAGGAACTTTCCGGGAGACCTTTTAATTCACTCCAGGCAAGCTCCAGGTATTCAATTGCCTGATTGCTGTTGCCCATCTTGCCATGAACCCAACCCAGATTGTTGAAAGCCATCGCGATATGGTCGCTTATATCCAGCCTCTCATAGATTTCGAGTGCCTGCTCAAAAGCATCCACTGCGCTGTCATAATCACCTGTATATCCACACGCTGCGCCCAGTGATAGCAGAGTACGCCCCAGATTCTGTTCCCAGCCTACTACCTCATAAAATATGCAGGCGCTTCTCAGATACTGGATAGCAGCCGGATACTCTTTTTGTTTGAGCAGGAAAACACCATAGTTGCCACTAAACAGGGCACGTCCGAAAAGGTTATCTTCGGGGATGTTTTGATCCCAATAGGTAAATACATCGTTAAGATAAGGCGTGCGTGTGTTGGATTGAAGGTAAGGCAAAATCATCACCGGGAAAAGGGATACTGCCAGTGAAATTTGATTGTGTTCCTGCGCAAGAATAATACCCTGTTGCGCTAATTCGAATGCAATTGCGTGCTTGCCGAGGCTGCTTTCAAGACGTGACATCATCACAAGGGCACGCAGTTGAAGCCTGGGGTCTGGCTGCGCCATAGTCGCTTCAAAATATCCCCGCGCTTCTTCGTGCAAAGGCTTTAACTTTGCATAACCATAGTAATTTATATAAGCGCTGATCCGTTCGATATTGGCGAACAGATCACGCTCTGGTAGGCCAAATTCCATTGCCATTTCATAGGCATTCTCGATACCGTTCAAGTCCCCGAATACACTTGCCGTCAAAACACGCGACAGGGATAGCTGACTGACCAGTTCCCATCCTTTTTCAAATCCCAGATCGCGAAATATCCTGAAGCTGACACTTTTCACCAGATAATCCCATTCCGCGATCATTCCGAAGCCCATGTATGTATCCCGCCACTCAAACAGTACTTCAGCCAGAGGCTGTACCAGTTCTTTATGGGCTGCGATTTTAGGCATCTCTTTAATAAATTTCAGGCAAAGTTTCGGCGATGGATTTCTTTTAAATTCATTGCAATATTCTTCAAAGAGAACAAGGGCAGTTTCCTTCAGAACTTCCGGCGGCGGGCGGTCTGAATCTTCAAATAATTTATTTAACATTATGTTTTCTCCAAAAAACTTTTGACAGCAGAATTGAATACTTCTGGATTATCCAGCAGGGACACATGCCCTGCATTTGGAACAACAACAAGCTCGGCGTTGTGGATTAACCTGACATACTGCCGGGCCTCGGCAACAGGGACCATCAGGTCATTATCGCCGACAATAATTAAGGTTGGCACATTCAGCCGTTGTAACTCCTGAATAAGGTTGGTCTTCAAAACAACACTCTGGGCATTTTCAAAGAGGGCATAGGGCGAGTGGCGCTCGGCCTCCGCCATATATTCGTGGTTGAGCAGATGAGTGTGGTATGGAATGCGCCATGTAATCAGCGCTAACTTCATGGTTGTACGAAAAAATGGAATGGACGAAAAGACCATTCTTAATATAAAGGGCAGGATAAGTGGCGTAAACATAAGTGAACTTTTTAAGGGCGCATACCGCACAATCGTTTTCAGATTTTTGCGTGGGGAATCTGGCAGTGGGGTGTCATACAATATTAAACGGGACACATGTTCGGGCCAACGAACGGCCATATACGTCGAGAAAATACCGCCCATCGAGTGACCAACATAAACAGCGGGGGTGATGCCAAGCGCTTCAACAGCCTGCTTGATGAGCCACGTTTGGCGGTGTGTTCCGTAGCCTTCGTCGGGCTTATCCGAATCGCCGTGCCCCAACAAATCAAAGGCGAATATGTGATAGTCATCGTTGAACGATGCGATCAACGGTCGCCAGAAGAAAGCACTCGTCTCGGCAAGCCCGTGCAGTAGTATCATCACCGGCTTGCCCGGCGTACCGCTTTCGCGAAAGGCAAGCGTGAGGCCGCCAATCGTTATCTTCTGTAAGGGCGGATCAATCGTTTTCATTTTCCGTTTGCAGAATACTTTTCGATCAGGCTTTGGTACTCGGTCAGTAGATCATCATTAATCGCTTCCCATGTCAATCCCTGCACGGCCTGAAGCGCGGCCCGACCCATCTGCTGACGCTTGTCCGGATTGTCAATCAGGTCCTGAACATGGGCGGTCATTTGTTCGGTGTCGTTGACTTCAAAGATATACCCATTATGACCATGTTCAATCAGTTCTGGTACACCGCCCACCCGGCTACTGACCACCGGCAAGCCGACTGCCATTGCCTCTGCTACTACCAACCCGAAGGTTTCAATGGCTGACGGGAAGACAAAAATATCTGCCGCACAATAAGCTGCGGTCAGATCATCGCCGCTGAGATACCCGGCAAAGGTTGCGTTACGATCTTTGAAAACTTCCTCAAGGTTCGGGCGAAATGGCCCATCGCCAATTATTGCCAGATGGGTTTCGGGAATTGTGTCCAGCGTGTGAGCAATCTGCTCTATTTGCTTCTCAGCGGCGACACGTCCTACAAACAGCAGCAGTGTACGTTCGGGATGTCCGCCAGCCAGTCGTTCACGCATCGCCGCTGTGCCGTTCATGCGCGGGGCAAATACGTCGGTATCAACGCCGCGTCGCCACAGACCAGTTTCCCCAAAACGGTGATCTTCCAACTCACGCACAACCCGTTTCGAAGTCGCCACCCGGTAATCGGCCTTTTGATACAGAAAGCGATGAATACCCCACAGTGGCCTCTGTAAAAAACCGAGTTTATAGAACTTCGCCATCGCCATCAGATGGGTATGGAAAGACATCACCAATGGTTTATCCAACATTTTAGCGTAGTACAGCATGGCGATGCCACCACACCAGGGATTAGCTACATGAATGATATCCGGGTCAAATTCCTTTAGAATGCGATAACTCCGCCGCAGTGGGATGGAAAGCCGTGCTTCAGGATACATTGGCATCGGTACGCTGGGTGTGATAGACACGACACGAAAGCCGTTATAGCTTTCGACGTGCGGACCCGGCGAAAACACAATAGCATCCACCCCGCGCTCGCGGAAATGGTCAAGGAGTAAACAGGTAACAGTAACTACGCCATCTAATTTAGGCAAAAAAGTTTCGGTATAAATCGCAACTTTCAATGTGATGACCCCTTCGGTGCTTTCTGATTCTACGCAAAGTTTCGCCTAAAATGCAAGCTGTCTATACGGTACAATGGGTAGCTGTTCTCGAAAAGATATTATTGGAGATGCAACGGCAGCATGATTGACCCTGACAAGACCACCTATGTTCCCTTCGATAACGAAGCGGTTGACTATGATGCGATATTGATTGTGTCCTTTGGTGGACCGGAGGGAATGGACGATGTGATTCCATTCATGGAAAATGTGCTGCGCGGGCGTAATATTCCCCGTGAACGCATCGTTGAAGTGTCCGAGCACTACCGGATGTTCGATGGCGTTAGCCCAATCAACGAACAGAACCGCCAGCTTATCGCCGCGCTGGAAAAAGAGTTAGCAGAGCATGGTCCGAGATTGCCCGTCTATTTTGGTAACCGCAACTGGCATCCACTCCTGCCAGATACCCTCCGCCAGATGTGTGATGACGGCGTGAAGCGGGCACTCGCATTTTATACATCCATGTATAGCTGCTGGTCGGGTTGTCGCCAGTATCGCGAAAATATCTTTGATGCGCAGCAAGAAGTCGGCGACGGTGCGCCCGTTGTCGACAAAATACGGATGGCCTACAATCATCCACTGTACATTGAAGCTAATGCCGAACGGTTGCAGGATGTCTGGCAGCAGATTCCGCAGGAACGGCAGGCAGATGCTCGACTGGTATTTACCGCACACAGTATCCCGCTGGCAATGGCAGAGAAAAGTGCATACGTTGCCCAGTTGATGGAAACGTGCCGCCTGATTGGTGAAATGACGGGACTTGAGGATTGGGAACTGGTGTATCAGAGTCGCAGTGGACCGCCCCATCAGCCGTGGTTGGAGCCAGATATTGTGGACCATCTGGAAGCGCTGCATGAAGCGGGTGTAACGGACGTCGTTGTCATGCCGGTTGGCTTTATCTCGGACCACATGGAAGTGATGTATGACCTTGATACCGAGGCGTTACAGGCCACTCAGGAATGGGGGATGAATATGGTCAGGGCCGGGACGGTCGGGACGCACCCCAAATTCATCGCAATGATTCGAGAATTGATTGTTGAGCGGATGACGGCTAACCCTAAACGTCGCGCCATTGGTCTGCGTCCCGCCAACCACGACATCTGCCCGCCGGATTGTTGTTTGCCACGCTGATCACATCTAGATTTTGTATTTGATTCCTCATGCTGCCGCCCATGAGGAATTTTTGTTTCATCCAGAAGATGCCTGCAAAAGTCGCTGCCACAGTATTGAGGTCGTTAGCGCCGCAGGGTGGACTGCGGTTAAGATTGTAAATATATTCCAACGCAGAGGGTCATCAGTCCATGAGATATTTAGTGCCACGCTTTATCCTTGAGAATCATGCCAATCATCAACTCAGTGGTCACTTTGAGGCTGTGTCGCTGTTTGTTGACATATCTGGTTTTAGCAGTGTTACCAACACCTTGAAACAATTTGGTAATGAGGCGGCTGAGGCGATGTCGGATGTGATGGACGCCATTTTTGAGCCGCTGGTCACGGCGGTGTATGAGCAGGGCGGTTTTATCACCACCTTCGCGGGGGATGCGTTCACGGCTCTTTTTCCTATCCCCAAAATCGGTGATAAAGGTCTGGCATATTTGCAAGCTCTCGCGGCGGCAAGCGAAATTCAAAGTTACATTCGGACCAATCCGACACAAAAAACACCATATGGGGCGTTTGCCTTTACGGTCAAATCTGGCATTGCGTCGGGTTCAGTCCAGTGGGGGATCTTGAGTCCCGATGAAGGTAATTCCGACATTAAATCTGCATACTTTTTCAATGGCACGGCGGTAGAAGACGCCGCGGGAGCCGAACATTATGCGCAGGCAGGCAACATGATTTTGACAGGACCCGTTTATGAAATTCTGTCTGATGTGGTGCAGGTGATTGCGGTGGGAGATGAGGGGCATCAAAGGGTTCTCTCCGTTACAGGGCGTCTGCCTGATCCGCAGCCTGTCGCCGACATGGAAATGCCCCGCCAGGATAAATTTGTTCCAGAAGCGATTTTGCAGCGTAAAACACGCGGAGAATTTCGACAGGTGATTTCCGTGTTCGTCAACCTGATGGGTATAGACACTGTCCAGCAGCTTGATTCATTTGTGCAGTCCGTGTTTGATCTCCAGCAGAAATATGGCGGGTTTCTGGCGAGGGTGGACTTTGGCGACAAGGGCTGTAATCTCCTTATGTTCTGGGGGATGCCGACCAGTCACGAAAATGATATTGTGCGGGCGCTAAATTTTCTGCTTGACCTGCCGACGATCACTCCAGGTACATATAAAGCGGGGGTTACCTATCAGACGCTATTTGCAGGCGAAACAGGCTCAGCATATCGAGGCGAATATACAGCTTATGGGGGTGGAGTCAGTCTGGCGGCGCGACTAATGGTTAAAGCACCCTGGGGCGAAATCTGGCTCGATGAACAATTAACGCAGCGTGCCCGGCGATATTTTGAAATTCAGCCTGTCGGCGAATATGAACTCAAGGGTTTCAAAGACCCGCAGCCGTTGTATCGCCTGATTGAACCCAGAGAGCAGCGTCTTGAAGTGTTTTTTCAGGGGGAAATGGTTGGACGCGAAGAAGAATTGCAGCAGCTCCTGGATTTTGTCCAGCCGATTTTGCTGCCGACTGATACCGATCAGGAACGGTTTGCCGGAATCTGTGTGGTGTCAGGTGAGGCCGGGTTGGGTAAGAGTCGCTTGATACACGAGTTCCGGCAGCGGCTTGATGCCAGTGTGGCTCAACAAGGAATCGTGATTGAATGGCGAATGGGGCAAACCAACCAGATTGTGCAGCAGCCGCTCAGCCCATTTCGTTACGGATTAAGGCAGTACTTCGAACAATCCCCGGCGGCATCGGATGCCGTCAATAAGCGAAATTTCGGACGCAAAATGGATGAAGCAGTGGCGCTGTCTCCGCCGGAATTTGCCCGTGAATTGAACCGGCTGCGTTCATTTATCGGGTCCTTGCTGGATTTATACTGGGAAAACTCTCTCTATTCGGAGGTGGACCCGGAAGCCCGGCATGAAATGGTGTTTACCGCTCTCAAGACTCTGATGCAGGCAGGGAGTCTCTACCGACCGACGATTGTGGTAACGGAGGACATCCACTGGATGGACGCCGAGACTCGAGCATTTGCCCAGCGGATGTTGCGCAACATGAACGGTTTCCCCATCGCGATTATTGCAACAGCCCGCCTGGACGAGTTACCCGAACCAATCCAATTTCCGCCGAATATACCTTTCCACATTGTTCATTTGCAGGACTTGCCCGACGTGGCGGTGGAGCGGCTGGCCGAATCGGTTCTGGGAAACAAAATCAGTGCGTCGCTGCTTGAACTGGTGATGCAGCGCTCCGAAGGTAATCCATTTTTTGCTGAGCAGATTTTGCTCTACTTACGTGGTCAGGGTGATATTACCTTCAAGGATGGCATGTGGCATCTCGCCAGCAGCCCACAACACAGTTCACCATTACCGGGAGATTTAAGGGCGATCTTCATTGCACGGCTGGACCAGCTTACACTGGAAGTGAAGGATGTGGTGCAGGCAGCATCGGTACTGGGACGTGAGTTTGAGGTGCATGTGCTGACGGCTATGCTGGAGGATGATACAAACCTGAGTGAGAAGATCTCCGCGGCAGAACATGAAACGGTATGGACCGCGCTTAATCAGATGCGGTATCTGTTTAAACATGCTTTGCTGCGCGATGCCGCGTACTCAATGCAGCTTCGCGCCCGGCGACGAGTTCTGCATCAGAGCGCTGCCGAAACTCTCGAAAATTTGTTTCCCAGCGAGATTCCGGCTCATTATCAGGAGCTTGCTTATCATTATGAGGCAGCTTACCAGCATGGCATTCATGAACTTGGCGTAAAGGCCCTCGATTATCTTGAAAAGACAGCACAGGCCGCCGCCGACAGTTACCAGCATGAAATCGCAATTGAGTACTTTACGCGGGCTTTAGAAATCAGTCACGCACTTGATGACCGGAAACGGTATACGCTGCTTATGGAACGCACAGAGGCATATCACAATTTCAACCAGTGGGACCAGGAGGCGGCAGACCTTGATGAATTGATGCTCATTGCCGATGCGAGCCAGATTCCAGCACAGCAGGCAGAAGTTAGGTTAAGACAACTGCGTCACGCAGTGGCAACAGCCAATCGTGATAAAGTTCCGGCTTTAGCCGATACTGTCATCCAATTGGCGCAATCTGCTCAGGAAGTGGCGATTGAAGCGAATGCACATTTACTGCTGGCGCAATATTACTCGCAGCCCTTCAACTTGCCCTTTTACGAACAGCATACCGGGAAGGCACATGCACTCGCCCGGGTCGCACAGGCGCGTGATTTAGAGGCAGACGCACTATGCAATATGTCCATCATCCAGCTTCATCACCACCCGGATGAAAAAGAAGCACTGGACTATCTGCGTCAAGCTCTGGCTATCTACCAAGAAACTGGTAACCGCCGCAAACAGGTCGAGACACTGATAAGAATAGCCGGATTGGTGGATACGGCTGAGCAAGAAGCATATTGGCATCAGGCGCTTGAATTGGCGCAGGAGATCGGTTACAGGCAGGGGGAAGCCACTGTTTTTAAACGGCTTGCGTCCTACGAAGGGCGACAAAATAACTACGCAGAGATATGGAATTTTTTCGATAAGTCTTTACGTATCTATCAAGAAATCTCTGACTATTCCGGAATTATGGAGACATGTATCACTCTGGCATTTTATCACTGTCACTTTGGGGATTTTAGCGAAGCGAAGCGTAATCTTGATGAAGCGTTTGAACTCGCCCGTCGGCTGGGTAAATTTGGGCGTTTACATGGTGCGCTGACAAATTATTACTTTGAAGTTGGCGATTTTGAGAAGGCTATACAATCGGCTAGAGAGACGTTGGAGATTAATGAGTCAGCGCAGTCATCGCTATTAATTTTCGCCGCGTTGGCTGATCTTGTACACAAGTTGACTCTTGCCGGACAACTTGATGAGGCCGGGGTATACTACGAACGACTGCGCAGTATTGAGTCGCACTTAGACACTGGAGCCGATACAGTGGGGGCGGACCTTGCTCTAACTGGACAAATGTATGTTCTGGATTACTTAATTGCCTGCAACGAGATCGAACCCGCCTTAGAAAGTGCTAATCGTATCTGGGAAACCTTACAGTTACCGGAGTGGCGCGATTTATATCGTAGTTTTTCGATGGATACCGACGTTTTTTACAAAGTCTGTCAGGTGTGGAATGCCGTTGGGGATACACGAGCAGAGCAACTGCTTGAGCAGCTTTATGATGACTTACATTATATTGCAGATTTCATTCCCGATGAAAACAAGCGCCGCATGTATCTCGAAAACCCTTACTACCACAGGCAAATTATCCGGTCCTACCAGCGGCTGAAAGGCATTTCACCTGAGCCAGAAATAGCTGAAGAGGTAACTGAAGTGCCGCCTTCCGACAACTTTGGAGTGTCGTCAGTGCTGCCTGAAATCATGCCAGACAGCATCGAGGATGACACAGGCGAGACGATCAACATCAGAGCAGGTAATGAAACGCCGGTGATTATCCATATCGAGGCTGATGAGCGTCCGACTGTGAAAACCAGTGTTATGCGTGAAAATGTGCTGGAGGTGGTCGATGAACCAAATGGCGAACAAATGCGACCCGTCATTCACGTCCAGATCATCATTGAAAATCACGGAACGATTCATAATTTCAATATCTATAACGGTGAACGTGATTAGATACACACTAATCGATAGGGGAATTCTGATCTGCGAGTAAACTTCTCAACAAAGCGGACAATTCGGGATGCTTGATGTTGCTGTCTTGCCAATCAACAGGCTGAATAATCGGCAGGTTCTCTTTTATCAAACCGCCAACAGGTTGCAATGTCAATTCAACGAGCTGCTCATAGAGGGCGAATTTCTCATTGAGGTCGGTCGTAGACATTGTTGTCCTGAACAGGTGATAATAATCGGCATCATGGGCCTGCCAGTAGCGAATGGCATCTTTTTCACCAGTCCAGGTTTCGCCGCGCAAGTAGAAATATGAGATCATTATATCGCTCAGCGCATACAATAGACGCATTTGTAATGCTTCGTGATATAGCTGGTCACCAGACCTCCACAGCCGCAGATTCTGGTGATAGTTATAGAGTACCCCAAATTGTGCGCCTGCCCGAAAATTCTCGTTGGGGACTATTTGCACAGCGGTAGCTTGTTCCTGAATTGTCTTCAGAGTTCCGTCATGGTCAAAGACGATTTTGCCAGTTCTAAACCAGTTAACAATGGATGCCTCGGATGTTCCACCTTGAACGACCTGAGGGAAATTTTCAAGCAGCGTCACAGGACGAAAGACAAGATCAGTCAGTCTGTTGTCGATATAGGTTAACGCAACATCAATTGGGAAGCCATCTTTGACGATGATGAGAATATCGAGATCGCTATGAGACTTGAGTTGGTTGGCGGTTGAACCGATCAATAAAATACCCATCACATCGGGATGGGTAGATAGGTTTTCTATAGTCTGTGCTAAGGATACATCGCGAAACATTTACGTATGCTCCGGGAAGAATCGGGCATCCATGTCAGCGACATCAAGAAATTCATCTACATCGTCCAGATATTCAATCGCCTCTTCGATGGATCGAACATACGTCAGGGTGATATAGCCATCCGATTGAGGCTCCGGTAGTTCCTTAGTGTCGAGTGGCACTACCATCACCACTTCTCGCAAGTGGTAGTTCGCCAGGAAAGGGGCTATCTGTTTCATTTGCTGAAGGGTGGTCAACGAATCCATTTTGACGATTCGATTGTCAATAATGATATGAAACTGACGTGTCATACCTGCCAGAAGTTTTTGTGTCGTTTCAATAACCCCATCTAAATCTTCCGATGTTACGATGGGGTTGAAGTATGTTACACCCAGCACCTGCGCCGGAATCACCCATCCGACCTTATAATTCATGGCGCGCCTCCAATAGGTTTTCAAGTCTAATTGTAACGCTTTTTGGTCTGCTTAAAACTAATTTTTCCTAAAAAACAAAAAAGGGAGCACTTGCCCCCTCAGAAATGCCACAAATATCGACTATTTGCTTGCTGAAACCCGGAGTACACCCGCAAGTTCGGCACCGATGACCTGTTCGTAGCGGTCGATTTCAAGGCGCAGGGGACCGTTAAACGGGGCACGGGATACGAGTTTAACTTTTTTACCGGGGACCAATCCCAATTCCTCAAGATACATCAATACCGCCGGATCGTGCGTGTGGACCCGACTCACCACAAGATCAATGGGTGGCTCGACATCGGCAAGACAATTATCGTTAACGCGCGGCATCTGGCCGTCGCGATCTGGAATCGGCTCCCCATGCGGACAGCGTTTGGGAAATTCAGCCATTTCTTCCATCCGCTCGGCAATCCGTTCGGTGATCGCCGTACCCATCGCATCGGCTTCGTCATGTACCTCATGCCAGCCAAAGCCCATGACTTTGACGAGAAACACTTCAGCAAGTCGATGACGACGAATAGCGCTCAGGGCTTCGCGTTCACCAGAGGCGGTAAGCTTCATTCCCTGATACGGTTCGTGTTCTATGTATCCGGCATCACGCAAACGGCTCGCCATACGCGCTACAGCCGGTGCAGATACGCCCATTTCGGTCGCCAGTGCCGAGGTACTTACATAGGGTGTATCCTGATAGGCAGCGATGCGATAGGCTTCGGCCAGATATTCTTGCATTACGGGACTAATCGACATCAGAAATCGTACCGTAGTGGTACGGGTCTCCTTTCGGCAGCGAACAGTTGGCTTCGCGTAAATTTTATAATATTCGTTTAAAAAATTCCAGACCGCTCATTGATGATGCTTGCTATCCGCTGCGGCGCTTCCCACTGCGGAAAGTGCCCAACATCATCCAGTGGATAGTAATCGGTATCCGGGCGACGCTCCAGAATGGCCTCAGCAATCTTCGGCACCGAAACCGGGTCACGCTGGCCCCAGATGACCGTTAGCGGTGTTGTACTGGCTTTCAACACATCCAGCCACATGTGCTGGTGGACTTTGCGTTCGTTGAGATAACGGATGAGCAGATGATAATTAGCGATTCCGTTGTTGTGAAGAATCAGTTGCCAGAAATCATCAATTTCTTTGTTTGACGGCTGCTGAGCGAATAATTTACCAAATTGCCGGGCGAATACTGGCTTTCGGATGAGCCTGAATTTGCTGATGATTGGCCCGATTAACGGATTGAGGAGCAGCTTTTGGGTAATCACCGGGCGGTAATGGTCCAATAAAACACTGCCATTTAGCATGATAATACGGTTGACAGTTGGATGTGGTCGGCGCAGTAACTCAAGCGTGACAGAATTTCCCATGTCGTGCGTTAGGATGGTGACATCGCTTAAGCCGAAATGACTGGCGACGGCCTGCGTAATATCGGCTTGTTCAAACAGGGAATAATGGTGGCCCTGTGGCTTGTCAGAAAATCCATAGCCCAGAAAATCAAACAGGTAAAGGCGATAGCGGTCAGCAAGTAGGGGCACTAACCGGACATAATCATAACTGGCAGTCGGAAAACCGTGTAGAACCAAGATCGGGTCGCCCTCGCCCTCGACACGTACAAAGATTTTATGCCCCTGAAAATCAATATAGTCGCCCGATGACTGCCAATCTGCTACATTCATTTACTTCTTGCCACAGATTCATGAAAGGCGGGTACTTCAACGGTAAAGATTGACCCTTCGCCGAGGACACTTTCAACCATGATTTTGCCGCCCAGAATATCACATAAGCGGCGCGTGATTGCCAGCCCCAGCCCTGTACCTTCGTAGATACGGGTGGAGGTTTCGTCGCCCTGAACAAATTCGTCAAAGATGTGCTCTAGCTGTTCCTCGTTCATCCCGATGCCACTGTCTTCCACCGAAAATCGCATCCATTCCACTTCATCCACGCTAAATCGCTCCGCAGTGACAATGACATGTCCCGCGCTGGTAAACTTGCAGGCATTACTCAACAGGTTGTGCAAAATCTGGCGCAGTCGGGTTGGATCGGACTCCATAATGCCGAGTTTGGCAGGCATATCAACAATAATTTCATTTTCATTACGTGCGGCAATGGGTCTGACCGAATCGACCGCTTGATGGACGATGGCTTTGGCTTCAAATAGCTGGGGAACGATGTCCATTTTACCTGCCTCAATCTTGCTGAGGTCAAGAATATCATTAATCAACCCCAGCAAGTGCCGTGCATTCTGGCTAACTCGTGATAGCCGGTCATGTTGAACTTCACTTAATTCTCCATACGAGCCGGTCAGGATTAAATCAACATAGCCAATGATGGCATTTAAGGGGGTTCGTAGTTCGTGGCTCATATTGGCGAGGAAGGCGCTTTTAGCACGGCTGGCATCGCGGGCCAGCGCGATAGCATTTTCAAGATCATTTGAGGTTTTTGCCAGCAGTTTGGAGAGGATACTTTTTTCTTCTAACTCCCGTTTACGTAAAAAATCCAGACGTTCGTGAGATTTGGCAAGTCGTTGCAATGCAGATACCGCAGCATGGTGATCAGTGTCATCTGTGATATAACGGTCCAGCAGCGAACTCAAAATCTTAAAGTCGTCATCCATCCGTGATGTTGTCCTTCAATGTAACAAGCACACAGGTCTCGTTATGGAAATCCAGCCGATTGTGCCCCAGACTTCCCATTTCCCCATATGTATAAAACCCGATGAGCGGCACATTCCACAACTGCTGGAATGGACGAATTTCGTCCACAAGGGCATCTGCTTCGGACACCTGAGTTTCATGAAAAATTGCAAATTCTTGTAACGTATCGTCGATAATGTCCGTTCCCGGCGGTACACAAAAGCGGACAATCGCGCCTTCGGGAACGCTTCCGGCATACACCACATATTTGTTTTCAAAATCGACAATCAGTGCGGCCCGCATGACCGCGTATCCATCACGGCGCAAGATTTGCAGGGGATATTGGGGTGCCAGTTCAGGTTTGGAGTCTTCGGTAAAGCCGAGATATTCGTGGTAGATGTCGGTCACCGGGATGTAGTCAATGGTGTAGACGATATTGCCTTCTGACCGGGTGACTGTCTTCTCGCCACCGACCGCCTTCCAGCCAGCATAGGCTGTCCCCTCCACGCTGATCCTATCCTGATCGAAAACGAGGGCAATGGCACTGTTATCCAGCACCTGTTCGCTGTCAAAAACAAATGTCTGTTGAAAATGATTGTCGTCCCCTGTCATACCCCCGTACAGCGGCAGATCAGGCGATGTCTGGCTGATAATGCCATTGATGATCGCCTCACCATCAGTGCGCATTCCAGATGTCATCAGCAGCACAGCGGGATTTTCAAATGTCTGCGTGGCGATCCAATCGCCAATGATTTCACCCCGTTCCAGTGAACTCAACCCTTCACCATCGAACATTTTGAGCAGAAACGTATCGTCCGGGAGGTCGAATAGCATCGCGACAATATTTTCCGCAAAGACGTTTGTATCGCCATCACCATCTTCCAATAGTTCACCAGCAGATGTTCCACCAAACACTTGAATGTTATAGGCCGAGAATAAACCGCCTAATTTTTCAAGATCGTGTGCCACCGACGCGAATACAATGGCGAGGACAGGTTCAAACTCACCGGTAACCAGCGCGTCCAGATGATCCTGGGCACTATCAATTGAACTGGCGTGAAATGTTTTCAAGTTCATGGTGGACCTCTGCACTTTCCATAATTGTAACACCGGACTTCTTCAACCAGAGAATTGATCCAAATAAACGTAACTGACGTAAAAATTGGTATACTGACTGTATAAACTTCAGGGGAGGACACATCCAACATGGAACCCACTGGACCAACCGTCCTGCTATATAATCCACTGAGTACCACCCCCGGCAAACAGCGGCTTCCAATGTCACTGCTGTCGATTGCGCGGGTCATTGAAGGCGACTATACGCCGGAGATTATTGATGGCAACCTGATTGATGATGTGGCAACGCACATCATCGAACGGGCGCGGGCAACAAAGGCCAAGTTGCTGGGCGTGACGGTGATGCCCGGTCCTCAACTCCGGCAGGCTATCGCCGTAAGTAAGGTGGTCAAGGCGGCTGTTCCTGAAATGGCAATCGTCTGGGGCGGCTATTTCCCGACTCATTTTGGCGATATTGTCGTGCAGAGTGGTTATGTGGATTATGCGGTGGAGGGACAGGGCGAACCTGCTTTCCGCAAATTGGTAGACACCATTCATCATGGCGGGAGTCTGGCGGAGGTTCCCGGTCTGGTGTGGCAAAATGGTTCGGTCACGCAAAATCCGCGTGCGCCAATGGTCCCGCTCGATAATTTGCCGCTGTTCCCCTATCATCGCGTCAACATGGCGGATTATCGCGGTAGGAGCTATCTCGGTAATGCGGTGCTGTCCCATCATTCCAGTTTTGGCTGCCCATTTTCGTGCAGTTTCTGTGCAGTGGTGCGCATGGTGAATCAACGCTGGCTGCCGGAAAGTCCGGAACGTGTCGAGACAGTCATGGACATCCTCGCCAACAAATACGGCGCGAACGGGATGGAATTCCACGACATGGATTTCTTCATCAGAGAGGATCGCGTGGCGGAAATCTCGGACCGTATGGAACGCTTTGGCCTGACATGGTGGGGGTTGGGTCGGGTTGATACACTCAGCAATTACAGCGACGCCACATGGCAGAAAATGAAACAGTCTGGCTGCAAAATGATTTTCATGGGTGCCGAGAGCGGCTCGGATGAAACCTTGAAGCTCATGAATAAGGGTGGCAAGAGCGGCACAGAGCGCACATTATATGTTGCCGAGCGCATGGCAAAGCTGGGCATTGTGCCGGAATTCAGCTTTGTGCTGGGCAATCCGCCGGACCCAATGGCGGACATTGACTGCACCATTCAATTTATCCGTAAGTTGAAGAAGATTAACCCGGCGGTGGAGTTGATTCTGTACATCTACACGCCCGTTCCGCATGACCGCAGCGAATTGTTGCAGGCGGCGAAAGCATTGGGCTTTCAATTCCCGCAAACGCTGGATGAATGGTCAGACCCATCATGGGAAACATTCTCACTGCGGCGTGACCCGGAAACGCCCTTCTTCAAAGACAAAGCACGGCGCAAGGTGCGCGATTTTGAGTCAGTGGTCAATGCCTATTATCCAACTGTAACGGATATGCGCCTGCGTGGTTATATGCGTAATGCGCTGCGAGGACTATCAACCATCCGCTACAAGATGGAGTGGTATGCGTGGCCTTATGAGTTGAAGGCGTTGCAGCGGCTTATCCAGTATCGCCGCCCAGAGACGACAGGGTTTTAGGCCAGCCAATTAATTATAGTTAGTCTACACGCAGTAGGGAGGTCGCTGGCGGCCTCCGCTATGTAGCCCCTGTGGACCAATGAGCAACCTTCCCCACCGAAAAATCTGGCGGTATTATTGACCGCATCTTTGAACAAAACTGAAGGAAGCCACCTTGCCAAAACAATGGATTGAAATTTCGCTCACCACCGAAGGTGAGTATGCGGAAGCGATTGTGGATGTGCTGCAAAAGTACGGCCATCAGGGGGTCCTAATCGAGCGCCCCGGCTTTGATCTGGTGGATAAATGGGAAGAGGATATTCCCCCTGCTAAAGAACTCACCGTCAAAGCCTATATGCCCGCCGATGCCAACGCTCCTGACAAACAGCAGCAGCTACGCGATGCCCTGCGCTACATGAACATGATTGCGCCAATGCCAGAACCGGAATTCCGTTATCTGGAAGAGGAAGATTGGGCCGAAGCGTGGAAAGTGCACTATAAACCGCTGCGATTGGGCAATCGTCTCTACATTTGCCCGGAATGGATTGACCCAAGTACTCTCGAAGACCTGTCAGCAGATGATATCATCGTCCGGCTCGATCCGGGCATGGCGTTTGGCACAGGTACGCATCCCAGCACGCAGCTTTGCATGGTGGCGACAGAAGATATTGTTGGTGAACGTCCCGGATTAAGTGTGCTCGATCTCGGCTGTGGGTCGGGGATTTTGAGTATTGCCGCTGCCAAACTCGGTGCGGCGCATGTGCTGGCCCTCGACATTGACGACCTTGCCATTACCGCGACGAATGAAAATGCAGCGCGGAATGGCGTAGGAGACAAAATTCAGGCGCAAAGTGGCAGTCTCGAAAGTCTGGTTCATGCCGCGCGGCGCTTTGATCTGGCACTGGTCAATATTCTGGCGCGGGTCATCATTGCCATGTGTGATGAAGGCTTGGGCCAAATCATCCGGCCCGGTGGGGTAGGAGTGTTTGGCGGTATCATCTACGATCAGGTGGATGAGGTTGAAGAGGCACTGCGTAAAGCGGGCTTAGAACCGTATAAAAGGCGGACATCTGGCGAGTGGGTGGTTGTCGAGGCACGCCGTCCACAGCAATAGAGCTGATTAGCTCAAATTTTCGATTTCCCTACAATGAAGAGAAAGTATCAGGGAGAGTTCTGATGAAGAATTGGGCTGTTTTTTTGTTCATTTCCATCGTGGTCACCGGATTAGGGGTGGCTCCGCAAATCGGGCGGGCGCAAACAGGGGTTGAACCGGATACCGAGGCATTTATCAGTGCCAATTTTCAATTGCAGGATAGTTACAGCAATGTTCTATGTGTCGCTCAAAACGGTGACTGCCCCGGCGAGATCAGTGTGGCCGTGCCGTGTTTCGTGGCGGATTGTTCAAATGCCGAACAAACCTATCCGGTCAGCGAGACATTCGACATCATTCAGGATGCGGCTATGGCAGCCAGTCCCGGTGATTTGATTATCATCATGCCGGGGCGTTATCGCGGCGTGCAGGTGGAAGAAATGGGTGGTGAAGATGGGGCTTACATCCATTTTCTGGGCTGGGGTGATCCCGGCTCGGTGGTAGTCGATGGGTCTGCTGACCCTGAAAAATCATTCCTGCGCCATCAGTTTTATTTTATAGATGTGCATCACTACATTGTCCAGAACATGGCGTTTGAAGGGGCTGAAGACGGGGCAGGCATTTTCTTTTCGGGTTATTTCAGCAATACCGGCCACTTCTCACACCACATTATCGTCAGCAATATTTACAGCCACGACAATTACGAGTGGGGAATGCACACCACTTCCACCAACTACATGCTGATACAGGATTCGGCCTTCACCAATTCCGAAGATGAGCATGGCCTGTATATTTCAGGGTCGGGCGACAATATCGTGGTACGACGTAATGTCTTTCAGGGGAATCCATCAGCCGGTTTGCAGATTAATGCGGACCCGCAAACAGCGACTGGCGAAGTTTTTTACTGGCTTGAAATGTCAACCGGAGACACCTGTGATTGGTCTGAGGATGACATTGATGGTACAGCAACATGGCATGACATCAAAGATTGCTACGATAGTCAGGGACTGCCCGACCTCGGTGAGTTTTTCGAGGATGGCATCAGCGAAAACATCATCGTTGAACAAAACGTGATGACCAATAATGGCGAGAATGGTGCAGCAGCCATCAATCTGGCGTCTGTGCAGAACAGTATCATCCGCAACAATCTAATGTATGGCAATTTCGCAGCCGGTATCACGTGTTGGGACGATGGATATGCTGAATGGAAGGAGTTGGATTCCTCAGAATTTGGCTGCCAGAATGTGACTATAGTCAACAATACGATGGTCGATGAAGAAGGCAATCGCGGCGCTTTGATTTTGAACAACGATGCAAGGAACATGACAGTTGCCAACAATATCATGATCCGTGATCGTTTTGATGCCTATGAAATCGCCAACCGCTCCGGTGAGGGGCTGAATTCCAGCAACAATTACTACTTCGAGCGCTATGTAGATAACGCACCCGGAACTCCAGATGATGTGGATTCCATCAGTGGCTTTTCGGTGGATGAGGGTTTCGCACAGTTCGTCAATCCAACCTTTGAGCCGTGGATTCTGGAAGACGGAATGTGGTTTACGCTAAATCCTGATAGGCCAGATTATCATCTGGTATCGGATTCGGTTCTCGTAGATTCTGGTAATGATGAGATGATGCCGGTATTGGATGTTTTGGGGAATATTCGTGCAAGCAACGCCATTGGTGCACTGGGAAGTGAATAACTGACCTATTGCGGACTTTTATAAGCTATTGAAGTCTATAGAAAATTCTTGTAGACTTTAAATATGTGTTATATTGTGAGGAGATAGCAATGAGTCTTATATCCCGGCGACAATTTCTCGCATCACTGGCTACCGTCTCAACGGCGATAGGGCTGCCGCAAGTTCAAACCGCCTTTGCGGACGAGCAAGTTCTGGAAATCACAGAAACGATTCGTACACTTGAAAACCGGATGCGTGAGTTTCCTGCATTCGATTACGGGACGCATAATGATCTGCGTCACTACTATCTCCCTATCAGTGTGAAACGGTCGCGGCTGCACTGTGACATCATCTTTCAGAACTGGTTCATGGACAACTATGTGCTTCAAACATTGAGTGATTGGTGCTTAGAGCATGGTGATAGAGCCGGGGCGATTGCACTTTTACTTGAAAACGCTGAGACCTACGGCTATCTGCCTCACCTGCGGGCGGCATGTACGCTGAAGGCTGGCGATCTTTTCCGAAGCGGCAGGCACATCACCCAGGCTAAGAATCTTTACCAGAATGTGGTAGAAACAACCGAGCGTATTTCTCTGGATACCATCCGTCCCTACCATCGAGCGGCAATGCTGCGTGCGGAATTCAATCTGTAAATCAAAAAACCCCTGTTCAAATGAGCAGGGGTTTCGTTTTGGCTATGCAGATTGTTTCGGAAACCAAGGATAAAAGGCCGGAGTTTTCTCGATGTACTCTCGGTATTCTGGCTTCTTGTCCTTGAGGTCTTTTTCCAGCAGCGCCACACCGGATACGCGCATCAACAGAAATTGCATAATCATCGGGCTGAAAATCGACCACCAGCCGCCCGCTGTCAATGCCAGCAGATAAAAGGCCCACCACTGCACCGCATCACCGAAGTAATTGGGATGGCGGGTATAACGCCAGAATCCCTCAGCCATGACCTTGCCCTTATTTTCAGGATTGGCCTTAAACCGGGCCAGTTGCAAATCGCCCCCTGACTCAAAGGCAAAGCCAATGCCCCATAACATCAAGGCGATGACATCGAGGAATATCAGCTCACCGGGACCGCCGTAATATTGCGCTGCCAACAGCGGCATGGCGACAATCCACATGATGACACCCTGCAATACAAAAACGCGGAAGTAACTCTTCCACCACCACCATTCGCCCGCTTCTTTACGCCATTTCTGGTAGCGATAATCTTCTCCTTTACCAATGTTACGCCAGCCGATATAACCGCTCAAGCGTAGTCCCCATATGGTGACAAGTGCCGCTTGCAGCAGTCTGCGTAGTTCGTCTCCACCGGTGTTGAAGAAATACAACCAGCCAAGGACAACAAATCCAGTGCCCCAGAATATGTCAACAATACTCGAATTTTTGATAGCTAAACTGACCAGCCACAGCAGTGTCATCAAGGCCATGACAATCAACAACCCGAAACCAGCTAGTTCCAATACAGTCATGTCTTTGTACCTTTATCAATACGCAAACTCTCAGCAGTCGAGCCGAAAGTCCTCACATTCCTGCGGCGTATAGGGACGGGTATAGCGATTGTCGCCAATCCACTGGCGGGCTTCATCCAGCGTAGGCAAATTGACACGCCAGACCACCACGCCATCGGCATCACTAACGGTCAGGATGTACTCATTATCCGGGCTGAAGTCCACATCCCAGATTCTGCCGAAATGGTCGGGAAAGCGTTGAAGGATTGCGCGAGTGGCAAGGTCCCAGATAATGGCAGAGTTGTCCGCCGAGCCGCTGAGTAGATATTGCCCATCATTGGAAAGTGTCCCACTCTCAACAATATCCTCATGTCCGACGAATTCGCCTAGCAACGTGCCATCCTCAAGACTCCACAGGGCAATATGATTTTCGGTGTGGGCGGTGATAATTCCTTCATCAGCCAGCAGGACAAACGGCGAACGGCCTTCGAGTTCGATTTTGAGGCGTTCTTCACCGGAGGGGACATCCCAGACACGGATGGTATTGTCGTCGCTGACCGAAATGAGTGTTTGCCCGTCATCGCTAAAGACAATATCCTGAACATTGCGTTCATGCCCGGTGAATGTCTGGATAACCTCACCGGAAGTCACATCCCACAGCCGAATATCGCGCCCCCATGACGAGGAAATGCGCAACTGTCCATCATTGGACGGGTCAAATGCCGCTGCGTGGACATCCATGCCCTGTTCATATTCGATTTCAAATACCGTTTCACCAGTTTTTATTTCCCAGAGAACGAGACGATTCAGGGCCTCCCGGCGGGCAATGCCGGGGGCACTGGCCGATGTGCCAGACAGTGCATATTGATCGTCATCACTGACCGCCAACACAAAGGACATGTAATCGTGCTGCGGGAAATCGAGTTCGACCGGGTCGGAAGTCAAAGCATCCCATAGTTGTAGCTGCGGTTGAAAGTTAAATTCGCCCCAGTTGCCGCCAAACGAAAGAACACGGAGCGTGTCATCAAGATTCACAAACCGGGCACGACTCATTAAGTCAAGTTCGAAAAATTCATTGGCGACGCGGGCTGGCAAGGTAAATAGTTCCCAGATATAAAGCGAGCCATCTTCGTGCCCTACAATGGCAATTCCCGCTTCAAGACTGACTGCCACACTGACGCCGTCGAAGCTTCTGGTCTCAAAAAACTGGTAATCCAGCCTGCCGGTTTCAACATCCCACTCACTGAGCGTGCCGTCGTCAGAAACCAGATAGATGCGCAGACCGTCGTCGTCGAATGCGAGGTCGCGTATTTGTGAAAACGGTGGGCTAAAGGTACTCACTATCTCCAGCGTTTCAATATCCCAGACGGTGACGTTACCATTGGGGCCCGCCGTTGCCGCCGTGAATCCATCTGAACTCAAGACTGTATGGAAGGAATTGGGTTGCAGATTGTCCACTTCCTGCTCAAACTGCCTGATTTCTTCTCCACTCTCGGCGTCCAGAACAAGGGATGAACCTCCCCAATAGGTAGCGACAATCGTTTCACCGTCGGGCGTGATACTAGCTTCCCATAGACCGGGCATTTGAGGGTGAAAGCGGTTGATTTCCTGAGCAGCCATGATATCCCAGACGATCATTTCACCCTGCTGTCCGAAGCCATCGGCGAGGGTAATGAGCAACATCTCACCAGATTCGCCAGTCGATAGGGAAATATTGGGACTGGCTGCCAGTTCTAGGCGGTCAATTTCCTCACCGCTCTCAACATCCCAGAATATTACTGTGCCATCCAGTGACGCCGATACCAGCAAATCCGGGGCAAACAAAATATCGCTGATTGGCCCTTGATGCCCGGTTAATTCCAGAAGTTTTTCACCGTTTTCCAGATTCCAGAGCGCCAGATGATTATCAACAAAGTCATTGACTGGATAGGATTGCTGGCGGAGTTCGCCCGGAATGGGAGCACCGCCATTTAGCGGGGGTGGGGGATTTCCTCCACCCGGTGGCGGTCCACCACCCGGCGGTCCACCAGTTGGGGGAGGCGTGCCGGTGGCACGGGCAAAGACATTAACCCCCGACCCGGAAACCGCTAATGTCCCGTCCGGCGAGATGGCAATCGCCGAGGCGCGATTTTCATGGGCCTGCAACACATTACGCACCCCCGGCCCATACGCGATATCGAGCAATGTGTTAAAAGATGCCTCCGGCGGATTCGGAATCCTGACCGCCTCAAGGGCTAACATCAGGGATAATGTCGTATCCCCCCGGCTGAATGCCTGCTGGGCCTGCGTTGACAGCGTTAAACTGCGTGCCTCACGAGCACTGGCATCACTTGTTGCTTGAGCCGAAACAGCCTCGTCACGAGCGGCTTGAGCCTCATCACGTTCGTCCTGCGCTTCGCGACTCTGCTGGAATACGGCGATGGTCAGGCCGATGCCGATGATGCTGGCAATCACCAGAATACCGACAATAAGCTGTAATCGCTGGCGGGCACGGCGCTCAAGTGTGAGCTGCTGCTGCTGTCGCTCGGTATCAAGGCGGTCCTGACGCTGCTGTTCGGCAATGCTCTCATTGAGAAACTCCGCTTCATGTTGGCCCAAAACCACATTCGCATCCTTTGACCAATCCTCAAATTGGGCCAGCCGCGTTCCGGTCAGTAAATAGCTATTATCGAGTTCTGCCTTAAACCAATCATTCGCGGCGACAGCCAGCATCCGTTGTAAACGAATATCATTGCGGTTATTGTCGAGCCACTGGCGCAGCCGTTTCCATTCGCGAATCAAGGCTTCATGGGCGACTTCAATAGTTGGTTCGCGGGTATCCGGGTCACGGTCAAAGGTGAGCAGGCGATATTTTCCAAAGGCATCAAGCACAGCCTGCAAAGTAGCGATGTCTTTGGTGAATGAGGTTAATTCAGAATATCGTACCCGCCGCCGTGTATCTTCAGACCCTTCTCCCAGCGTTACAAGGCGCAAAAAGATTTGTTCGGCGAGTATTTGCTGGTCGGGAGGGAGTTGGGTGAAGACTTCTTCGGCGCGGCGGGCCAGTGCCCCTAAGACACCACCACTCTCTCGATAGGCATTCAGGGTTAAAGTGTTGCCGTCGCGTCGCGCAAAGACTTCCGTCAGGGCATATTGCAGGAGAGGAAGTGCACCGGGTTCTTCCCGGACATCAGCGACAATGGCAGCGACCAAATCGGTATCGACTTCAAGGCCAACGCGATGGGCGGGTCCGGTAATGGCCCGCTGAAGTTCGCCGATGGACAGGGGCAGGATGACTTGCGTGCGAGCCTGCATCAAGGCTCCAAATTCTTCATACAGCAGCGGCTTGTCGTAAAAGTCCGCCCGCAGGGTGATGGCGATCCACAAACGACTGTCCGGAGTACTGATGGCGGTGTACAGGAGGTCAAGGAACTGGCGACGCTCATTCTCATCATCCACCAGCGTAAATACTTCTTCAAACTGGTCAATCACAAGCAGTAGCTGGTCATTGTCGCCAAGTACATTTTCAACGGCCTGAATCAGTCCTTTCGCATCGGAACGCAGCTTGCGAGAAATGGTGTCCGCCGGATCAACCGCGATACTCAACAAGGCATTACTTAACTGATGCAGAGGCTGGGCACTCGGAACCATATTGACGATGAACCATCTATCGGCCCCGGTGAGGTTGCCATCACGCAAAGCAGGGACCAGCCCAGCATGGACAACGCTGGATTTGCCGCTGCCGCTGGGACCGACCACCGCCAGAAACTGATGCCAGGGATGGTCTGTTTGCAATTCACTGATAAGGCGGGAGGCCAGAGCCTCACGACCGAAAAAGTCCTGTGCATCAGCCTCTTCAAAAGCCCGCAGTCCCTTGTAGGGATTAATGATCTGTTCGGTGGAAAGACGCTCAGAGACGTCAACAACGCTGCCACCAATCGCCTTTTGAAACGCAAGGGCAAAGTCGAGTGCCTTGTGATACCGAACGTCTGGAACTTTAGCCGTGGCTCGTTTCAGTGTCTCGTTAACCGCCATTGGGACATCGGGAACAACGGGAATTTCACGCAGCATATGGGCCTTGACCATATCAATGGCAGTTTCCATATGGTAGGGATGTTCGCCAGCCAGCATCTGATAAACCAGCAGCCCCAGCGCATAAATATCAGAAGCGGCAGTAGCGGATTTGCCTTCAAAGAGTTCAGGAGCGCTGTATGCTATTGTGCCGCTAAATTCATCGGTATCACCATCCGACTCTTTATCGGGTTCAAGTTGCTGCGCTATACCAAAGTCGGCCAGATAGGCATTGGAATCGCGGTCCAGTAAAATGTTGGCGGGTTTGATGTCGCGGTGAATGACATTAAAGCGATGAGCTGTATCCAGAGCACCCGCCATTTGATGGAGCATTCTGGCCGTCGTCTCCAGTGAGATTCTTCCTTCGTCTTTTATCATGCCTTTCAAACTGCTGTTACTGAAATAACGCATCACCAGATAAGCACCATCTGGATCGCGCCAGTAATCAAACAACGGCACGATAAAGGGATGCTCCAGCCGGGCAATGAGGCGAGCTTCCGTTTCAAAGCCGCGAATAAAGTCGGGGTCGCTCACATATTGGGGCAGGATAACTTTAATAGCGACCTCGCGCTCAACGACTCGTTGATGGGCACGAAACACTGCACCAAAACCACCCTGTCCAATGATCTCTTCCAGTTCGTACCCGCGAATAATTTCAGGATAACTCACCATATGCTCCACGTTTATTTGTTGTCTGTATTGTAACCCGTTGATGATGAAACAAAAAACGGGCATCTCGTCGACACCCGTTTAGTCGCGTCAGGAGCGTATCAAGGGCCTATGGAATAACTTTAGCGCGGGGCGCTGTCTTCTCTATCAGGGCCTCAATTGCTGCCTGTAGCTGCGTGTCAATATCCTGGCTGTACGGTGTCCCCGGTTCAAGGTCAGGGAATTCGACCACGATGTCGGGCTGGATACCATCCGGGGTAACCGAATACCCGGAAGGAGTCAGCCATTGCGAAATCGTAATACGAACACCGCCGCCATTGGACAGACGTCGCCATGTTTGGACGGAACCTTTTCCGAAAGTTGGCACACCGATAACCGTCGCCCGTCCGCGATCCTGTAGCGCCCCGGCCATCAATTCACTGGCACTGGCGCTGCCCTGATCCACCAGCACCACCATTGGCACGGTGGGGGCAACCGGGTTGCCAAACGCCTGATATTCAACCCGATCTTCGGCGTCTTCTTCAATCAGGATTAAGCCATCTTCCACAAAGTAACTGATAATGTCGAGTGTAACATCGAGATACCCGCCGGTATTGCCGCGCAGGTCCAGAATCAGTCCGCTCAAATCCTCAACTTCCATCTCGATCAGTGCATCACGCAGTTCCTCATTGCTGGTGGGGCCAAACTGGAACAATTGCAAGTAACCAACGTTGCCGTCCAGAATTTCGTAATCCACACTTGGCAACAAAATCCGGTCACGAGTGACGGTGATTTCCAGTACATCTGCTTCACCTGCGCGTTCAATGCCGAGCACGACATCTGTGCCTGCCGGACCACGTACCATCGAAATGATGACACTCTGATCCATATCGGTGATGTCTTCCCCATCCACAGTCACTACATGATCTCCCGGCAGGAGGCCCGCCGCTTCAGCCGGAGAACCCGGCAGCGGACGTACAATCTCCAGTGCGCCGGTAACTTCATCCTGTGAAACGGTAGCACCAATGCCTTCGAATTCACCGTTCAGGCTGTCCAGTACTTCTTGATAGTCAACGGGGGGAATATATCCCATATGCGGATCTTCGAGAGAGTCAATCATGCCATTGAGGGCAGCTTCCATCAAAGCATCATCATCAAGAGGATCAATATAGTTGTCGTGCAGAAGAGTCCAGGTCTCCCAGAAAGGCGCAAATAGTTCCTCGGTGGCATCATCACCCTGTGCTTGAACCACCGACTGGGGCTGGGTGGTGTCATGTCCAATAAAATATCCGGCGCTGAAAGTCAGTGTGATAAGCAGTATCAAACCAACTGCGGCGCGAAACGATTGCTTCATCATAAGTCTCCACTGTTGTGCTTTACGTTTTGATTATAGTGGATAATCCTGTCTTTGGGGGTAAATGGTTTATGAATCATCAGGTGTAGATAAAAAGCAGCCCACACCATCGAGGTAGACGGGTTGCTTTCTGGCGATGGTAATGCTATAACATTCTTGCTAATTTCATGCGATTTTCCTAAGATAGAAATTGCATACAAATTTTGATAGATTTCTAATAGCTAAAAGCTAAAATTTTTACAATAATCTATCATGTCTCAGGTAAACTTATCCCCGCACTCAACGGGGTTTTTTATGCAAAAGGTAGAGAACAAGGGTTAAAAAGTTGGAGGACAAGCTCAACCAATCACCGGAAAGGGACCTACCGGAAGAACCAACACTCCCGGAAGATGACAACGAAGATATTGAGGTCGAAACGGTAGAGGAGAACGATTTGGCTGTAAAGCTCGAAGAAGCACTTGCCCGGCAGGAAGAATTCAAGGAAGCGCTTCAACGAGAGCGTGCCGACTTCTCGAATTTCCGTAAACGCATTGATCGTGAACGCGGTGAACTGCGATCACAAATTGTCGCAGATACCATTTCACGAATGCTGCCTGTCTTCGATGATCTTCAACGTGCCATTGAAAACGCACCGGGCGAATTCAAAGAAAACGACTGGTTTCAAGGGGTTGAACTAATCGGCAAGAAGTTCGGTGCGGTTCTGGATAGTTATGGCATTGAACCAATTAATCCGCTGGGTGAACCTTTCGATCACAATTTCCACGAGGCCATTGGCAGCGATGATTCTGATGAGTACGCGAGTGGTACTGTCATAGATGTCGTGCAAACCGGGTATAAAATGAATGGTAAATGCATTCGTCCTGCAATGGTCCGTGTTGCAAACTAAGAACGCCAATTTACGAGGAGAGATCCAAACATGGGAAAGATTATCGGCATTGACCTCGGAACCACCAACAGCGCAATGGCTGTTATGGAAGGTGGTGAACCGACAATAATTCCAAACAGTGAAGGCAACCGCACAACCCCATCCGTCGTTGCAATGAACAAACAGGGAGAACGTCTTGTTGGGCAAGCAGCTCGTCGTCAGGCAGTGATGAACCCGACCAACACAATCTTCTCTGTCAAGCGTTTCATGGGCCGTCGTTATGATGATGAACAGGTAGTTCGCGCCCGCGACATTGTGCCCTATGGTGTTGCCAGAGCACAAAATGGTGATTTGCGCGTCGTGATGGATGAGCGCGAATACAGCCCGCCCGAAATTAGTGCCATGATCCTGCAAAAACTGAAAGCTGATGCGGAAGCGTATCTGGGTCAAACAGTAGATCGCGCGGTTATCACCGTACCTGCTTATTTCGATGATGCACAGCGACAGGCGACCAAAGACGCAGGCCGGATTGCTGGTCTGGAAGTCCTGCGTATTATCAATGAGCCGACGGCGGCATCGCTGGCCTATGGTCTTGGCAACAAAGAAGACAAGACGATTGCTGTTTATGACCTGGGTGGTGGTACATTCGACATCTCCATTCTGGATGTTGGCGATGGCGTCTTTGAGGTTCGCGCCACCAATGGTGATACCTTTTTAGGCGGTGACGACTTCGACGAGCGCATCATTAACTGGATTGCTGACGAATTCAAGAAGGAACAGGGTATTGACCTGCGCAATGATCGTCAGGCGCTTCAGCGTTTGAAAGAAGCTGCTGAAAACGCGAAGAAGGAATTATCCAGTACACAATCGGTAGAAATCAATCTGCCTTTTATTACCGCTGATGCCAGTGGTCCGAAGCATCTATTGATGAATCTGACACGCTCCAGGCTGGAAGAACTGGTCCATGACCTTATTGACCGCACAATGGAGCCAGTAAAAAAGGCGTTGAAGGACGCCGGGGTTAAGACCAGTGACATTGATGATGTTGTTCTGGTGGGTGGTATGACCCGTATGCCCGCCATTCAAGACGCGGTCAAGGGCTTCTTCAACATGGAGCCGCATAAGGGTGTGAATCCCGATGAAGTGGTTGCGATTGGCGCGGCTGTTCAGGCTGGTGTGTTGGGTGGCGAAGTCAAGGACGTACTGCTGCTTGATGTCACACCATTAACGCTTAGCATTGAGACGCTGGGTGGCGTGGCGACACCGTTGATTGAACGTAATACGACCATTCCGGCCAAGAAGAGCCAGATTTTCAGCACCGCCAGCGATAGCCAGACACAGGTGGAAATCCACGTGGTTCAGGGTGAACGGCCAATGGCTACTGACAATAAGAGTCTGGGCCGCTTCATACTGGATGGCATTCCGCCAGCACCGCGTGGCGTTCCGCAAATCGAAGTGACCTTTGACCTCGATGCGGATGGTATTCTCAACGTGAGTGCTCAAGACAAGGCAACGGGTCGCGCACAAAAAATCACGATCACGGCCAGCAGCGGTCTCAGCGAGAATGAAATCAACAACATGGTTAAGGACGCTGAAGCCCACGCCGAGGAAGACCAACAGCGCAAGAAGGAAATCGAGACGCGCAATCAAGCGGACTCAACCGTATTTGCCGCTGAAAAGACACTGCGCGAATATGGCGACAAAATTCCTGAAGGGGTGAAATCCGACGTCAACGGCAAGATCGAGGATGTGCGCAAGGCTCTTGAAGGTAATGATATCGACCAAATCAGATCGGCAACCGAGGCACTTGGCAATGCGCTTCAACAGGTTGGAGCCAGTATGTACGATCAGGGTCAAGCCGGTGGTATGCCTGGTGAGGGCGATATGGGCGACGGCACTGGTGAAGATGAAGACGTCATTGAAGGCGAATTCAGCGAGTAAGCCTGCCTGACCATAAGGTATAACATTGCCCCCTCGTGATGAGGGGGTATTTTTTTTGCATTGCGGAGAACACTGGTCTGGGGTAAAAAACCTATTGTACAAACGGTGGCAGGAAAAACTGATGAAAAATGTTATTGAACAAGTAGCAAACCTTTTACGAGAACGCTATGTTTTTGAGGAAGAGGGTGAACGCCTTGCTGACTGGCTGCAAATGCATTATTCGCAGGGTGCGTTTGATGGGATAGCAGATCCCTCGACTTTCGCTCACGCTGTCACTGAATTACTGATTCCGCATGACCAGCATTTACTCCTGCGCTATGATCCCGATCCACTCGACCCGATGCAGCGCCATCAAGCCCGTGCCAAATTATCAAACTGGGGCTTTAATGCGGTAACACGGCTGGAGGGCAATATCGGCTATGTTGATCTGAGAGAACTTCCGCCGCTTGAACTCGCTGGTCCGATTGTCGAAGGTGTGATGGCTTTTGTTGGTTTTATGAATGCCGTGATTCTGGACTGCCGTTTTGTAACGGGCGGTGCACCGGACATGATCCAGTTCATAGCCAGTTATTTCTTTGATAAAGAACCCCGTCCGATCAGCGGTGTTTACTGGCGGACATCCAATACCACAATTAAACTGACTACCCTACAGCAGGTTCCAGGCACACGGATGCCGGATACTCCACTCTATATCCTTACCAGCGGAGCAACATTCTCAGGTGGGGAGGCGTTAGTTTATGACCTTCAAGCACTGGGACGTGCGACGGTGGTCGGAGAACGCACACGTGGGGGTGCGCATCTATCCGGCCATCACCAGATCGACGGCAGCTTCGAGTTTCGTCTGCCTCATGCCAGAGCCGTTAATCCAATCACCGGAACCAATTGGGAACGGGTAGGTGTCAAGCCCGATGTTGCAGTACCCCATCACGAAGCACTGCTGACCGCGCATCTACTGGCGTTGGATTTACTGGAGGACAGCCAACCCGAGTTTATCCAGTGGGAGCGGGAGAATCTCCGCGTCCGCCTCGATCCTTATATCCCCGATTTGCCGGAACGATATGTTGGATACTACGGTGACCGGCAAATAACCTTCAAAGCTGGGCGATTAGTTCATCGATTTTATACCGAGCACCCGCTCATTTCGCTGGATAGCAAGACCTTTCTACTGGACGATATGACCCGTATTCATTTTGAACACAATGCACTTGTGGTCATTGAACGAGGCGGCGTTCAAACCCGTATTGAACGTACGACAGACTAGCACCCATCCCGGTTGAACCAGAGAATAATACGCTCGACCAGAGACAGCGGGGCTAAGCGATTGGTGCTGGCTTCGCCACAGTCGACGACAGATGACCGGTTGAGGGCCAGATACGCCACTATTGTGGGCGACGATTCTTGCACGAGTGGTGTGATAGGTGGTCCTACGCTGGCCGGAGGTGTGTTGGTATCCGTTGACTGGATGCTCGGCGTCCAGGTAGCAGTCGGCGTGAATGTTGCCGTATTCGTCGGCGTGTTGGAGTTTGTCGACGTGGGTGTGCCCGTGAATGTCGCAGTTGGTGTCGCGGTCGGCGTGTCAGTATCGGTCACTGTATTGGATGGGGTAAAGGTTGGCGTGTCGGTTGACGTGGGCGTAGTGGTATTCGTCGCGGTAAATGTTGCCGTATGAGTGGCGGTATCCATTGGTGTGAACGTGTTCGTGGATATGTTGGATGGCGTCAACGTGGCGGTATCACTGGGCGCAAAGGTCGCGGTAAATGTTAGGGTGCTGGTTGGTGTATCGGTGGCACATGCCTGTCCGCCGCTGGTTTTCGTGTCCTGCACCACCCCGCCCACACTGATGATCATCAGGTTGGCATCCTGCGTGGGCGTCTCGAAGAAATAGTCAGAATTGGCGGGAGTCACCGCACTACCGCTGAGACCAGTGCCAAACAGTTCCCAGTCGAACAGTACGGCAAACGGGTTCAGGTTACGCACCCGCCAGCGGCGCGTCACAGTAGGATCGGTCGAGCACACCGAGGCCAGTTGCAGGGTTATAAAGGGGGTTGCCGTCGGTGTGAAAGATGCGGTGTTGGTCACAGTTGCCGTCGATGTCCGGGTAAAGGTAGCTGTACTGCTCGGCGTTAACGTGTGGGTTGGCGTGACGGTCGCGCTGGGCAGTATGCTGGTTGGTGGCATGGAAGAGTTGGTCGCCGTAAAGGTTGCTGACGGAATAAAGGCCACGGTGTTGGTGGGGTGTCATGGTTGATGTTCGTGTTGGCGTCCGGGTGTGGATTGCCGTCGCTGTGCGCGTGTCGGTCGGGGTACGGGTATAGGTTGGTGTGCGTGTTGCAGTCGCTTTTGCAGTGTGCGTATTGGTCGGGGTACGGGTATAAGTTGGTGTGCGCGTTGGCGTATGTGCGGTCGTCGCTGAACTGGTCGGACTGGCCGTGTTGGTAAGTGAGGGCGTTGCGGTGGAGATCGGTGTGACGGTTACACTGGCAGTCACGGTCGGTGTACGGGTTGGCGTGGCCGATGGCGTCACGGTGTCGGTGATGATGATAACGGTCGGCGTGGGCGTTAATTGTGCCGCGACTACCATCGGGTCAAAGCCGGAAGTCGCCCGCAGCGTGGCCTGCTGTTGGGCGGCAACAGAGGTGCTCAGCCGATCATTAACCGGACCAAACCGCACCCGTCCCCAGGGTCTGTAATCCGCCGTGCTGTTGGGCGCGAAAGGCGTCTCCAGCCGGGTGATGCCCGCGCTCATCTCACCCAGCAAACTGGTAGCACCAATTACCCCAATCAACAACGGAATGGTCAATAGTGGGAGCCAATTGCGCGGAGCCAGCCAACTCATTTAGTGTTTTACACGTGTTTTCTGCGATCCAGGACACTACCCTGAGTATAACACAACCCAAATATGATTCTTGTCTACAAACCATATCCCACCTTAATCCTAAGTAAAAAAGAGTTTGCTTCATCTGGAATCACCTTATCAAGCAGTTTCTGTTTATTTTATGCAGCAATGTCATTTATGTTTTCAAACCAGATTATCATGGCAATTAATCAGACCCGGACCAGTGTTATAATCTAGAAGCAAATCGAGTTGATGAGGTCAACATGAATCTACAGACGATAACCATTCCTCGAAGCCTGCCTTCCGGCGAAATCGTTGCCGTCGATATAGACGAAGATACCTATATGACGCAGTACGCAGAAAACCACCACGAGTGGATTAAAGGGGTAGTTGTGAGAATGGCTCCGGTATCGCTTGTACACGATGCAATTGTCAACTATTTGCGAGATCTTCTGCGGGCATTTCTGTCACAGACAAACGGATGTAGAGTACTTAGCGATCCGTTTGTCATGCGTCTCAGCGAAATCGAATCGAACCGCCAACCTGATTTGCAGGTCATTTGTGGGGATAATCTTGCCAATCTCAAAGAAACGTTTATGGATGGCCCGGCAAACATTTGTATTGAGGTCATTTCTCCGGGAAGCGTTGCGATAGATTATGGCGAAAAACTTCAGGAATATGAGCAAGGCAAAGTCTTTGAATACTGGATTATTGATCCCATGAGACGCACCTGCACGTTTTACCGCCTGAACGAAGAAGGTTACTATCAGCCCCGGTCGTTGAATACTCAACAGGAGCACGAAACCTCTGTACTGCCCGGTTTTCGGCTGCACGTTCCTACGCTATGGACTGAACCACTGCCAGACTATGGGCAGGTGTGGGCGATGATTCAGGATATGTTGTGAACACAAAACGTTTATTTCCGCTCAATCTGGTCGATTAATTGTGCAATCAATCCTGTCCAGCCGGTTTGATGGCTAGCCCCTAAACCGGCACCATTGTCTCCGTGAAAATATTCGTAAAACAGCACATGATCGCGCCAATGTTGAGTCTCCTGAAAAGTTTCGAGACTTCCATATATCGGTCGATGATTGTGTGTATCGAGTGTGAACAAACGGATGAGACGCTCCGCAAGTTCATCGGCTACTTCCGCAAGAGTCTTCATTGTTCCCGAACCCGTTGGTATCTCGACTTTAAGATCATCGCCATAGTAGCGGTGAAAGCGACGTAACGCTTCGATCAATAGGTAATTTATAGGGAACCAGATTGGCCCGCGCCAATTCGAATTGCCGCCAAATAATCCGCTTTCTGATTCAGCAGGTTGGTAGTTGATGCTTAGATGCTCGCCATTGATCGACATTTCATAGGGTATTTCATGCGCTTTTGAGAGAGAACGAATGCCATACGGGGAGAGAAACTCGTTTTCATCAAGCATATATCGCAGCATTTTAATTAGCCGTTCTCTGGTCAATACCGACAGCAACCGGCGCGATCCTTGCCCTTTCACAAAAACGCTTGCCATGTGTTCGCCGAGGTGGGGGCGATTCCGGGTAAACCAGTTCATGCGACGGCAGAAATCGTCCATATCTTCAAGCACCCACGGCTCAATGGTTTCGGCTGCCAGCAGCGGCACCAAGCCCACCAGAGACCTTACCTTTATAGTGATGGCTTGTCCGTCCGGCAAATGCAGCATGTCGTAGAAAAACTCGTCCTCATCGTCCCAGAGGCTGTGCCCGTGATGGCCTGCCTCGGTCATTGCGTTGGCAATTGCCAGAAAATGCTCATAGAACTTTGTTGCCATATCCTGATAAACGGGATTTTCGCGAGCCAATTCCAAGGCGATTTTGAGCATAGAAAGCGCAAAAAAACCCATCCATGCGGTGCCATCAGCCTGATCAACGCGGCTCCCACCGGGTAATTCTCGGCTGCGGTCGAAGATGCTGATATTGTCGAGGCCCAGAAAGCCGCCCTCGAAAATATTGTCGCCCTCTTCATCTTTACGATTTACCCACCACGTGAAATTCAGCAGCAATTTGTGAAATATACTCTCTAAAAATGCCCGGTCATAGTCGCCGCTCAATTGCCCATCAATTTGATAAACGAGCCAGGTAGCCCAGGCGTGAACAGGGGGATTGACATCAGTGAATGACCATTCATAGGCAGGCAGTTGACCGTTGGGATGCATATACCACTCGCGGGTGATAAGTTCGAGTTGGCGCTTGGCGAACTGAGAGTCTATGTGGACGAGTGGAATGCAATGGAAGGCTAAATCCCACACGGCGTACCAGGGGTATTCCCATTTGTCTGGCATGGAGATAATGTCGAAATTGTTGAGATGCCGCCAGTCTTTGTTGCGACCCCGGCGGCGTTCAGATGGCGGGGTCGCATATGCCGGGTCGCCATCCAGCCACTGAGCCACATCATAGTAGTATAGTTGCTTGCTCCACAGCATGCCTGCGTAGGCTTGTCGCTGGACAAGTCGTTCATCTTGTGAGATAGAGTTAAGTTGCACCGCATCATAAAATTCATCGGCTTCAGCGATGCGTTCTGAGAACACGTTATCAAAATCAGCAAAGGGGCTTGGCAACTCTCCAGCAGCCAGTCGCAAGCGAATCTCCCACCTCTCACCAACAGCGACTGTTTGCCTGTAAACGGCGGTAGCTTTGGTTCCTTCACGAGCGGGATTCACCGCGTTAATCTCACCATTTGTGATATACCGGTGAAAAGCATCTTTGACGTAGGATGATTGGTTGGGAAGGTCAAAGAGGCGTTCATTGTTGGTTTCGTTATTCGTGAAGATGAATTCGTCAGGGTTATCCGCATACAGATGATAAACGCCCTGCGCCGGATGTTCTCCCCGGATATGCGCAGAGTCTACCTGTTTGAGGATTGGCAAGCCTGTTACATCACCCATTGGACCATCGGAATAGCCCCAACACCACATGTTACGATACCACAACGTCGGTAATAGGGTTAATTTGTGAGGTTCGGGACCGCGATTAACGGCTGTGATTCGGATAAGAATGTCCTGTTCGCTGGCTTTGGCGTATTCAATAAAAATATCAAAGTAGCGGTCGTCATCAAAAACGCCGGTATCGAGTAGTTCATACTCAAATTGTTCAAAACCACGCCGCTTATTTTCTTCCACGAGGTCACTATATGGGAATGCCACCTGTGGATATTTGTAGAGCATTTTCATGTAACTGTGGGTAGGGGTGCTGTCCAGATAGAAATAATATTCTTTGACATCCTCGCCATGATTGCCCTCTTCGCCTGTCAAGCCAAACAGCCGTTCCTTGAGGATCGGGTCCTGACCATTCCAGAGGGCCAGTGCAAAGCAAAGATATTGATAGCGGTCGCTTATGCCTGCCAGTCCATCTTCATTCCAGCGGTACGCCCTACTGCGGGCATGGTCGTGCGGGAAGAAATCCCAGGCATTCCCGTCCCTGCTATAATCTTCGCGGACCGTACCCCAGGCCCGTTCACTGAGGTACGGTCCCCACAGTTTCCAGTTAGTTTCATGGTTTCGATGGGCATCTAGTCGCTGGTGCTCTCTTGTTGACATGTGGTTTCCCCTTGAACGCTTTCAATATATGATGATCTCAGGATTCAGTGCAACATTTGGAGTTGGGCAGGATGGCAAACTATATTTTTCAAACCAATCGCGAACAGACTCGTTTTCAGGAAACAGCCAAATATCCAGAGGGGCTGGTGGATTTAGGACAAAATTGTTATGCGTGGCTGGTCCCGAACGGGTCATGGGGTGAAGCAAACGCCGGGTTAGTGGTGGGTGATGGCGAATCACTGCTGATAGATACGTTGTGGGATTTGAATTACGCTCGTGAGATGTTGAGCGCGATGCAGCCGATAACTGCCAATGCCCTGATTCGCCAGACGGTTAACACACACGCAGATGGCGATCATTTTTTTGGTAATGAACTGGTAAGTGATACCGACATCATTACTTCACAGGCGGCGTTGAACGAGATGCAGCGCGTAAAGCCCTCCGCTATGCTGGCGTTAAAACGAGTTGGTGGTCTGATGAAACTGTTCTCGAACCGCCGGGCCGGGCACTACTTCCAACAGATGGCCGCGCCTTATGATTTTCGGGCGGTCAAACATACTCCGGCGCACCGTGCCTTCTCTGGCGAGATTACGCTGGTGGTTGGTGGGCGCGAGGTAAAGCTGATTGAAGCTGGGCCTGCGCACACACAAGGCGATCTGATGGTGTATGTGCCGGATGCAAAAATATTGTACAGCGGAGATATTCTCTTTATCGAATCAACGCCTGTTATGTGGGCTGGACCAATTAGCAACTGGATTAAAGCACTGGACCGTATCCTTGAAATGGATGTGGATGTGATTGTGCCCGGACATGGTCCGCTGACGGATAAAGATGGGGTTAAACGGGTCAGGACTTACTGGCAATTCGTGGATACGGAATTGCGCCTGAGACGTGATATGGGCATGGATGCGGAGAAGGCAGTCATTGATGTAGTGCGTAGTGTTGAATTTCAACGGCAGCCGTTTTCTAAATGGAATTCCCCGGAGCGAATAATGACCAGTGCTCATGTCCACTTTCGACATATTGAAGGCAATACAAAACCACTTAAGCCTCGACAAATTATCGGCATACTGGCAAAACAGGCGGTGCTCGCCAATAAAGAA
This sequence comes from Chloroflexota bacterium, assembly GCA_022616515.1. GTDB lineage: Bacteria > Chloroflexota > Anaerolineae > Aggregatilineales > J027 > JAKEEQ01. The sequence goes on along the minus strand of JAKEEQ010000091.1, from coordinate 7,137 downwards.
TTTCCCAATGCCCAACCGGAGATTATGCGCCGCAAGTGAGACAAGTTAGTGGTCGTTCCTGTAGCCACAGGTGTCGCGGATTTCGAGTTCGACACTGAGTAGGGTGGTGCCTCGAATATGCAAACGATTCATTTGCCCCAGCAGTTGGCGGGCACTACGCCTTCCTAGTTCAGTGATGTCCGCCGCAATGGTGGTCAAGCCGTGCTCACGGGCAATGTCACCATCACCAAACCCGACGACAGCCACATCATCCGGCACGGCAATGCCATGATCCTGCAATACGTCGATTGCCCGCAGCGCCATAAGATAATCGGCAGCGATGAGCGCATTAAAATTGCGGGGTTTTTCAAGAAAAGTGGTCAGGTTTGCAGCAGCCGTGACAGGTTCAAAATTACCCTGAATCATGTATTCAGGGGAAATGTATAAGTTGCGCCGGACCAATTCCTGCAAGAAGGCTTGCCGACGTTCGATGCCGTCATGTTGATTGAGGTCACCATCAATAAACACGAATTTCTCACGCCCGCAGTTGACGGCGAGATGTTCGACCAATTTGGCAATTCCCTGTTTGTTGTTAGGTATGACGGTGGGTATAGGGGTATCGGAGAGATAGTGGCTGATGAGTGAGGTCGGAATGCCGTCATGATACAGGTCACGCAGGACAGAATCGGGCAGTACATTGGCAATCACCACAATACCAGCCAACGTGTTGAGATTCAAATCCGTCGGGTTACCCGGTGTGCTTGACTCAATTCGTGAATCTATGACGATTTCGTAAGTCTCAGCCTCGGCTATTTCGCGTACGCCGCGTATGACACTCGACTGAAATACCTGATGTTGGTCGTTGGTAACTATACCGATTCGTTTTGCCATTGAATTAAACCCAGATCATGTTGTAAGGCATAAGCAATTGCTCCCAGTGCGCTCAAGTGTGTGTCTGTAACAAGCGCGAAGTGAACATCCTCTACCAAATTCGCGGGAATGAGGCAGGCAGTTTTGGTGATGATATTATCGAGAAATGGTTGGCCCAGATCAGCAATGCCGCCTGCCAAAGATAAATGTTCGGGATGCAGGAGCGTGATAATCCACGAGAAAATTTGCGCAATGATGTCCTCAAATTCCGAGCAAAGTTGCAGCGAAGCTTCATCATTATTGAAGGCTCCATAGCGGATGTCCAGATAGCGGACACGGCCCTCCGGCAAGAGGCTGTTCGCAAAGGTTGACTGCATTTCCCGGATGCGTTGTTTGACGGCCTGCCAGCCTATTAAATCTTCCAGCGCAGGCGACTCTGGAGACAGTTTCTGTTCACCGATATTGCGCCCGCTGTGATATTCCGTATCGCCGAGCACAAAGCCAACTTCGACGGTACTGTTCACCAGTACAATCGCCAGACTGCTGACCGCATGCGAGGCTTCAAAGGCGAATTGGGCAATAGCCGCCAGCTCGGTATTACCTTCAAGATAGACCGGAACATCATAAATATTTTCAAGGATGTCAACCAGCTTCACCGGCTGCCAGTTCAGGTGATGCGGAAAAGTAACGACTGAATTTACAATATCACCCGGAATACCAACGCCCAGACACAGCAGTGGGGCATCAAGCTGAGCAATCAGGCCGTTAATTACGCCTTGAACGTCATCCAAATCAAGGGTTTCCGGGGGGTCGTCAAAAGGCAAAATATGCTCAGCAAGCACCTGTCCATCTAGATCGCTCAGCAGCCCGGCGATGCCATGCTCTGAGATGGAAATGCCAATAACCTGACGGGCTTTAGGGACAAACTCAAGAAGACGCGGGCGTTTGCCGCCCGTTTCCGACGATTGCCCGCGCCCGGTCTCAATGAGAAATCCCTCATCCATCAGATGGCTAATGAGGTCCGACACGGTTGGTTTCGCGAGGCCAGTTTCAATAGCGAGAGCAGCCCTGTTATCGGCGAGGCCGGAATGAACTGCTCTCAATATGAGTTGTAGATTGTGTTGTCGTACCTGGCTGCGAGTTGCCTTCGTTGCTCTCAATATCAATCATTCTTTCAAAGAACAGGTAGATGATAGGCCGCGCAAAACATCCCAGTTGGCCGGGTCTTCGCCTCCAATTCCCCAGATAGCAACGCCGCCAAGCTCTGGATACTCCGCCAGCATATGAGATAATTTATAGTCCAATCCCACCGAGTCGGCAACGTAAGCCGTTTGTCGGGGAAGTCCTCTAAGGCTGAGCGTGAGAAAGGCTTCCATGTCGGCAGGGTCACGCTCAAATTCGAGTTCGAAGGAAGTGAGCCACTGCGATACAGTCTTCCACGTGATAACGGCTGTATTTCCGCGCTGCCAGCTATAGCCATAAAAATGGAGACCAAGCCGAACTTTATTCAAATCAGTGACAGTGCTGGCATATTCAATAACATCGAGCACCCAATCCAGCGGGGCAATGGGTCCGGCATCGCTGGCGCGGTTGTGGTAATCATAAGTCATGATGCGGAACACATCAACCGCTGCCGCTAGACGCTCCCAATCCTGTGCCGTCGCCGCATCCCATTCGGCCACATCCGCCGTTTTGGCATGTACGGCCATGGAAAGTAATTTATCATGGTCGTGCAGTTCGCCCGCTAAATCTTCGATAAACGTGGAGTAGGCATCACGTGTATCCAGCGCGAAGCCTTCATAATCAATATCGATGCCATCGTAATCCATGCGCTCAACAAGAGCCACGATTTCATCAATGTGTGTCCGGCGCAATTCTGGCGTTTCAATCATGCCGGAGCCTTCAAAACTAACAATGGTTGGCATGATAACGAGGCCCGCTTCGCGCCATTCAGTCAGCTTTTCTTCATCCTCTGCTCCGAGACGCGGCAGCAGCGTACCATCCAGGCTCGGGTTATACCAGAAGGGATTCACCTCGTGGATAATGTCCGCGTTTTGCATGAGAGAATCGTAGCCCGTTGGGTCTTCTGACGACGGATACCAGACCGAAACACAGAAATCTCCGTCTTGGGAGTGAGCGGATGGTCCGGTCACCAGCATGGCGAGGACGAGGCATAATATCGTTAAACGGGCAGCGAACATGGCAATACTCCCGGCGCAGTAGCCTTTCCAAACAAAACCCTTGCTGCGGCGTCCATACTCACGGCACGAATGCTGTAGGTACACAGATAATTTTCAATCATCGGGAACGCCGTGATGTCATAGGGTGTCCGCATCGCGATAACGATGGGGGCTTGCCCGCGCTCATGCAACGCTCTGACCAGGGCCGCCTGACTCTCATCTCTATCGGCGGCAATAGTGCCTACGATCACAACGTCGGCGTTTTCAGCGATTTGCAGTGCCCGCCGCACATGCTCATCCGGTGCTTCATAATCAATTTCCACGCCGGTTACCAGCGGATGGTAGTCACGAATGGCGTCTACCAGGCTGATACGTACATCCGCAGAGGTGTCGGCGGGTGTCAGGTCACGCGGGCGCGGCGTGATGACTACAATCATATCATCGGTTGACACCTCAAGCGGAATATTCTTGCCGCGAAGCTGCGTGATGGATTGGGCGGCTATCTCGTGGGCGATCTGTTGGTGTTCGCCACAACCGATAACGCTCAGGGGTGGGCGTTCCTTTGGAATGCGCATTCTGGCCTGCTGGATGCGCTGTACGGCGGCATTGTTCAGTAAGTCATAAGTCTGAGACTGCATGGCTAACTGGTCAGGTAAATGCCCAAGCAAGATTAAGTCGGCTCCCGCCTCGATAGCCGAGCGAACGCTGTTAACGCTGCCGTACTGGTTGACGGCATGCATATCCATCGCATCCGTAATGGTTAACCCGGTAAATCCCATTTCATTACGCAGTAGGTCGTGCAAAACGGTTCTTGACATTGTCGCCGGACTGTCTTTGTCAAACGCTTCAAAGCGTACATGCGCAGTCATACACGCCCCAACACCTTCCGCAATGGCAACGCGAAACGGCTGAAGTTCAACCTCAAGGGTACGCTGCCGGGTGTGGGTGATGGTTGGTGTCATATAGTGGGTGTCGAAGGCAGTGTCGCCGTGACCGGGAAAATGTTTGGCCGTCGCCATGACACCTTCTTTTTGCATCCCTCGTATCAGCGCAGCGCCGAGTTCGCCCACCAGTTCAGGGTCTTCGCCGAAGGAGCGAATGCCGATCACCGGATTGAGCGGATTGGTGTTCACATCGAGGGACGGGGCGAAATTCAGATTGACGCCCATTGCCAGCAGTTCGCGTCCGAGCACCATGCCCGCCTTCTCAGCAAGTTCTACCGAACGGGCAGCACCGAGCGCCATATTGCCGGGTAATTCCGTCGTGCCTCCGGTCACGGCCATCAGTTGACCACCCTCCTGATCGATACCGATGATCGGCGGCAACTGCCCACCTTCCTCGGCTGCTCTATAGAGGGCACTCGTCAGGTCAAAGAGCTGGTGCGGCGAGGTGACATTGATGCGTGCGAACAGGCAAAATGACGATATTTGACCGTTACGAATGCCGTCCACAATTTCTGGGAGTGGCGTTAGTCCCTTAAAACTATGCATCAATTGGAGCATAACTCGATTATCCCTTCATGCCAGTGAGTGTAATACCCTCAGTAAAATAGCGTTGGGTTAAAATAAACACGACGATAATGGGGATGATCGATAGGACGCTGGCGGCCATGATGTCCTGCCACGGAAGCGGTGACTCCTGAAAGTTTAATTTCTGCGCAACATAAATAGGGAGTGTATAGAGTTGAGGCTTCTGCAAATAAATGAGCGGTTGCAGCAGATTGTTCCATGTACCAACGAACAAAAACACCGAAATAGTTGCAATCGCAGGACGTGAGAGTGGCATGACGACAAACCACCAGATCTGGATTGGGCTGGCCCCATCAATCATGGCTGCTTCATCGAGTTCTTTGGGGATGGTCATCATGAATTGACGCAGCAGAAAAATCAAGGCTGCGCCGCCTGCGAAAAAGCCCGGTATGGTAATCGGATTAAACGTGCGAATCCAATCAAGTTCGTAAAAGAGCACATATTGAGGCACGAGTGTGGCTTGATAAGGCAACATCAGGGTACTCATCATCAGCGCAAAGACCACATTACGGCCTTTCCACTGCAATCGACTGAACGAATACGCAACCAGAGAGACCGATGTCACCGTGCCAAACAGCACCAATGATACGATAAACACGCTGTTAAAATAGGAACGATAGAACGATGCCTCGTGAAATATTTTCTCATAGTTTTGCCACTGTGGGTCATCAGGGACAAGGTCCCGCTGGGATTCTTGAATTTCCTCAACAGTCTTAAGCGATGTTCCTCCCATCCAGGCCAGCGGAAAGATAAAAAACAGTGCCCCACCCACCAGAAGTGCATAAATCAGCATGGCTGGTAGCCAACGATGGACAATGCGCCGCCACATGAAATCCACGACAATAGTTCTGGCAAAATTCTGCTGTGCGGTTGTACTTTTCTGCGCTAAAGTTGCCATATTTACACCTCGTAGTTAACCCAGCGGCTATAACGGAATTGAAGAACGGTAAGCGTAACTATAATGACAGCGAGTATCCACGATGCTGCTGCACCCTGTCCTATAGCCTGATCATTGAATGTGCGCGTGTACAGAAAATAAGCCGCTGATCTCAAACTGGCATCATTGTTACCAGAGGGGTCGCGAATAATATAAATCGACTCGAATGTTTGAAGTGCCGCGATGACACCGATAACAATGCTGTAAAACATGGCAGGCGAGATCATTGGCAGCGTAATCCGGAAGAACTTCTGGATACCATTTGCGCCATCGACTTCGGCAGCTTCGTACAGCGAACCGGGGACTCCCTTGAGCGCTGCCAGAAAGATAAGCATACTCGCCCCGGAACTCCACATTGTAATCATAACCAGTGACGGCTTTGTCCAGAGTTCGTTGTTAAGCCACAGGGGAACCCGTGTGTCCTCAGGAAGATGAGCGGTACGATCACGGAACGTAACAAAGTGATAGTGACTGACATCATTGGGCAGTGTTACGCCTTCTACAAAGGCGGTTTCCTCAATTTCCGCGAATCCGTCAAAATAAGCTCGTCCATCCAGATAAGTGGACAACCCGAAAACGATAAAAAAGGCCAGACTGCAACCCAGTAGATAGGTTCTTGCTTTGGGGTATCTCTCGTCCAGCAGCCACAATCCAACGAGTACTGCAATCAGAAGACCGTAAATCCAGTAAGCGGAGAACAGCGATCTGGAGTAATCGACCTTCCAGTAATCGTAAACAACAGCCGTCAGGTCAGCGATTTCATTTTTCTTCTGCCGGTCAGATAGTTCTTCGTTCTGCTCAAGGTCGCTGATGAGTGCCGCGATCTCGCGTTTGTCTTCCTCAAGCTGCGTGTTCACGGTACTGCTCAGGGTTATGTACTTAACGAGGGGCTTCCAGCCACCATCCCCAAAATTCGCCGGGATTGCACGGACCACAATCAACAGCAGTAATATCCCCAGCATCGCTGCAATCAACTGATACCTGCGACTTGACCAGCGAACCACGAAGGCTGCAATGATGATGGTGGCTATGCCAATCAGCAGGCCAACCGCGTATTTCATGGTGTCGGGGTTGCTCAGATCGCTAACGGAAATAGTACGCACCATGCTGATGAAGAATAGTGCTATTCCAATTCCCAGCCAGAGTCGTGAAAGTCCCTTCTTGCCCTGATAATGATTTACTGTGGCAAATCCAACAACGATAATGGTAGCAATAAAGGTCCATGAAAGATTTACAGGCTTTTGTAAAACACCACTCGCGCCTATCAGACCGAGCAGTACAATGGTCATGATTTCTGCCACCTGCTGGACGCGCTCTCTCTTAGCTTTGTTCCAATCCCCCACCAGTGTCAACAATATCAGTACACTCAGAACAGCAGGCAGGGTGTACTTGAGTGAACCAACAGGTTGCGCGGTTGCGACCCCTGAATAGAATCCGTTAACCCCTTCGGCAACATAGATCCAGTATTTGTAAAGCCAGTCGAAGACAAAAAATTGATCGGCAAACCAGCGCAGGCTGATATTAACAAAGCCACCGTTTGAGACAAACATGTAACGCCATGCCAGCAGCGCCGCCGGACTGGCCGCCAGAATAACCGGCAAATAGTAAATGGTACGGAAAAGCTTGATGCCGGGCCAGTTGC
>JAKEEQ010000090.1 GCA_022616515.1 Chloroflexota bacterium | reverse complement strand
GTGGAACGAGCGCCAAATCTTGATACACCGTTTCAATGCCGAGTTCCCGCGCATCATGCGGCGAACTAATGTCTACAGGTTTATCTTCAAAGTAGATTTGCCCTTTTGTCGGCGTATGATAACCTGTCAGCACTTTGATGAGGGTGGATTTCCCCGCGCCGTTATCGCCCACAATCACCAGTCGATCACCGCCGCGCAGGGCCAGATTGACGTTGTTCAGGATTACCCTGTCACCGTAGGCATGATACAGTCCCGTCGCCTCCAACGCAAAACGACCATACAACTGTGACGGGTCAAAATCCGCCTCAAATTGCAGGTCTTCCGGCGGCTTCGGAATCGGATCGGCTTCAATGCGCTTCAATTTTTCCTCGACCGACCGCACCCGCTTTGACACGGTACTATCGTGTTTGCTCACCCGGTAGCCGTACACGTACTGGTCATTATCGGTATGGGCGCGATAGTTGCTGTTCTGGTGAGCCGTCGTCTTCAGAGCCATTTGCAGCGCCTTGAGTTCGGCCTGCTGGTCGGCATAATCCCTGCGCCAGCGGTCTATTTCCTGCTGCCGCATCACCCGGTAATCATCATAATTGCCCGTGTAGAGTTTGCCCTCATGCGAGTGCTCATCAATGGCGAGAATGCGGTTGACCGTCCGGTTGAGAAACTGGCGGTCATGCGAGACAACTAGCACCGTGCCGCGATAACCCCGCAGGTAGTCTTCCAGCCACGCCAGCATCCCGGCATCCAGATGGTTGGTCGGCTCGTCGAGCAGCAAAATATCGGGCGATTGGACCAGCAGTCCCGCCAGCGCCACACGTGCATTTTCGCCGCCAGACAGCGTGCCGATGGTGCGCTCACGGGGCATCTCGCCGAGGCCCAATCCATGTAGCACGGCTTCAATCCGTGAGTCAACCTCATAACCGCCCAGCATTTCAAACTGCTCCGTGACCTGACCATATTCGGTCAGCACCGGGTCAATGTCGTGAGCCGTGCCCATCGCCACTTCGAGTTCGCGCATCCGACTTTCCAGTTCCACCAGATGATCCAGCGCATGGTTGAGCAGGTCATCAACGGTTGATGAGGCGGGCAGGTTGATGGTCTGCTCCAGATAGCCGACAACTACCGACTCCGGGATCGAAACCGTGCCGGAATCGGGGTCGATTTCCCCGGCGATGATTTTGAGCAGGGTCGATTTTCCGCTGCCATTCGCCCCAACAACGCCAAGACGATCACCGGGCATCAGGCTCAACGACACGCCGCTCAATACAGTTTTGACACCATAGGATTTGGTGATGGAATCGATAATCACAGGTTCTGTTCCTTTCCAGACAAACGAATAGACAGGACAGTAACCTGCACGAGTTTTGAATTGCTTAATTTGGAATCAAAAGACCAGTAGATATGCGTCAGCAGCAGCAAAACCGGCAGGTTACCGATTTAGAGAATGCGTACTGTGCGCATGGTGGTCCTTTCGCTTGAGCGGATAACAATTGGGGGAAACTCAGTTCGCCCAACCACAAACAAGCCTAGCACCGCTTCAGATGGTTGTCAATAATTTTACATCAGGGGAACACCATCACGGCGCTCCCCACTGGATTCTAATCTACTGGTCGGTGACTTCCGGTGTTTGCGGCGGCGGCGGGTCTCTAAACAGCGTGAAACGAATACTCCACAAACTCCACAGGCGATTCTGTCGCCCCCGCACTCGCCAGAACAAACGCCCCACTGGTAGTGGTGTGGCGACGGTTAACTGGGTGGGTCCGCCGGAATTCTGGCGAATATCGACCGTCCGGTCACCCGGAACAGGATCATCAAAGATAAATATGCGGTAGTTGCTGGCTCCGCTGATCGCCGTCCAGGTGAAGGTCGGCTGGGGATTCGTCGTGCGTGAACCGTGCGCAGGCGTCAGCGGCACAGGCCGTTCAGCACTGCGGCACTTAAACTGGCCCAGATTGAGGGTTTGATTGTCACCGCTCGTCTCAGTGACGGTCAGGTTATCCCATTTTTCCGGTCCGTTGATGATGGTCAAACCAGGTCCCACGTTTGTCACTGGCATATTGATTCCCGCGCTGGCCGTAATGTCAAACGGAGGATCACCCGTAAAAATCGTAACCTCAAGGTCCGGCCCGTTACATACAGCGCTGGCGCTCAGGAATGGGTCCGGCGTATCGGTTGGCACAATAGGCGTGTCAGTAGGTGGTACAGGCGTATCCGTTGGCGGCGCGGGAGTGTCTGTCGGTGGGACGGGTGTGTTGGTGGGTGGGACAGGCGTATCCGTCGATGGCACGAGTGTGTCGGTGGGTGGTACAGGCGTATCCGTCGGCGGAATTGGGGTGTCCGTTGGCGGAATCGGTGTGTCCGTTGGCGGCGCGGGTGTGTCTGTCGGTGGGACAGGCGTCGCAGTTGGGGTGGTGAACGTGACGCTCAGGTTATCAATGCCCGCTTCGAGCGAGGTGTTAGCCGCATAAACGATCAGCCGATCAAACAAGAGCGTCGCCGGATTGACAGCGGTTCCACCAACTTCCGGTCCACAGTTTCCTGGCGAATAGGTATCCGTGAATACTAGTACTGCACCTGAGAAGCCCTGTACCACAACATCGCTAGTACCACTAAAAATGATGTAATCCAGACTGTAGGCATTTGCCGGGTTGGTGAAGTCCATAATTAATGACTCGACCGCTGAAGTCCCTGAATCAACAAGAAACTTGCCTGTCATACACGTCAGTACACCGCCCGGATCGGTTCCCACCAGCCATTCACCGCCACCAGCATATGTTACATCAGGATTGACGATATTTTCGGCAAGCGTTCCGGTATTATACGAATCGAAATTGTCGCTGGCATCGGCAGATACCGGTGTCACCACCATGCTCATCAGAAGCAAAAGCGCAAGTGCTGGAATGATTTTTCTAAAAATCATTACGTATTCCTCATTATAAAAGTCGTTGTTATTGGATAGTTTCCTCCATACAGTATATCGTCTTGGGACACGGAATTAGATCAAACAAGGCAGAAATTCACAATAATTTTCGAAAATCGCTTGACGGGTATCAGCGTTGGATATGTAACCGGCCCCATTCGCACAGAGCACCGAGAATGGGGAGCACACTTTGCCCATGCTCACTCAGGTGATAGTCAACGTGCGGTGGTACGGTGTGATAATCCGTGCGGATGATGATGCCATCGGCCTCCAATTCGCGTAGCTGCCGGATGAGCATCTTTTCGGTGATACCCGGTATCAACCGTTTTAATTGCCCGTAGCGGCGCGGTTCCTCGATTAAGTGCCAGACGATCAATACTTTCCATTTGCCGCCAAGCACACGAAGGGCAGTTTCAACGTCATACGTTGGATTGGCTGTGGTTTCCACTATTTCTCTCCTGACACTGACAAAAAAGATAGTACTTGTCAATCAAGCAGCACCAGCATAATCTTGAACTGCAACCATGACAAGGAGCAGTGCCATGATAATCGCTTATGTGTCCGTAAATACCAAAGAAAATGCTGAAAGCGAGTTTGAGCGGATTATCCGGGAAATACAGGCAGACGTTCTCACCATGCCGGGCTGTGTGAAAAATGAATGGTTCCGACATCCCGATACTCCCGGCAAGTTCGTAATGTATGGGGAATTTGATACACACGATAACTTTGAAGCCTACCAGCAGTCGGACACTGTAAATCGTATTCGTGCGGAACTCATGCCTTTACTCGCCGCACCACCAGTATTCAAACACTACCACGCGACCATTCTCGATGAGGGCTAAAAGTCGTGTGCGTGTGAGAAACATCCACGATTTGATCACCGTTTGACCACCGGAAAACTGTCTCAGTCTCATTTCCACAATCGACATGAAGCCGAATGTGCCCCCGGAATTGAGGGCACATTCGGCTCTGATTCAGTAAAAAATCTGCGAATTAGGTTATAAAACTCATTGGATTTCAGGCCGTGTAATAGATACCATAGAAGGTGACTTATTTTGAAGGGAGTCAGAATAATGTACCGGATTTTATTATGTCTGCTCACATTGAGTATTCTGCTTAGCGCCTGTGATACCGAAGAGGACTCTGGTGCGGTCAAGGGCATTCAGACGAGTCGCCCCGAACCAACATCAACCTCAGCCCCGCAGTTCGTCTCAGAAGACACCAATCAAAGTGTATCATCCATCATCAATGCCAGCAATGCCGATCAATTGGTCGAATACGCCACTTTCGGGAGGGGAACGCTTTCCGACTTTCGCTGGCTGCCGGATGGGCATACACTGGCGGTAACCACATCAACTGGTGTGCGTTTGTATGATGTTCGCACCCCCGAAACACCCCAGCAAACATTCCCGCAGTACACCAGCTTGTTCGACGTTGACCCGACCGCCACACGCGGACTATCACGAGTAGAAGACAGCGGTTGGGTGCTGTGGTCACTGGAAACAGGCGACCAGATTGCGGCGCTGGAAATGGGCGATAGTCGAACACAGGGGGCGGAATTTAGCCCCGACGGAACCGTTATCAACATTCTTGAGGGAGCGTCTATCCGGCAGTTTGATGGCGAAACGGGTACACCGCTTGATACCCTCACGCTGCCCGTTGACACCATCTACGCGGTCACCTATCAGGATAACCTAAACCTTATCGCCGTCTCTCATGCCGATTCTACGCTTGCCGTATGGGATGTGATGGCACAAGAAGTGCTTTTCGAAATCAGTGACAGCGAAGAGGCATACTTATTCGCTATGGAGTTTAAGGCAGAAGGGCGCATTCTCGTCGTTCCAAATGCCGTGATCACGGATACATTCTATAGCCCAATCGACATCGACATCTGGGACACAGTACGGGGCGAAATCATCCAGACGCTGCCGTATTCATCATCTCAGGTCTTCGTGAGCGAAGACGGTACTTCCTATTTAATCACCGAATATTCCCAAAGGATCGAACTGTATGACCTGCTCACCGGCGAAGAGCTTCTTACCGTTGGTGGTAATGAGGGTGCTGACTTTTCCGTAGGGCTTTCCAACCTTCAACTGAGCCAGGATGGTTTATGGATTGCCGCCAGTCTTCAAGCAGGAAAAATTGTCCTCTATTCCGTGGAAGACCCTGAATTTCCCACCGAGATTGCTGATTTCGATTCGAGAATTACCGGGCTTGGCTTAAGTCCAGATAATGCCATGTTAACGATTGGCTACAGCCAGAGCGGGATTCAAACGTGGGATATTGCAACCCACGAGATTATCGATTCGATGACACCTGAAGGTTCATATGTATTAGCACTTGCGACGCACCCCATTGACAACACCATTTTCGCCGCTACCCATTCGGTTTCCCGTTACCAGATGACGGCGCTGGCAGATGCCCCGGATGTCCTGATGACGCTTCAGGCCAATCATCTTGCTGTCAGCCCGGATGGAACCCTGCTGGTGCTGGATTATAACGACTTCAGTCCTCGCCCAACTGGTTCGCAAAGCCAAAGCTACATCCGCTTCTGGAATCTCGAAGCCAATGATCTGCATATCCCGGATATTGAGTTACCGGGTGGAGTACAGGTCCAGCAACTTGTGTTCAGCCCGGATGGCGCATGGTTAGCCGTCGTGGATTATGCACAAAATATCCATCTGATGGATGCCTCTAATGGGCGCTTACAATGGACTATTACCCGTGACGGCCCCGTAATTGACATTGCGTTTAACCCGGTAGACGGTACGCTGGCGGCAACCAGTGTGACCATGCTCGATGAAAATACACCCGAACTTGAGGCAAATCTACAGTTATGGGATGTTGAGAGTGGAGAGCTGATTGATACGCTCATGTCCACCGACAGCATGCTGTACGGTCTGACTTACAGCCCGGATGGGTCGCTGCTGGTTGTTGGGACCGAACAAAGTGGCATCCTGCTGCTGGCTGCCAGCACCGGTGAAGAAATTGCCATTCTGGGCGAAAATGGAGAACCCGCTACAGAGCTAACCTTTAGCCGCGATGGTGGATTACTGGTAGGGGTCGGGAACGACGATGTTGTCCGATTGTGGCATTTGCCTGAATAGGTTTCCGGCAGCGGTGTATAATGGAGGGTGCAAAGGGAAAAGGCTACAACTCATGAGCGATGCGTATGAACCGTTACGCGCCAAAATGGTCCGCGAACAACTCATGGCCCGTCATATCGACGACGAGCGGGTACTCAAAGCCATGTATACGGTTCCACGCCACTTGTTTGTCCACCCCGACTTTCAAAAAAACGCCTACGAGGATCGCCCCCTGCCGATTGGTAACGACCAGACCATCTCACAGCCCTTCATGGTCGCGCTCATGACCCAGTTGCTGGAATTAACCGGAGGCGAAAAAGTGCTCGATATTGGCACCGGCTCAGGTTACCAAGCCGCCGTCCTTGCCGAAATCGCCAGCGTTGTCTATTCGATTGAGCGCCATGAAAGTCTGGCCCGTCAGGCACTGCATCGATTGCGCGAGCTTGACTACGACAATGTGGAGGTACTGGTGGGCGATGGCACCCAGGGCCTGCCGTCCAGAGCGCCGTTTGATGGTATTCTGGTAGCGGCAACTGGCCCCATCATCCCCGGACCGCTGCGCACCCAGATGGCGGATGGTGCGCGGATGGTGCTGCCCGTCGGTGAAGGTGAGGACCAGAATTTGATGCGTGTCTGGCGCGATGGTAACCGCTGGGAAGTCGAAAAAATCCTCAGGGTGCGCTTCGTGCCGCTGCTGGGTCGCTTCGGGTTTGTGGAGGATTAATCCCCTGCCAGTATGACATCTAACTCGCGAAAATATCTGTTTAAGTCGTGCCTGCCATAGGGTGGTGCTATCAACGCTGCAACTGGCCTTATCAGCGCCGGGACATCAGGGTGCAGCAGATAGCGAACCCGTGTTCCTTCCGCAATCGACTCAAATTCAATCGTGAAATTGGGGATGACTCCCATGATTGAACTTCCCACGAACTCCACGCGATGGGGCGGCTGGTAGTTGATAATCTCCAGTGTAAACCCACCACCTCTAAACTTTATTTGCCAGCGGGAGCCTGATCCGATTGGCGCGGGTGTCAACTGCTTCACAGTAGTGAAAATGCTGTGCCAGTGTGGGGCCTTTTCCAGATCGACCGTCAGGTTAAACACATCTTCTACAGCATATGGCATCATCGCTGTGTGTTCAAATAGCCGCATCGTCGATTGTCCTCCATGGTTCAATACACTACAACAGTACCCAACGGCTCGATGCCATTTCCATGATGTTTACTGCCAACTACTGCCATAACCTCATGCAAGTTGTTGTATAATTAAATCATACCGTCCCGTGAAATGGCTGATTATCGCCAGTGAACTATGTCGATATGGCTGCCGCGTAAATTTATTTTCGCACTCATAACCGTGCTGCTGGTTAATCTCGCCGTGATAAAAGGTTATGCTGCGCCGCGCCACGATCCCGAATTCACTGCCTACTATCCGCTGCTGGCATGGCGGGACCCTGTCAACGGAACCCCACTCCACTTACAGATAGATCGCAGCAAGACTCCCGATGAGCAGATCGCTCAACTACAACAGGTAGTGGTGCTGAATTTGAACGGCAACCATCTCACCGAACTGCCCCCGCAAATCGGTAACCTGAAGTCCCTCTACCGGCTGCATCTGGCAGGCAACCAATTGCAAGAGCTTCCACCAGAAATCGGTAATTTAAATCACCTGCTGTTTCTTGATCTCGGTAACAATCGACTGCGCACATTACCGCCCCAGATTGGCAACATGACCCGGCTGCAACTGCTAAACCTCAACTTCAACCAGTTGCGCCAGCTTCCGCCGGAGTTGCGCAATGTGAGCACGTTGGAGCAGCTATATTTTGGCGGTAACGAGCCGCTTGAATCCCAGTCTGAGATTGAGGAATTATGTTCGCGAATCGCCTGTGAAGATTGGTAGTTCATCGCGTGTACCCATGTCGGCTCACATTCTGCTATCCTTAAAGCGACTCATCACTCAAGAGGGGGACACGCAGCATGACGGCATGGCTACCGCGTAAATTTATCATCATCGTGATCGTCGTGTGGCTGGTCAATTACGCCGCGATGATAGGCTACGCCTCGCCCCGCCATGATCCTGAATTTGTGGCGATGGTTCGCTTGCTTGAATGGCGCGACCCTGTGAGCGGGCAACCGCTTCCGTAACCGGTAGTGGTGAAGTTTTGACTGATGAGGCATGAAAAGGTACCCTGCAACAAACGATCAAGTTCAGCAGGAGTACCTTTCATGATACGCACCATTATAACGCATCAGTGCCCCCAGTGCGGTAGCCAGAATATGGTGAAAAACGGACACGAATACAAAGGCGCACAAAAATACCAGTGCAAGGACTGTATGAGTTACGGCACACTGGACGCACAGCGGGGGTATGACAACCAGACGCGCCGTCAGGTCAGGCGGGCGGTGTTGGAGCGGATGAGCCTACGGGGCATCGCGCGGGTGTTTGGCGTATCGCGGCGCACGGTAGCCAAGTGGCTTGAGCAATGGGCACACCAGTTGCCACCCCTGGCAACGACACTGGGTGAGGCCCGGCGGGATGATGTGTTGGAATTAGATGAGATGTGGTCGTTTGTGCTGAAGAAAACGAACAAGCGGTGGGTCTGGGTGGCATTGTGCCGACGGACCCGTCAGATTGTGGCCTATTTCATCGGTGATCGCAGTCAAACCAGTTGTCTGCACCTGTGGCGACGCATTCCCCGTGCCTATCGACGCTGTTCTTCGTTCAGTGATTGCTGGGAGGCGTACCAGCACTGTTGAGCGCTGGTTCAATACCGTCCGGCAACGCCTGGCACGGTTTGTGCGCAAAACCCTGTCCTTTTCCAAGCTGGATCGCTACCATGAGATGCTGTTTCATTTATTCGTCGATCACTACAATCGTCTATGTATCAGTCAATAGTTCACCACCACCGGTACAGGTCTCAGTAATTGCCAAAAATATACGGCTATCCTTTTCTTTTGAATATCCTCATGAAAAAAGTGAGACATATAATAATCTGTGGAAAACTTTAGAACAATCCATCCGATATATAGCCGGAGTGCGCGGACAGGTATTCCCGCATGAACGTGCCTACTTGGACAATTTACTGTAGATATGACCAAGTGTCTCACCTTTTATCACACCCCAAAAACGTGGGGGATTTGGCAAGGTTGATTGCTTTTTGACCCCACTGTCTGGCATAGAGATAGCATTATTGGTGTGAACTGGAGTTATCCATCATGAGACTCGCGATTTTCTCCGACGTACACGGCAATTTGATTGCACTGGAGGCTGTGCTGGCCGATATGGACGCCAATGGCCCCTACGACCACATCATCTTCGGCGGCGATGCTGGAAGTGGCGGTCCCCATGTTCACGAAACCATTGAACGCATTCGCACCATCCCCGGCCTGTTAGCGGTCTATGGCAACGCGGACGAGCGGTTGGTGCGCGATGTTGAGATTCCCGACTACATTCTTGAAAATCCGACATGGCTGGCGATGTGGGATAAGGCCGGGGAATGGGCACATGCCCGCACAACACCTGAAGACGTGGCCTATCTGGCTTCACTGCGCTACGATCTGTGCCTCTCGCCTACAAGTAACCCGGCAGATGACCTGTTGGTTGTGCATGCCAGTCCACTTGGCGTTACCAGAGGCATCTATCCACCCGAAACTGACCAGTTAGAATACTGGGGCAAAATTTTGCAGACAGATGATGTCGTGCGCGAGCGATTGGCAGGCACGACCGCCAAAAATATCGCGGTCGGACACTTCCATGTCCCATTTGTGCGCTATGTGGATAACGTGATGCTCATCAATTTTTCGTCGGTCAGCCGCCCCGAAATCCAATCCGACTGGCAGGCCAAATGGACCATTCTGACCTTCGCGGATGGTCGCTGGCAGGTGGAGCATCGCCGTGTACCATATGACCATCAAGCCGCCCTGCGGGCCTGCGTGGAGGCCGGGCTGCCCTTCATCGAAGAAGAGGCTGGATTTTTGCTGGCTCTCAACAGCAGGACGGCTTGACCAACATCTAGCGACATCTCTCACGACGGAATAATGATGGGTGTCGGCGTGGCGGTCGGCGGATCATAGATCTCATAATCATACAGCAGCGTGATCGTCCGGCTGTCGACGGTCGCACCATTCTTCGTGATGCTCAACGTGTAACTCAGCGCCTCATAGTCGCCATAACCAAATTCCTCCGCACACACAGTCCGCGAACTGTTGCCAACCACACCCTCGCCGTTCAGGTAGACTGCATCCACATTGACAACACTCCAGCTTAACGTCGCACACGTCTCGTCGCTGACATATTGGGAACTGGTCGTGAAGAAAAGGATGGTTGGTTCACCCACAACCACAGTGGCTTGCTGGGTCACCTGCCGCGTAGGTGCCTGCGTCGGGATGACTTCACTGGGTGGCACAACCGTTCCAACGAGTACACAACTGCCTGCCGTCAGGACCTGATTGGCGGGGACAAAAGCGGTATTCTGAGTCTGGGGCAGCAAAATTTGCCACCAGAGTTGGTTGAAGCGGTTCGTCTTGCCAGTGACGGTGTAGCGGTTCGGTGACTCGATGAACATCACCGTATCACGTCCGGGGGCCAGTTGGGCCTCAACGCGCAGGCCGCGACTGGGAACAATCGTACACGGTTCCAATGTTCCTTTATCCACGTAAACCACTGTAGGCACCGGAGTCGCTTCACGGGTAGGTGTGTCAGTCGGGACGATGGTCTCGGTCGGTATTTGTGTGTCCGTTGGCGCTGGCGTGGTACTAGCCGTTGCCGTGAAAGTCTGGGATGGCGTGGCGGTTTCTGTATCCGTTGGTGTGGCCGTATCTAATTGCTCGGTCGGTGTGATCGTTGGGGTGGGGGTTGACGTTGGGGTGGGGGTCGCCAGCGCAAATGTGATCGTCACCGGATTGGATGGCACACCACTAACAATAACCGTAAACGTCAACACCACTGGCCCACCGGCATTTTCCAGCAGCGGCAGGATAACCGCCTGCCAATCGCCCTCGTAGCGATTCATCAACCCGCCGATGTCAGTTGAATCGACGGCAGCACCGAGATCCATCGTCGCCAGCACCTGATTGGAATCATCGCGCACTTCAAGCTGCGCATTGCCGCCCAAGGCTGCCGCATGGGAGACAATCTGCGATGATGTACTGCCCACAACGACTGTCTGACCGGACAGCGGACGGTCAATCCACACGCGCGGCGGGTTCATGGCAACGCCCGTGGCTGGCCCGAGGGGAGCACTGGTAGGTGTGGGAGCCGGTTCTTCTTCACACGCCGCCAGCACGATCATCAAGAGAATGAGGATATAGAGAAACTGTTTCACACTGAAGTTGCTTTCACCATTATACGCTCTATGTGAAATAGGGTTGACAAAAAAGAACTGTCTCCCAAGATGGGAAGTCAGCAAACCAACCAACTTAGGAGGACAGTTCAATGACAAGT
>JAKEEQ010000089.1 GCA_022616515.1 Chloroflexota bacterium | reverse complement strand
ATTGAGGCTCCGGAAAACAGTGGGTCGCTGCATACCGCCAACAGCGCGGCAGAACAGGGACGCGAAGTGTTCGCCATTCCCGGCAACATCAGTTCACCCAACAGCCGGGGCACGAATAGACTTATTCAGGATGGGGCCAAGCTGGTCATGCATCCGAATGATATTCTGGCGGAACTGCACATGCACCATCAGGCAGCCGAAACACGGCATGTCGTGACGGAAATTGCGCCGGAGAACGAACTGGAACGACGCATTATTGACTTGATAACACTGGAGCCACTGCTCGTTGATGACATCGCCATCCAACTGGATGTTGATGTCAAAGACGTCAGTGCGGCGCTCCTGATGATGAGATTAAAAGGTCTTGTTGATGAGACCGCGCCAATGATGTACATGGTTAGTGGAGTATAGCTTATGGAACGTTATGCATTAATTATGGCTGGCGGCGGCGGAACACGATTGTGGCCTCTCAGCCGACGAAATCGCCCCAAACAGTCCTTACCACTGGTAACGGACAAAAGCATGTTCCGCATATCAGTAGAGCGGCTGCTGCCGGTGTTTTCCCCGGACCATATTATCGTTGTGACGGGTGGAGCGATGGTGGATGACCTGCGCGAAGATTGCTCCGAAATCCCGGCGGAAAACTTCGTCGTGGAGCCATCTGCTAGAGATAACGGTCCCGCCGCCGGACTGGGTATTATGCACATCGCCCGCCGTGACCCAAACGCAATTATCGCTTATCTGCCTTCGGACCATCATATCTCGGACGAAGCAGGTTTCCGCAATGCCCTTGATGCGGCGTGCCAGATAGCGGAAGATGATTACATTGTAACGCTTGGCATCTCGCCGAGTTTCCCCTCAACGGCCTTTGGTTACATCAAGCGCGGGGATGAGATTGCCACCATCAATGGCCTGAAAATCTGTGAATCGCAGGGATTCCGTGAAAAGCCGGACGCCGAAACGGCGATGCATTTCCTGACCAGCGGCAAATATAGCTGGAATGCCGGAATGTTTATCTGGAAAGCAAGTCAAGCTGTCAAGGAGTTTCAAGAGCAGCAGCCCGATATGTACCGCCATTTGAGCGCCATCCATGACGTAATCGGCACGAACGATTATCAGGCGGTGCTTGAGCGTGAATGGGACGGCATCGAGAAAATCGCGCTGGATTATGCCATCATGGAAAACGCGAAGCGCATGGCCGTCATCCCGGTAGACATCGGCTGGAGCGATATTGGCAACTGGTCCGCCCTGTATGATGTGCTCAGTGGCACCCATGAAGGCACTGAAGCCGCCGTCAATATCCCGCGTGGCAACGGTGAACTGTTGACGCTCAATTCTGAAGGTACGCTTGTTTTCAGCGAGAAGATGGTGGTGACCATCGGCGTCAAGGACGTGGTTATTGTGGACACCGACGATGTGCTGCTGGTATGCCATCGCGATTACGCACAGGATGTGCGCGAGGCGGTCAATACCCTGAAGGCGGAGGGCCGCGAACAGGTGTTGTAGACCTGCATATTTACCCATAATTGTGTCGTAGGGACGTCCCATTGGGGGAAGAACCCACCCCCTCCGGCGTTTCGCGCCACCTCCCCCGCCCTGCGGAGGAGGGACAGTGGTTGGTCAATTCAATGGTTTGTTATCATCGAAACAGCACAGAGATTTTGGCTTTATCACGGCTCAAAGTCCCTCTCCTCATTTGCGGGGAGGGATTTAGGGAGGGGTGTACATCTCGCCTCACTGGAGAATTGTCACCGAATTGCGAAAATTTACTATTCTGCCGATAATAAATATATGAGCGCCAGGAACTTCAAGTTATAAAGGATACAAAACTATGCAACAACGTTCGTTGGCCTGTCCTAATTGCGGTTCAGCAATGGAAGTCCGCATGGTCAGCAGTCATCATAAAGAAGGTCATTGTCCGGTCTGTGATACCCGCGTCGATTTATCTGATACGATTCAGCGCCAGGAAAATCCACAGGTCGTCAACCTCAATATCCCTATAGCACCGCAGCAATACGGTACAAGTACCGGGGGCGGATGTGCTGGCATTATCGTCGGTATCGTTGCGCTCATCGTCGTTCTGGTGGGTGCCGGTATTGCCTTTTTTGCACAGAGCGGTGCGACCTCTTCACCCGACATCGATTTCCAGAATCCGATCTTCAGCAACAATTCATCAAACGGGTTGAGCAGCAGTGGCTCATCCTATGCCGAGTTGAAAAACTCCCGGCCTATCGAACTTGCCCGGCAGTTAACCTCAATGGCCTACTCACCGGACGGTTCATTGTTAGCGGTTGGTGGAAGTGATAATTACCTCGCTATGCTTGATGGGGAAACGCTGGAGGTGTTGTCGACATGGGACGGTGTTTATGCGGGGCAACCCTCAGAACGTGATGTCATGTCGCTGGCTTTCAGCCCGGACGGCAGCACACTGGCTGTTGGCGGTTGGGGTGGAGCCTTAGAATTGTGGAATGTTGAGAGTCAGCAGCGTCTCATGATTCTGGACCACGCCAGCGGAGGCAGTATTAACGACGTCATCTTCACCAGCGATGGGACGCGCCTTGTACTGGTGACCAGCAGCCGTAACATTCTGGTCATCAATGTGCCGGGTGGCGACCTTGCTCTGGAGATCACGCTCAATTGGGCACCGGAAACATTGGCACTGGTGAACAACGATACACAGGTGGCGGTGGGCCTCGGTGCGCACGAGCAAATCGGTGTTTATGACCTGACGAGCGGCAACCTTGCGCAGAGCATCAGCACGGAGGGCCAGATTTATTCGGTGGTCGCTTCACCCGACGGCACTCAGCTTGCCGCGTTAGCCCATGACGAAGTGCGCCTATACGATACGTCGACGTGGGAGATTGCTAAAACTCTCTCACCGGACGTACTCTCTTTCGGCATAGAGGGACTCGCCTTTTCACAGGATGGGAAATACATCGCTGCTGGCAATTTCTTCGATACGGGAGTGATCTGGGAAGTCGAGTCTGGTGCGGAGCTGGTACATTTTGAGGATATTTCCAAATCTGAAGCTCTCATCTTCAATCCCAACGCGACCCAACTGTTCACCATCGGCGGAACCTATACCACTGTCACCGACATCGGTGAAGGCAATATCCTGCGCGTGTGGGATGTTGGATCGGCATTAGCTGAGGAAGAAGAGGCCGACACTGAAACCGAAGCCGAATCTGACACTACCCAGCCAACGTTTACACCGTTAAGCTGAGAGGTGTGGTCGGTGGCGGACAGCCACATCGGGCTGTCCCTACGAACCCTCTGTACAATGGCGATTCCCTGTTAAACGAACGGCTCCGCGTCTACACTATCCGACTGTTTGAGGTGCTTTTCACGCAGGACGCCCCGTTGGGCGTCCCTACACCAGCCCTCGCGATTTTGGTAGGGACGTGCAACGGCACGTCCTTTATTTATGCCACGTACAGCAACATCGTTCCCCCGCGTCAACCCTTCATCGGGGAAATGTTCAAAGGACAAAGGGACGCATCGTCAATCATCACAGGGAAAAAAATACCCGCCACAATCGGCGGGCATCCACATTATCTCCCTACCTAAAACGCCGCGTTGTCATCCACCCATTCGACCCCGACATCCTGCTGCTGGTAGCCTTCGTAGGGTGATGACGGCAATCGACCGGATTGTGGCTGATAGCCTGCATCGAGTGCATCTTCATAGCCAACCTGTGGCGACGCACAGTGCGGGCAAATATTCCAGCTTAATTCCAGTATCTCACCACAGTGCACACACGGCTTCTTGAGTTTGGTGTGGCAGTAAGGGCAAACCTGCCAGTTACCTTTGACGGAACGCCCACACCCCGGACAGGCCGGACGCTCTTCAATTTCCTGTAACAGCGCTTCTTCTTCAAGCGACCGTTCATACGCATCCGCCAGTGTTTCACGCGGGCGCAGCATGATATAAATAATCAGCCCGAACACATGCAAAACTGCCACCATCAATGCGGCTGCGGCAGGGGCCAGCGGATCACGTGACCGCGCCCGCATGTCGTTATAAGTCCAGATAATAAACGCCCCCCAGAACGCCGTGAAAACAGCGCCAAAGGCGGTTACTGACAGAAGAAGAAGATCACTAAAATTGTCCATAACTGACTCCAATAGATGAGCAGTTCGGTAGATACTTGAGGGAGTATAGCATAGCCGTCAAGTTTGGTGCAAAATACTGAGTCGCGTTCCGCATCAGGCTAGGCTATACTACCCGTTATGATGAAGAAAATTACGTTTCGACCTTTTAGTATATTTTTTGTGGGGCTTGTATTGGCTCTAACGGCCTGTGGTGAGGCCATCGACCGCATCGGGGAACGCCCGATTGATACCGATACGCCCGTCTTCCAGCGAACCGCTACCCCCGGCGGTGTGGTATCTATCTGGATGGAATCACCCACCGCTCAGGAAGGTGGGGGCGAGATTGCCAGCACACCGCGTGGTGAGATTCTCGCACCTGCTGCCACTGCCACCGCCCTGACCGGAACGTTGACCGCAGCCACCCTCACCGCTGAAGCACCGCCGCCTCAGCCGAACTTCCAGCCGGATGAATGCCCCGACCCCAGCGGGCGTGTTCCTGAACCGCGTCCCAGCGACTTCGGCGATTTTCCAACCGCGATTGGCACCTATCTCAGCGATGGTGGCCCAACGACCGTGTTGGAAAGTGAACTGCGCAACTGGGGAGCCATCACCGGCGAGGGTGGTATTGTTCAGGCTGATACAGATTTAACCGGCGACGGTATCCACGAAATTATCGTGGCTATCTACAATCCCTTTGCTTACAACGACGAAGCATTCCGCAATGCCGGACAACTGTTGATTTACGGCTGTGATAATGGCGGCTACCGTCTGCTGTATACCACTGTAAACAGCCCCGGACAGGCACTGCCAGTTTTGCACCGCGTTGGCGATATGAACGGCGATGTTCGGGCTGAGGTGGTCTACGACATCGAGTCGTGTACCTACACCTACTGTTTGCAGGAGGGGCAAATCATCACATGGAATCCAATCACAGGCACCTTTATTCCGCTCAATAATGCGCCGATTGTGACCATCAACGGCAGACTCTCCATACAGGATGTTGACGAGGACGGGATTCTGGAAGTTCGCGCAATCAGCAATGCGGCATTTGAACAGCGCGTGGTGGACATCTGGGACTGGACCGGGCGTAATTATGTTTTGGCGTTGCGCGAATAGCGAAAATTGTTCATACTTCTTCAATGGGGAGTTATCATGAGTAACAATCCCTTTAACCAGCCAAATCAATCGGGGACAGCAAATTCCACGCCGTTTGCACCTGTGGAAGCGCCAGCACCGCGCAGGCGTTCAACCACACGGCTTGTCTGCCTGTGGGTGGTTGGCCTGACCTTGCTGTGCTGTGTCGGGTGTGTGATTGCGTATATTGTTGTTGTGTTTAACAACCGCCCGGCAGTCCCGGCAATATTATGGCTGGGAAGTGCGCAGATGGGAAACGCATCTGATTCTGAAGCGTGGGTGTGTGAAGGTTCGCAGGCCGAAACCTTCACCGCCGGATTTGCCGAACAGTATACCGGCATTACCGGCATTGAGTGGCTGGATTATGAGGTGGACAACGATGCCAACACCTTTCGTTTTGGGGGAGCAATCACCTATGATGGTGGCGTCGAGACCGTTGATTATCTCTTCATCATTGATCCTGATGGTGGGGAAACATTAGGTACATTTGGTTGTATTTCTGAGATTCAAGTAAACGAATAAGGGGCTTTTCTTATGGGACAAAATCCTTTCGATAACCAGCAAAATAACAATCCGTGGGGACAACAACAGGGAAGTGGTGGCTCTGGTCAGCAACAAAATCCATTCGGCCAACAACAGGGGGGATTCAGTGGTCAACAATTTGGTGGGCCAAGCGGCTTTAACCAGCCCATCGAACCCCAAAAACGTGGCGGTGGAGCTGGTCGGGCTTGTTTGATTGTCTTTGGTCTTATCTTTGCCTGTATCGTCATTTGCTGCGGTGCGGTAGCCTTCCTCGGCGTGACCAACAAACCGGCTGTGCCTGCCGTTGTCTGGCTTGGGCTGGCTGGCACCGGGACCGCTGACGAAACCGCCGGGGTGGTATGCGAAGGGTCGCCCGCTGAGGTATACAGCTTACAGTTTGTGGATCGTTATCCGAATGTCACAGCCATAAACTTCACTGATTTCCAGATCAACGATGACACGGTCACCCTAAACGGGGACGTTACTTACGACGAAGGTACGGAGTCACTTAATCTGGAATTCATCATTGATCCTGAAGGCGAGAGCGACCTGAACTTCGGACTGGTTGATTTTGGCTGCATTCAGGACATCAACGATTTAGATGCTGAGTAATGTCAGCGATGCCGGAAGTCACGCGTTGATTTCCGGCTTTTTTTATTGACCATGCGACGACGCTGTCTTTTAACGGTCCTGATTCCGCTGGTAGTGTGCTCATTAGTGAGTATCATTTTGAGTGTGTCGGCGTTTGTTTATCGTCCCCTCTACCCTGCTCTCTTCTGGGCTGACCGCGTTAACCGCCAGCGGTATGAAGACATTCGCCATGTGCTGTGCCAACGCTCCGCCGCCGAACGCTTCACCTTTGTCACCCTGCCCACGCGCTACCCCGGTTTGTCATCATTATCTTTGAGCGATTTGGATATTGACCGCCACGAAAATATCGCCTATTTTTCGGGTGCTGTGACGTATTCCGAGGATGTGGAAGAAATCCGGCTTATTTTTGTGATTGACCCCGAAGGTGAGAGCGATTTCCCGTTCGGATGTATCCTGAATATTGGATTTGGATAGTATGCCTGACATTGTAACCACTTTTCGTGAACGGGTCCTGGCTGAGGGCAAGAATCTTGGCAATGGGATTTTGAAAATCGACAGTTTCCTCAACCACCAGCTCGATCCTCAATTGATGATGCTGGCGGGTGAGTTCTTTGCGCAGAAATTCGGTGAGGCCAGAGTAGACCGCATTCTGAGCGCCGAAGTCTCCGGCATTGCCCCGGCAATGGCGACCGGGTTCAAAATGGGCGTCCCGGTTGTATACGCCCGCAAAACGAAGCCGGTCACCATGTTCGGCCCCATCTTCCTCGAAACCGCACCCAGCCACACCAAAGGCATCGAAGTCAATTTGATGGTCGCTGCTGAGTTCATGCAGGCCAACCAGCGCATTCTCATCATTGATGACTTTCTCGCCAGCGGCAAAACACTGCTCAGTCTGGTGCGGATGGTGCGGGAAGCCGAGTGTGAACTGGTCGGCATTGGCTGTGTGGTCGAAAAGACTTTCGAAGAGGGACGTGAAAAACTATCCAAGTATGGCGTTCCTATTGAAACCATCGTTAAAATCGATTCAATGGAAGACGGGCAAATTATTCTGGCGGACGTGTAGATGGCAGACAATCGACATGGCGGCATCGCTATTCTAGACTACGGCTCGCAGTATACACAGCTTATCGCGCGGCGCATTCGCGAACAAAACGTCTATGCTGCCCCCTATCCCTGGGATGCTGACGAGGACGCCATCTTCGAACTTGAGCCGCAGGGTATTGTACTGTCGGGTGGTCCAAACAGTGTCTATGACGACAGAGCGCCAACTCTGCCCAATTGGGTGCTGCACAGCGGCCTGCCCGTGCTGGGTGTGTGTTATGGTATGCAGCTCCTGACCCACACACTGGGCGGTGAGGTGCATCCGGCCACTGATCGCGAGTATGGTAACGCCACCTTTCACCAATTTGAAGAACTTGGAGCCAGCCTCTTTACGGGATTACCGCCCGACCTTGACGTCTGGATGAGTCATGGTGACCGTATCGAAAAAGCCCCCGCCGGGTTTATCTCGCTCGGTGAAAGTGATAACTCACCGCTGGCCGCTATCGGTCATGCCGACCTGCAAATTTACGGGGTCCAATTTCACCCCGAAGTAACCCACACCCGCTATGGAACAGACATTCTGCGCAATTTTGTCCTGCACATCTGCCACTGTGAACCACACTGGACCGCAGAAGCCTTTATCGAACAGGCCGTCCGTGATATTCAGGAGCAGGTCGGGCGCAGGCGCGTGATTTTAGGGCTGAGCGGCGGGGTCGATTCGATGGTAACCGCTAAGCTTCTCAATGAGGCCGTCGGCGATCAACTGACCGCCATTTTCATTGATAACGGCTTGATGCGCCACAACGAGCCGGAAAATGTTGTTCGCACCTTTCACAAGCACAATCAGGCCGAACTCATCACTGTCGATGCCAGCGACCGCTTTCTGAAAGCCCTTGCCAACGTCACCGAACCGGAACGCAAACGCAAAATTATTGGCGAACTGTTTGTGCGCGTCTTTGAGGAGACCGCCGCTGAAACAGGTGGTGCGGAGTTTCTGGCACAGGGCACAATTTACCCGGATGTGATTGAATCGGCAGGCAAAGAGCGCCCCGCTGCCCACGTCATCAAAACCCATCACAACGTCGGTGGCCTGCCCGAAGATATGGCCCTTGAACTTGTCGAACCACTGCGCTATTTATTCAAGGATGAGGTGCGCCGCGTTGGTCTGCAATTAGGTTTGCCAGAATCGCAGGTGTGGCGACAACCCTTTCCCGGCCCCGGACTAGCCATCCGCTGTCTCGGTGAGGTCACGCCTGAACGGCTGGAACGCCTGCGCAAAGCGGATTACATTTTCCGGCAGGTGCTTGAACAGCATGAACTCCTGCGCGAAACAGCCCAATGTTATGCCGGGCTGCTCTCCGTCAGAACCGTTGGCGTACAGGGCGACCAGCGCACCTATGCCGAGGCAGTTGTGTTGCGGGCAGTCGTCACCGAAGACTTTATGACGGCGGAGTGGGCGCGTTTACCCTACGAGGTTCTGGCTGAAGCCAGCAGCAAAATCGTCAATCAGGTGGCGGGCGTCAATCGGGTTGTGTACGATATTACGACCAAACCCCCGGCAACCATTGAATGGGAATAGTGGTAAGATATTGACTGACGAAACGGGTGATACAGTGACCCCCTCTGTGTCTCCCCCGCAAACGGCTGGCGGAGGGACACTTTTTGACAATGAAAAGTCTTTAGAGCGAGCCAACACATCGGTCGGCCCCTACGCAACCCTCGGATAAAGCCGAATCATCATCT
>JAKEEQ010000088.1 GCA_022616515.1 Chloroflexota bacterium | reverse complement strand
TCAGACGAACCCCAACCAAATTCAGTGGCCCAGATAAAGGTGCGGTCATCGCCGTTCTGATTCATGATGCTGCGATAATCCTGCAATATATTCAGGAAGAAGAAACTCGGGTGATCATCCCAACCGGGAATTTCAGGATTGTTTTCGCAGCAAGTACTGTCCGGTGGATTGGCGAAACCAACCGGATGTGCACCCACTGCATCGCTGACATCCGCCAGCCCTGCGCCGTACATCTGGCTTAAGAAAACACGATCATCAATCGCAACGTTCGGATCATTCAGGCCAGTTGGACGCAAACCGCCAGACACCACTACCGCGTTGGGGTCAGCCGTTTTAATTGCTGTATACGCGGCAGAAAGCAGTTCTACATAGCTTGCGCCGTTGAGTGGCTTACCGGTCCAGTTGCTGGCGACATTGGGTTCATCCCAGACCTCATAGGCGTTCACACTGCCGACATAGCGCCCGGCAATCGAGCCAGCAAACGCGGCAAAGGCAGCATAATCATCGGGTGGACCGGCGTTCTCAGTATTTGAACGTGCCCAGTCCGGGGCGTTCTTCAAAGTCAACATCAGGTTGAGATTGTTGGCGTTGGCAAGATTGATGATTTCGTCGAGATCGGTCCAGACAATATTGCCTTGCACTGGCTCGATGACAGACCAGTCAACTTCCTGCTTAATCCAGCTAACGCCCAGAGTGTTGACGCGCTCAATAACCGCTTGCTTATCCTGCCCGAAGAGTTCGACCTCAATGCCATAATCAAAGGCCACCGCCGACTCCGGCATATCGACCACATCTTCTTCGCCACCCTCTTCGGCAGTGGGTTCAACGGCGACCTCAGTTGGCTCTTCAGTTGCCTCAGGAGCAGCTTCGGTTGATGTGGCCTCCGATACAGGGGTTTCATCAACGGGAACCGCCGTTGGGATCGGAGTCTCGCCTGCTTCTTCGGTAGCGTCAGGAGGTACGTCAACATCAGCCTCCACAACCGGAATACGCAGCGTGGTACCCGTCACAATCAGGTTTGGATTGGTAATGCCATTCAACTCGGAAATCGCTCGTACCGTCGTGTTATACTCCGCCGCAATTCGGAAGAGATTGTCACCCTGCTGTACCTGATAGGTTATAAATTCAGTTGGTTCTTCGGTGGGTGTTGCGGTCGCTTCGTCGGTTGGCTCCTCGGTTGCAGACGGTTCGGTTGTCGCTTCAGGAATAATCAGCTCCTGACCGACAACGATTATATTGGGGTTTGTAATATTATTGGCTTCAGCAATCGCAAAAACTGTGGTGCCATATTGTTGGGCAATACGATACAGGTTCTCTCCGGCCTGGACCGTATGCCTGCGCGTACTATCACCGTCCTGTGCCAGAATCGATGTTGGCATAAGCAGAACCAGTGCCAGCACTACACCAACCATTACGCCACGTCTCATATGTTAGCCTCCTAATGGCGGGAGATACATCTCTTTAGCTATGACTATAGTTGATGCCTGCCATTCGTGCAAAATTTCAGTCGATAACCCATTGGAAAAAGAATGGACAAACGATCCGTTCGTAAAGAGAGGTGAACCCTCTCCGGTAAAACATACGACCGGGAGAGGGCTTTCAGAGGCTTAATTCAGCAGAAATTCACCGTTTTGATAGATCAATTCGCCATCCACTAGAATTTGACCGCCTTCGCGCATATTGTGTACCATATCCCAGTGAATCGCGCTCACATTTTCGCCACCCGTATCCGGTAAACTGTGCCCGATTGCCATGTGAATCGTGCCGCCGATTTTCTCATCAAACAGGGTGGAGCCAATCATATTCTGGATGTATCGGTTGGTGCCGACAGCAAATTCGCCCAGATAACGTGCACCTTCATCCACATCAAGTTGTGACAGCAGCACATCTTCACCCTTGCTCGCCGAGGCTTCCACAATTTTGCCATCTTTGAAGGTGAAAGCGGCATTTTGCACTTCGCGCCCCATATGGAACGCCGGAAAATTGAACTCGACCCGCCCGTTGACACTAGGTTCGACCGGGCCAGTAAAAATCTCGCCATCCGGGAAGTTCATCTCGCCATGACAGCTTACCCATGAGCGCCCGGCAACATCAAAGCTTAGATCAATGCCGGGTCCGCGTACTTCAACACGCTTTTTGCCATTCAACCATTCGGCATAGCGGGTTTGCCGGTCACGCATTTCATTCCAGTACGCAATCGGATCGTCCAGATGCAAACCATAGGCTTCATAGACAAACTTCTGGAAGGCAAGAAAACCCATATTCGCTTCCTGTGCCTGAGCACGGGTAGGATAGGCACACCCGTTCCAGCGTATAGATTTTGTGGCAATACGCTCGATGAATTTCTTATTGAGGTATCCGGTTGCTTTGCTCCGAATCCCCAGATTCTCGGCGGGGACGGAAATCAGGGCTTTGGTGTGCATGGGTGCCTCAATGGAGAACAACACATCGACCTTATCGTTGATAAATTCCGTAATCGGGCTGGTATATTTCAGTTGTTCGGGTGTGCCATTCGTGAACAGATATTCAGCCAGTTCTGGCAATTGAACCATCGGGTACACATGTCCACCCCGGTCAATGACTGCCCGTGCAATGGCTTCAATCAATGGGGTGGCTTCGGGCGAGCCATGAATCGCCACCAGTTCGCCTCTTTTGATCGGGACATTGTAAGTTGTGAGTAACTCCGCCAGACGTGGCGCTAAATCGTGCATAGATTATTCCTTTTCTGCGTCGCTTTCAGACTTATCATCGGTTAAATTGTCTTGCATGGGAAAAAGGGCATAAGTAAAGGAATACAGCGCTGTGGTTTCGTCGTCTTTAGCAGTGGTGTCATTAAAAATGCTGAGCAATGCGCTCAACAGTTTTGATACCTGTTCAACTTGTGTCTGATTTAATCTGGTTACGGAACGTGCTAGGGCAGGGTTAGGCAGCTTGTCGCCTTTCTCTATCAAGCCCTGCTGCACACTGTAGATAAAATCTGATTTCGTTTTGTCGAATAATAAATTCAGTGTTTTGTCAGTGGCTTCGTCGTGCGTCGTATCGGTGAACAAGGACGGCGCAATATCAAACTCATATGCGCCGAGATGATAGTATTTCTCCGCCAGATTGGAGACAATGCGCGTTTCCGTTACCACGATAAGGCCATGTTCCTCCAGCATATTGATGTGGTAGTAGAGTTTGCGCGGGTCAACCTTCAGTGTTTCAGCAATTTGTTTGACAGATAAGGGCTTATTGGCGAATTGAATCGCGTTGATAATTGCCAGTCGTTTGTTATCAGACAGAGCTTTAACGGCTTCCAAACTGGTAATCTGTAAACGTGGCTGAGGTGTGTAGCCTTCCATCATACAATTTTTCTTTGCCTATCTAAATATTTTTTGGCGATTTGAATTTAATTTACTCTGAGTTGCCCGACAAGTCAAATGAGTAGAAGATGAGAGGGATTGGCTTCAAACCGAATTTGTTTATGTGTGCCCCAATTTACCTGTGGGCAAAATATGAGGGCTGATTTTGTGTCAAGCCCATGAATAAAGGGTTCCGGGTAAAAATTTACAGCAGGCGAGGCGTGTTCTCTCCTCTACCACGCTGGCGGGGAGAGTCAGAGTGGGTTCAGAAAAGCTCATTGGGTGGACCTGACTTCACATTCTGCATCGGTGCAGATAACCATTACTTGACGTCTCGCGTTAAAATGTAGGCAATGTATCAGCTTTATACGAAAGTGTTTGACACAAACATGTCTCAAATGGAAGCTCCACCTCCCATGCTGCGTTTTGTCGCTGTAGACAACGTGCTTCCACACGAAGAGGCGGACCACCAGCGCTACCAACCGCTCGTGAAACGAATCGTTGACTCGGGAATCTGGCTGCATCCCCCCATTGTCGCGCCACTACCGGATCGTGATGGCTATTATGTGGTGCTGGATGGGGCAAATCGAACCCATTCAATCAAGTCTCTGAAATTCCCCCACATTCTGGTGCAAATCGTGAGTTATGACTCGGATCAGGTGAAATTGGAAACCTGGAGTCATGTGGTTTCAGATCTTAAATGCGAGGCGTTCCTACCAGCAGTTGAAGCCATTGATGGCATTCAGGTGCGCGAATCAGATAAACTTTCAGCACAGGCTGAGTTAGCCCAGCGCAATATATTGGCCTATATCATGGACTTTCAAAAAAATGTGGTTTACTCGCTTCATATGGATGACCACTCGCTGGCTTTTAAGAACAGTGCGTTACGATCACTTGTCGCAACCTACAAACGTGAGGGAAAACTCGACCGGACCAGCCGCGTGGAACCAGAAACGATCCGCAAAATGTTCCCCAGAGCCAACGCCCTCGTGGTATTTCCTCATTACGAGCCAGCCGAGATTCTGGTCGCC
>JAKEEQ010000087.1 GCA_022616515.1 Chloroflexota bacterium | reverse complement strand
TGGGTTAAAACCCGGCTCAATCGTCTTGAATTTGACCTTATTCCTATCCAGCTTCACTTCGCGCCCTTATTATCTTAAAAGTGTCCCTCCGCCAGCCATGTTTGGGGGAGATGTCGCGCTAGCGACAGAGGGGGTGAACTGCGTAACTCCTAACTTAAATATTATCCCTGATGTATGGAAATATCGAATGCAAGAGCAACTCAGCCAATTTATCGCAGCCCAGACCGGAAGCGATTCAGTCACCGTCATCCTCAAATATCCGATTGCAGGCGGCGGCTCCCGCGATACATGGCGCTTGACAGCGAGTATTGATGGTGACGAGCAGGAACTGGTGATGCGCAAAGACCTCGAAACCGAAATCTTCGATCACGCCCTGAGCCGCCAGCAGGAATTTAATCTGCTTCAAGTTGCTTACGAAAACAATGTCAAAGTACCGCGCCCACGCTGGCTCTGCATGGACGAGAGTGTTCTGGGCAAGCCATTTTTCCTGATGGATTATGTGCCGGGTGTGTCGATTGGCGTAAAGGTCGTCCATGCTCCACAGCTCAAACCCCTCCATCCCTTCGCACCAGTGGTTCTTGGTCAGCAGCTTGCCGCCATTCACGCCATTGCCCTTGATGATGAACGGCTCACGTTTTTGTCGCGACCCGCTGAGGGGCAGTCGGCGGCCCGACTGGCGCTTGATGAGGCGTGGCAAACCTTTGAGCGTGTCGAGGTGCTAAACCCGGCAATTGAGTTTGGCCTGCGCTGGCTCGAACAAAACGCTCCCGATACGTCAGAGTTGGTGCTGGTGCATGGCGATTATCGCATCGGCAATTTTATTGTCGGTGAACAGGGTCTACATGCTATCATCGATTGGGAATTCACCCATATTGGCGATCCGCATGAGGATGTGGCGTGGGGCTGCGTCCGTGACTGGCGTTTTGGCAACATCGACCAGCACTTCGGCGGCATTAGTGATCGTGAATCTTATGTGAAAGCCTACGAAGCAGCAAGCGGACGAACCCTTGACCGTGATATACTCGATTATTGGGAAATCGTGGGCAACATGAATTGGGCCGTGACCTGTCTATCACAGGCCGAACGCTTCCTGTCCGGCAACGAGCCAAGCGTCGAATTTGCCAGTCTGGGGCGGCGCTCTGCCGAGATGCAATTTGAATTCTTATCACTTATTGAAAGAAAGTTGTGATGTATGACAAACCATCGCTGGATGAACTTCTGGCAGCAGTGCAAGTGCATCTTGAGGAGAACGTGATTCCGGCGGTGAAGGAGAACCGCAAATTATATTTTCAAACACTGGTCGCCATCAATCTCCTAAAGGTCTCCCAGCGCGAATTAGACCTCGCCTCCGGTCATTTGCAGGCTGAATGGCAGCGCATCACCGGGTTGTTGGAAATAGATAAGCCGTTCCCCATACATCTTGATGCAGCCCGCGCCCAACTTGCTACCTTCAATGCCGCGCTCATCGAAAAGATTCGCAACGGGGAATTTGATAAAAATGCACAGGACCTGATTCACCATCTCAAAGCGATCACAATAGAACAACTGGAAACGGCTAACCCAAAATTTTTGATACAAGGAGAAAAAAATGAATGAGTATGCATGGCAAGAACCCGA
This sequence comes from Chloroflexota bacterium, assembly GCA_022616515.1. GTDB lineage: Bacteria > Chloroflexota > Anaerolineae > Aggregatilineales > J027 > JAKEEQ01. Next base: position 10,660 of record JAKEEQ010000087.1, on the reverse strand, counting down.
TGGCCTGTTAGCCACCCTCGTTTCAATGGCGAACAAAGGGGCTGCCAGTTTTGATATGACATTCTTATGCAAAGGTATCGTTATTACTGGTACGATTGTAGGGGGTAGTCACTATATGGACGCCCTCGGTAAAGCCATCGCCGCTGGAATAGAACGCAGTTCGCCTGACATTCCGAAGGAAGAACTTCTTTCTCTGCGCGACTATTTTACCAATCTGGGTGCCAAAGTGTACCCGGAAAAATCGGAAGAAGATAGTAAACTCGAAAAAACCTTCCTCCATCTGAAGGATGTTGAGGTGATTGCCCCGCAGGGATGGTCCGCTGCCAGCGAATTTCCGTACTGGCGTCTACAGTTGTCGTCGGTGGATGCGTGGACATTAGGTCGTCCGCGTCGCCGTTAAATGCTTGTCGAGATGCCGCTGCCGGTGTATGCTTGATATACAGGATGTGAGTTGTATCTCTTTTCATGGCGGACGCCCAACGGGGCGTCCCTACACGCGACTCCCGGTGTGTGTAGGGACGTGCAACGGCACGTCCTGTGAACTTGTTATAGATGATAGGAGAGAAAAATATGAGTCTTGAAGAACTTCGCAGGAAAGCAATTGATCAGGCTGAAGACCCCTTTGGTGCCGCCGCACAGGAAGAACAGGCTGAAGACCTGCTGTTTGGGCTGAACGCTGTAGAGCGAATGTTCCTGTCGATTGGTCTGTTTTTGGTGGTAACGATCTTTAGTTTCCTGCTACTTTTGATGTCGGATAGTATTTCGCTTCCTTGATTCTAGAGCGGTATTTGGCTAATCTGGCATGGCTAAGAGTCATGCCTGTTTTTTTGGATGCAACACAGTGATGTCTCCTCAACTGTCAACCCGTGAGTTCGTCTACCGGGTGTTCTTGATTATCCTGATGGTTATTTTGACGCTTGGGATGTGGTATCTGCGGGAGGCACTGTTGTTGATCTTTCTCGCCTTCATCATTGCTATTGGCCTCTCAAAACCTATTGACATGTTACGCAAACGCGGCTTTTCGCGCCTTGTGTCTACCGTGATTACGCTTGCCGTAACCGCCCTGATCATCACATTATTGTTTATCGCGCTGGTTCCCATTTTTATTGAGCAGGTAAACACGCTCATTAGCGAAATGCCTGCGGCACTGGAGACAACCCAGAAAACCTACAACGACCTCGCCGCCGAATACGTATTCCTGCCCGAACTTGATTCAGCGGACGATATTGAAGAACTGAATGTTGAAGAGTATGTCATCGTCCAGGCGGGTACTGCTTCACGTAACTTTTTCCCCTTTCTGTCAAATGTCGGCGGGGTCCTGACGAATATTTTCGTTGTGCTTGTTATGACGCTCTTTATTTTGAGCCAGCCAGATACTTACATTGAAGGTTTCCTGACGCTTTTGCCCCGCAACTATCGCCCGCGTGCACTGGAAATCATTCAGGCGCTGATTGTTGCCGTTCAGAACTCGTTGGTGGCTCAGATATTCGCCATGTTTTTCATCGGATTATTAACCACCACTGGCTTGATGATTATCGGTGTGCCCAATGCACTCGCCCTTGGGGTGATTGCGGGACTGCTCAACTTCATTCCGACATTTGGAGCCATTATTGCCTTAATCATCGGCGTCATCTTTACACTGGCGACTGCACCCGATGAAATTGTACTGGTCGTGATGTTGTATCTTGGCCTTCAACAGCTTGAATCAAATTACCTTACCCCGCGCATCGTGAATACAGTGCTGCATATGCCGGGGGCAGTAGTCATCATGACCCAGATCATCGCTGCTATTTTGTTTGGTTTTATGGGAATTGTGCTGGCGGTTCCGCTGCTGGCTGTGATTATGGTGTTAATTCGTGAAATATATGTGTATGACGCCCTCAACAGTCGTAAACCTGAGATTGACGTGGTTGCTCGCGAAGACGGTAAGGACGCACTGGTTATTAGCAGCAATCCCCTCTACCGCCCGAACGAAATGACCCCCGGCGAAGCCGCTGCTCTGATGGCGCGTGGGGCCGACCCCTTTGAATATTCCCAATCGCTTGAGATCATCCCGGTCACTCGCACCCGGCGCACGTTAATTCAGGGGCAGCAGTTACTGGTTGTGGCTGTCACCGGGCTGGTCATCGCACAAATCGCTGCTTTACTGCGGGCTATTCTAATGGAGAAACCGCGTCCTCGTTAACCTCCTCCGCCTGAACAACGGACAATACGATTAGATGCAGCGAAATCTGTTTGTCTATTCGGGCTTCAAGTTCAATTTCAGTCGCGACCATCTCTGGCACAGTGATTGATTGCGGTGATTGGATAGTGACAATAATTGCACTTCCCTCCAGATCAACAGAAACGACTTCTGCCCCTTGAAATCGCTCTTCAAGTACCTGCTCTGTTTCATACTTAACACGACTCTGCTGGGTTGCGTTCCACAGCAAAAAGCCCATTGGAATGCCAATCAGAACCAATAACAACCCGGATACGATCCACCGTCGCACAGTGGGTATTTCGCCTGTACCCCGCACTCCCAACAGCGCAAACGTACCCGCCGAGGCAATGCTGATGCAGATGACATTGACAATCGTCAGCAACCCGGCCCCGACCATCAAATCCATTTCGCCAAGTGCCAGCGCCAGCCCGGTGGTGCAAATTGGCGGAACAAGCGCTGCTGCAATCGCCGTCCCCGCCAGTGCTGCCGGAATATCTTTACGCGCCAGTGCAAATGCACCCGCCACCCCGGAAGCCAGCGCTACCATCATGTCCAGAAAGGTCGGTTCGCCGCGTGCCAGCATTTCGGGCGTTGGAAGTGGAAATGCGGAAATCAAGCCCACAAACATCGCCACGACCAGCACCATCAGTACGCCCTGAATAACGGTAAGTGCCGATTTGCGCATCATGTCAAGCTCACCGAGCGCCAATCCTACTCCGAAGCCCATCAGCGGCGACATGAGCGGCGCAACCAGCATCGCCCCAATAATCACCGCCGCGCTGCTCTGCAACAGGCCAATACTCGCCAGAATGCTCGACAGCACGATCATCACGAGGTAATTGGTATTGGCGCGGACCAGATCACCGGCCTGACTGATGACCTCAGTGCGTTCGCCCAATGTTAAGCGCGGCGTCCAGCGATTCAGGTAATGTGCGACCTGGTTCAGTATCGTGTCATCTTCTTCATCGTGCCGTTTGACGAGCGCCAGCGCACCGGGAGCGAGACGCAGCATTTTTTGAGCGGTGGGGCCAAACAGCCACTTATTGAGGCTGCTGGTGGACCGCTGTACACTCAACACAATAATGTCATCGGGGGTGGCCTCACTGACTACCCCTGACACGATGTCTTGTCCCTTGATAATCTTATGCTGGACCTGTTCATGATGCGGTTCGCCCGACAGGGCCACTTCCATGAGTGACATCTGCTGCCAGATGGGTGGCGGGGCGTCCGTTTTCCAGAAGGGAGTAGGCGTGCTCGTTTCCACATAAAGCGCGAAAAGCGGCACATCGTGAAAGTTGGCTAAATGAGCCGCATGAAGCAGGGCGCTCTCAGTTCCGGCCAGATCGGTCACCGGAACCAGCACGCGCTTAATTTCACCATCCGGTACATGGCGGTACACAATCAGATCATTGCTGGTCACCCGTGCCACCTCTTCGGTGACGTCGCCAATGACAAATTGACCATCAAGCGGGGCCTGAAATCCCAACACGAGCAAATCGGCGTTGGCTTCGCGCACAGCATCCAGCACACCCCGTGCGACGCTGGTTGCGTTCATGACCATTAACTCGACGGGTACATCCTGACTCTGCGACACGACATAACAGATTTTTTCCAGTTTTTCGGATACATCCTCGTAGGTCGAATTGGGAAGCCGGATGTAAATTGCCCTGATGCGTCCTTTTTCGGGATGCGTCAGACTTGCGGCAAAACGCAGAAGCTGGGCTGACGTCCGGGGATTGGCGATGGGAACCACAACCCGATGCGCATATCCGGTGAATTTCTTCTTCTCATCCATCAGTAGGGTTTCAACCAGTTATCAAGCCATTCATAGATTCGATGGCGGGCCTGGCGCGTAAACCAGGGATCGTCGATATTGCCATGCTGGTAGTGATACAGCGTAATGCGTTCCGCCACGCCCATTCGCGCATAAATGCGCATCGCTTTTTCATAGACCTCCCGCGCATCGGTGCTGTCAGGGTCCTGAGCTGCCGCCGACAGCAAAAACGGTCGGGGCGCTGCCAGACTGATGATCCGGTCATAGTCCGCCACTTGCAGCAAGCGCGGCACACTGAATTCATACTGGATCGTATGTCCCAACCGCAGGACCTGATGCATACTGCTAATCCCGCCATGCGCTGCCCCCACACTGATCCGCTCATCAAAGGCCATTGACCACATTGCCATTTTGGCCCCATAGCCATGCCCCAGAAAGCCAATGCGCTGCGGGTCGATTTCATCGCGGGTGAGGAGGTAATCAATACCCCGGCTGACATCCCAGATCACCTTTTTCAGCAGTGTTTCGCCGCGCAGCAGCCGATTCGCCAACTCCCTAAAATTGTTCTCGGCCCCGGCTTCTTCATCAGGACGGCGCTCCTCAAAGGCAATTGCGTCCGGCGCGAACACTATATAACCCCGTTCCACCAACTCCACACCAAATGCCTCTTCCGGGTCGCCCTTTAAGCCCACTACCTCACTTTTGCCCACCGACCAATCCCGGTTATGGCGGTGATGGGCATAAATAACAGGCATCGGTGATTCATGGGTATTGGTGGGAATCAGCAAATACGCATAACCCCAATCATTGGGGTGACACTGGTAACGTATTTTTTCTCGCCGGTAGTTGGTGAGATTTTCTCTTTCTAACACTTCGGGTTCAAGTTCGCTCATGTCCGGAGGGGCACCCAGTACGGACTTCAGCGACTCGGTATATGCATCACGATGTAGCATGAATACGCCTAAATAATGACATGAATAACTAACCAGACATTGTACCTATTCTTGCGCCATACGACCATCTAAACCAAGTTCCCCGGCAATTTCCTGCATGGCTTCAAGCACCAGCGGCACATGCTCTCCCCATAAGTCTACACCCAATTCAGAACATCCGTGTTCAATGTCTTCCCGGTCAACACCTGCCGCGAAGGATTTGTCTTTCCATTTGTTCTTGATGCTCTTGACTTTGACATCGCGAATATCCTTGCTGGGGCGCACCAACGCCACCGCCGTAATCAACCCCGTCAACTCATCAACCGCATACAGCGCCCTGTCCCGCAGTGTTTCGCGCTCGACGCCGGACCGTGGTGCATGGCTCAAAATAGTGCGAATATCCTCTTCGCTGACCCCGCGTTCGCGCAGAATCGGTGCACCAGCCATTGGATGCTTGTCCAGCGTCGGATGAATCTCCCAATCAAAGTCGTGCAGCAAGCCGACAATGCCCCAATCTTCAGGGTCCGCCCCATATTTTTCGGCATAACGGCGCATTCCGGCTTCTACCGCTAGCATATGGTTACGCAGGCTTTCACTCTGCACAAATTCCTTCACAATTTCCCAGGCTTCATCTCGGCTCATACCGGCCTCCTTTCGATAACGCCTCTATTCTATGAGTCTATCCACGCAGTGGCAACCACACGCTTCGAATTCATCAAATTTGGGTGTATAATAGAACATACGTTCAACATCAGGAACCCGCCATGCCAAATTTTCATCGCACACCAGATACCTTCGAGAAACTGACGCAGATGGGCGATGTCACGCTGTATGAACCGGCAGGTGATGCCCCCATCAGTGAGAAACGCTCGCCCAAGAACGCCTCGTTCCTGTCGGGATGCATTTCTCATGTGCAAACTCCAACCGGGGCCAAGCCCATTATGAAGACGATGATGACTACTGCCTGTGAGCGCAACTGTAATTACTGTGTCTTTCGTGCCGGGAGCACTTCAACGAAACGTGTCACGGTCACGCCGGATGAAATGGCAGGTGCTTTCAATCAACTTGAAGAGTCCGGTATGGTGGATGGTCTGTTCTTGTCGTCAGGCATTATCAAGGGCGGCGCGACCTCTCAAGACAAAATCATCGACACTGCCGAAATTGTGCGCAAAAAGTACGATTATCGCGGCTATATCCATCTGAAGATCATGCCCGGCGCGGACTATGACCAGCTTTATCGCGCCATGCAAATCGCGGACCGTATTTCAATTAATCTCGAAGGCCCAACCGAAGAACGTCTGGCGGCGCTGGCTCCCAAAAAAGAACTGTCGGCGGAACTATTGGAACAGCTCAAACGCGCCCATCAAATCAAACGTGATAATCCCTATATCCGTGCCAGCATCGTTACGCAGTTTGTGGTCGGTGCCGTGGGGGACACCGACCTTGAACTCCTCTCGCTGACAGACAACCTCTATAACCGCCTCGGATTGGCCCGCACCTACTACATGGGCTTCAATCCGGTCATGGGTACGCCCTTTGAAAACCTGACGCCTACCGAGGAAATCCGCGAACGGCGGTTGTATCAGGCCAGTTTCTTGCTGCGGGATTATGCCTGGGATGTTGAGGATTTGCCATTTTTATCGCATGGCAATCTGCGCACCGATGTTGACCCCAAGATTGCGTGGGCCGATATTCACCTGCGCCACCATCCCATCGAGATTATGACCGCTGACCGCGAACAGTTGATGCGCGTTCCCGGCATTGGACCAAAAGGTGCTGAGGCAATTTTGAGGGCACGACGCGAGGCAACATTAACTGAAATCGGACAGTTGGCAAAGTTGAACATCCGTGCTCCGCAGCGTCTTGCACCCTATGTCACGCTGGCGGGCCACAAACCACCCGAACAATTATCCCTGTTCTAAACCTCCGGTGACAGCAGCAAATGGCGCGTGATGGTCTGTCCCAGCACATGCTCTTTGCCGTCAATGACGATATGAGTCAGTCCATCAAACAACTCGCGTTCAGTAACGGTGATGGTCACTCCCGGTGAAATGCCCTTTTCGTGGAGATATTGCAAAATATCGGGGGTCTGATCGAGGAGGCGTTTTACCGTGCCCGGCTTCCCGATTGGGAATTCTGCCAGTGACACCAGCATCACACCTTCTGGCATATCCCCTTCCAGTGAGGGGATTGGGTCGCCGTGCGGGTCAATGTCGGGATGGCCCAGCCACTCGGCAATCCGCGCCTCAAACCGCTCCGAGATGACATGTTCGAGGCGTTCGGCCTCTTCATGAACCTCGTCCAGTGAATAGCCCAGCGCCTCCACCAGATACAATTCAATCAGGCGATGATGGCGCAGCACTTCCAGCGCCACTTCCTCACCGAGTTTGGTCAGACGTACACCCTTATATCGGGTATAAGTGATCAACGGCTCTTTTAGCCGGGAGTCATCGGATAACTTTTTTGCCATGTCGGTCGCGGAGGGCGGCGTGATATTCAGTTCCTGAGCAATGGCAGTTGTCGGAACCTGATCATGGAGTTGTTGGAGTTTATAAACGGCTTTCACAAAGTCTTCAACGGATTCGGTACGGATGTCGTTCATCCCTTGTCCTTGTGTGGTAGGGCGCGAGTTGCCCCTATTATAAACCATGTTGCCCGCCAGATTGATGCTGAGTCTGCACACTTTAGATTATCATTATAGAAAGTGACGATCCTGTGGAGTACAGTTCATGTCAAATACTGCAAATCAGGTCATCAACGCCATTGGCGAAATCATCGCGGATGTATTGGAACTCATCGGCAACAGTGCCAGTGATGGCTTGCAGTGGGCAGCCGAACAACTCCCGGCTGGCGGCAGTGTATTTCGCTGGATTGGCGCGGTCCTATCCAGCCTCACCGATTTCCTGAGCACCATCGCCAAAGCCATCATCGCTATACTCGCGGGTCTGATTGGTGGGCTGGGCGTAATCGGTATCGGCCTTGTGCAGCGCGACGGGCCAACCATGCGGCGCGGCTCACAGAGTATGCTCAATGGTGTTACGGGCAGTGTGGCGCTGGTGGCGGGCAAAGCCGTCTCGGTAGTTCAGACAACCGCTCTCACTCAATCCTATGCCCGAAAATTAACAGACGAGGAAAAGGCACTGGTCCGCCGCGTCTTCGGGCAATCCCTCGCGCTGCAAAATATCCGCATCGTCAGTGGACGCTCCGGTGTTTTTGGCAGAAACGCCCGACCCTTCGTGCTCGGCAATACCATTTATTTCAAGCATCACGATACTGACCGCGAACCCCACCTGTTCATCCACGAATGTGTCCACATCTGGCAGTACCAGCATCAGGGGGCCAGCTATATTGGCGGTGCGCTGGGAGCACAATATTTTCTGCAAGATGCCTACGATTGGGAAGAAGAAATCCGGCGCGGCAAGCAAGACTGGACGCAGTTCAATCGCGAGGCACAGGGCGAGTTTTTTCTGGACCTGTGGCGCTGTGGCTCACTTGAAGTCAACAGTGAAGTATTTCAGGGTGACGGGCAGTTCTTTCTGGCGGACGGCGTCGAGCGCACCGGGCGATTTTATTTCCGCGATGGACGGTGCAGCAGTGAATCATCTGACGCCTATTCAGACATCGCCCATGCCGCCGTGAATACCGTGCGCGGTACACCCAACTTCAGACTTTCGACACTGCTGCGCGGTAGGGAATTGGCCCCGGAACAAAAAAGAACGCCCCAATGATAGAACGTTCTTCAAGATATAGTGCGACCAAAATCAATGAATAGAATTATTCGCCTGTATCGGCATCAACCAGTTCATGCTGCTCGATTTGTGTTTCAACAGGTGCCAGTTGCGGCAATGCTTGAGGCTGATGGGGTGGCTGCATCTGCTGGACGGGTTGCTGGTATTGCATCTGTGCCTGCTGATACTGCTGCTGCTGGCGCGTTTCGCGTTCCTGCGTGATTTTGGTGATGCCGTTGCGCACAATCGTCAATGTACGCAGCAGTTGCCCTTCAAGTTCTTTGAGCACCTGCATCACATAGGTGTCCGCCTCATCACGCACCTGATCGGCTTCTTGATGCGCCTGCCGGATGATGTTATCCGCACGATGGCGAGCCGTTTGCACAATCGAATCGCGCTCGACCATTTCTTCGCCCTTCTTACGAGCAAGTTCCACCATGCGCGTGGCCTCTTCGTTGGCCTGCGCAATCAAGCGGTCACGCTGGTTAACAATGCGGGTGGCTTTTTCAATTTGCTCTGGAATCGATATGCGCATCTGGTCGATGATCTCAAGGGCACGTTCCTCATCAACCATTGTATATTTCGACAGCGGCACATGACGCCCCTCGTCGATTAAATCCTCTAGTCTATCTACCAGATGTTGAATATCCATATTTAAAACCTCCTCAACGGAGAACCTGACGGCAATTGTCTATTATTAGCTTTTCTTCAATTCAGCATACCGCATTGCGAGGCGTTCCGCCACAAAGTCTGGCACCATTGAGGAAACATCACCTCCCAACGACGCGATTTCACGCACGGTTGTTGAACTCACATGCAGGTTTCGTTCACTGGTGATGAAATTCACCACCTCAACTTCCGGTGCGAGGCGCTGGTTGGCAAGCGCCATGCGAAATTCATATTCAAAATCTGAAAATACCCGCAGTCCGCGAATCATAATCCATGCGTCCACGGATGCAAGATAGTCTACAGCTAATCCACTGAATGATGCAACCTTTACGTTGCTAAATTCTATCACACCGCGTTCCACAAGCTCGATTCTTTCAACAACATCAAACAGTTGTGGCTTATCGGGATTCTCGTAAACCGCGACGATAACTTCATCGAAGACACGGCTTGCCCGGCGAACAATGTCGATGTGCCCGTAGTGGATTGGATTAAAGGTGCCGGGGTAGACTGCCCGGCGGAATGTGTCACCCATTCATCTGCTCGCTCTCGAATTTTATTACAAATTTCTAACTAAAATCGGTCGTTCGATGGCGTGTCCACTCAATCCGTTGCGCGAGAAGCCCGTGCTCTGGCATGGACAACGACGGATCTTCCTCAAACAGCGCCCGGCTTTCCATCTGGGCCATTTCCACCATCCGAACATCTATCATACTATTCAGGCTAACCGTGCTGGCTCCGGCCTGCCGCGTTCCCAGCAGGTCACCCGCGCCGCGCATTTTCCAGTCAAGCTCGGCTAGTTCAAATCCATCCGTCGTTCGCTCCAATGCCCTCAGCCGGTCCATGGCCTCCGGTGTGGCATTATCCGCCAGCAGCAGGCAATAGCTCTGGTGATGCCCGCGACCAACGCGCCCGCGCAACTGGTGGAGTTGGGCCAGACCAAAACGATTCGCGCCTTCAATCATGATGATCGTGGCATTGGGAACATCGATACCCACTTCAATAACGGTGGTCGAAACCAGCACATCCAGTTCATGGGCCACAAATGCACTCATAATCTCGTCTTTTTCTTTAGCACTTACCCGTCCGTGCAGCAGGCCCATGCGGTACTCGTAAAAATCACTCTTGCTAAGTTCCTCATACGAATCCACCGCCGCCCGTGCCTGAACACTTTCCGATGCTTCGACCAGAGGGTAAATGATGTACGCCTGCTGCCCTTTATCAAGATGGTGGCGGATGAAACTGTAGGCTTGTTCACGCTCCGAAGGGTGAATGACGCGCGTTTCAATCGGCGTTCTCCCCGGTGGCAGTTCATCCAGCACGGTCAGGTCAAGGTCGGCATACATTGTCAACGCCA
>JAKEEQ010000086.1 GCA_022616515.1 Chloroflexota bacterium | reverse complement strand
CATTGTGGAACGGGTTGTGCCTGTCGATGGGGAGGCACGAATTCAGTCGAGGATGGTTCTGTCATTATCGTGTGACCATCGGGCAGTAGATGGCGCACGCGGAGCGCAGTTCCTTGTGACATTGGCTAATCTGATTGAAGAGCCACTGCGAATCCTTGACTAGGGCATCCGCCGCACATAACGCATCGGGAATAAATAGTGAACGTTGCGTGCGTCTGGAACAAATCACGGATATGATTGCCGTTCTCGTGTCCCTTATTCGATGGTGCAAGCCTGATTATTGTTGGAAGCATGGGGTTAATCCCCGGTTGTGTCGAAAAATTTATCCATATCAAATAATCGCTTTTAGGAGCTTCGCTAAATATGTTGAAAAGTGCGCTGATGTGCTTCACAACATGCTTGAGCGCGGCTTTGAGGCCGAGGTGGAGTGTTAAGGTGAACCGATGAAACTGAACATCGGAACTGAAGATGACACACCTACGTTGACGGGTTGTCCAGAAGGACAGCATCCGCTGTGTGTCCTCAGCACAGCGTTCCGCGGTTTGTGGGAACGAAACTAGCCTGCGACGGTGGCGAACATCTCATGAACTCTCAGAGACCCGTGGACATGGCCGAGAGGGCGTTTTACCCGCAAGGAGGATTTCCTTAAATGGAGAGTAGTAGGGTATTCGTAGTTGATGCTGATGGGCAGCCCTTATTGCCAACCCATCCGGCACGAGCGCGACACCTGTTGCGCGAAGGCAAAGCAAGTCCCTATCGCATGATGCCGTTCACGATTCAACTGACGCGACGTGTGGACAATCCGGTAGGCGAATTGCTAGTAAGCATTGATGATGGTGCCAAAGCCGTCGGGATCGCTGTCACGGATGACCGGACACAAAGAGTGGTCTTTGCAGGCACCATCAAGTTGCGTCAAGATGTACCACGCAAGATGCAGCAGCGAGCCGCTTACCGGCGCTCAAGACGGACACGCAAATTACGTCATCGCAAGGCACGTTACCATCGTCGGAAAGGGGAAGGCTGGTTGCCACCGACGATTCGTCAGAAGAAAGATAGCATTGTGCGTGTCGTGCGTGATTTGCAAACCTTGCTACCGATTGCGAACGCGATTGTCGAACAAGGGATGTTTGATACGTCATCGTTAGCTGCCGGGCGACAATTGTATGGTATTGACTATCAGTTACCGGACTATGAAGGGCGCGATTTTCGTGAAAAAGTGTTGTGGCGGGATGGCTATCAATGTCAGCATTGTAGCAGTCGAGACAATTTGCAAGCGCATCATATCCATCCCAAAGCACAAGGGGGCGGTAATACGCCGCGCAACGGCATAACCCTGTGCAAAAGGTGTCATCAGGAATTACATCAAGGCTTGTGGATACTCGATAAATCCCCAAAATCGTTTCAGTATCCAGCCCATCTGCAAGTGGGAAAATGGTATTTGTACGCTGAACTGGAGCGATTGGGCTTGAAAGTCGAGAGTTGTTTCGGTTGGATGACGCGCTACTGGCGCAAGCAGTTGAAGTTAGCGAAAAGCCATGTCAACGATGCTATAGCCATCGCCTGTCGGGAGCAAACACCGCAAATTGCCTCTCAAGACTATCTAATAATTCCCAAGCGTAAAAAAGTATGGGAAGACAATCCGACCAAAACGACAACCGAAAAGCACGGTTTTCAACATTGGGATGTGGTACAAGCCAAACATCGTCGCCACGGGACAGTAATCGGCAGCATTCGCAGTCTGAAAGCAAAATGCCTTACACTACGGACAAGTTGGGATGATAACTTTGCGGTGGCCTATCGACAGACACGCTTGTTATGGCGCTTCTGCAACATCATCTACATTGGAGGCGTTTAAACACAATCGCACACATTTTTTATGAGGAGGAAAACATGCAAGTTAACAATATGAAGGTGAAAGTTTTTAGTCTGATACTGGTGCTGTTACTGCTCCTGAGTGTCATGCCAGCCATGGCCCAAGAAGGCGACCCCATTGTCGTTGGTGGCACCCTGTCTCTGACGGGTTTTCTCTCGCCAACTGCAACCCTGCATCATGTCGCGGGTCAGGCATTTGTCGCCAATTTGAACGAAAATGGTGGTTTGCTGGGTCGCCCTGTTGAATGGATTGTTCTGGATGATGAATCCTCAGCTGATAATGCGGCTGCTCTGTATGAACGGCTTATCACCGAAGACGAAGTTGACCTGTTGATGGGGCCCTATGGCACGGGCAATATCACGGCTGCGATGAATGTCGCTGCCCGTTATGGGATGGTCTTCCCGCATCACACCGCCAGCCTGACCTATGTGTACGATTATGAATACCACTTCCCGGCGTGGCATATCGGTCTGAATACGCATATCACCACCAACAATATTCTGTATGACGCGCTTGAATCAACCGGCACACCTCCGGGTACGATTGCGATTGTCACCAACCAATTCCCCGGCGCGATGAATCTTGCCTTTGGGAACGATGTGCTTGAACCCGGCGGTGCCGCACACATGGCCGAAGAACGGGGTTGGGAAGTCGTCCTCGAAGTTGAGTTCCCCTCTGGCACAACGGATTATGGCCCGATTGCGGCACAAGTCCGCGATGCTGACCCCGATTTTCTGTGGGTTGGGTCGCTCGGTGCGGATGGTGTCAACCTGATTGAAGCGATGGAAGCACTGGACTATCATCCACGCGGGCAATTCTATCTGTGGCCGACACCGGGGCCGCTGCTGGACCTCGGTGAAGTCGCCGAGGGTGCCTTCTCAGTGACACTGTTTGAAGAACATGAACCGTTCCTGTCTAACATCGGGGCAATCGACATGGTTGAGCTATATCACGCTGCCGCCGAAGAAGCAGGGTTGCCACCATCATCGCAAATTGTCGATGTTCAGGTTGCGGCATCGTGGTCAGCATGGCAGACACTGGTTGCAGGTGTCGAAGGCGCAGGCAGCCTTGACCAAGATGAAATCGGACAATGGTTACTGGAAAATGGTGTCGATACGGTTATCGGGCATCTGGCGTTTGACCCGGAACAGAATAATTTCAGTGAAGACCTGACGCGCATCAAGCAGATTCAGGATGGAAAATGGGTCGTCGTGTGGCCCGCGGAATTCGCCGCGCCGGACGCAGTACCTATCTATTCAGCCGACGCAGAATAATCCATACCGACTGGCACTTGCAGGGAGAAGGTTAGCTTCTCCCTGTAGCTACTGGTAAGTCTCAAGAATTGTTAAAGATTGGGCGCAGCACGCTGCGCCCCTACACTTATTGGTTGTTATCAAGGTTTTTTTCAATGCAACTTTTTATTCAATCGTTGCTATCGGGTATCCTCATTGGTGGTCTATACGGCATTATCGCAGTTGGCATGACACTCAACTGGGGTATTATGCGCGTGATTAATCTGGCGCATTTCTCGCTCACCTTTCTCGCCGCCTACATCACATACCAGTTTTCAACGGTGACAGGTGCTGACCCCTTCTTGTCCCTCTTTATCACCCTCCCCCTGTTTTTTGTTATTGGGCTGGTGATGCAGTGGTTTTTTGAAACCTTCCAGATTGAAGGTTTCGTCTCGCTGCTGGTGACATTTGGCTTGTTTGCCATCTTTGAAAGCATCATGCGCGAAATCTGGACTGCTGACCTGCGTACCCTGCCGCTTGATATCGTACCCTATCGTGTTGAGTCCTTCTGGATTGGCCCCTATGCCCTGCGTAAACCACAGGTGGGCGTTTTTGTCGCGGCGATTATCGTCTCGGCAGCGACATGGGTTTTTCTCAATCGCACCTACATCGGTAAGGCGCTGCGGGCGATTTCTCAAGATAGGGTTGTGGCGGGCGCGTTTGGTGTCAATCACCGCCAACTGGCTCTATTATTAGGTGGCATGATGGGTGTTTACGCCGCGATAGCCGGTGCGTTTATTGCTGTGCTGTTTGTGCTGCGTCCAGATGGGACAGTCGATTTTATTGGGGTCATCTTTGCAGTTGTGATGCTTGGTGGCCTTGGCAATACGGTTGGCGCTTTTGGGGCAGGTGTCATTATTGGTGTGGCACAGAGTTTGACGAGTGCCACTATTGGACCCGGTTTCTCGCCGTTGGTTACATTCTCGCTGCTGATTCTGGTGTTGTTGTTCAAACCCGAAGGCTTGTTTGGGCGGAGTGCAACATCATGAAATGGCGTGCGCTACTGGGATTTATCATCGTTGGGCTGGTACTGGCGTATTTTCCTGAGCTACGCGATATGCTGGGTTATCCGCGTTATGTGCTGACTTTTATGTACTTTGCGTTTTTCTGGACTTCGCTGGCGACCAGTTGGAATATCCTGACGGGTTATTCCGGTTATTTCAGTTTCGGGCATGGTGCATTTTACGGGGTTGGGGTTTACACCACGGCAGCGATTGTCACCAAAACAGAGCTACCCTTTTTGTTGACACTGCCGCTTGCGGGTGTACTGGCATCCTTATTGGGATTAACCGTCGGCTTTGTTGTCTTTCGACTGCCGCAGTTACGCGGTGAATTATTTGCGCTGTTGACACTGGCGGTTGAATTCGTCGTCGCCGCAATCCTCTTCAATTTGGTTGATGGTGGCTATGGCCTCAGCATTGGGCGTGTTCCCTATCCCGATTTTTTGGGCGATTTTTCAGAGATGATGTTTCGGCTTGGGTTACTGATTGCGTTGTTAACCGTTTTCGCCGCCTATCTGGTGCATCATTCGCGTCTGGGGCGTGGCTTATTCGCTATCCATGATGACGAGGCAGTGGCCGAAGGCTTGGGTGTGCCGACCTTCCGCTACAAGATGATGGCTTTGGGGCTGAGTACCTTCTTCGCCGGATTAGCGGGCGGTCTCCATGCCGTGCAATTGAGTTATGTCGATATCGGGGGTGTTTTTAAGCTGACGGTGCCACTCTTCGTCATCTTGATGAGTTTATTGGGGGGTCGGCGACACTGGCTCGGCCCTTTAATCGGTGCTGTGATTATCCATACTTTTAACGACGCATTCAGCGATACTCGTTTTCAACTGCTGAATGATGTTGCCACCGGCGGGTTGCTGATAGCGATTATCCTGTTCATGCCAGAGGGCATTTATGAACGGCTGCGTCAACGGCTCATTCCTGCGGCCACACTTGCACTACTGGTCGTTGTGATTCAGGCGCTTGCCATCGGCGGACGGATTACCGTGCAATTCGCGGTGATGCTGTTGTTTGTCATTGCGCTGCTGATGATACCGCAGCGCTTCTACGACACAGTTATCGGGCGTTTTGTGCCATCATTCGAGAGCGTCAAAGCGAAAATCAGAAGCGGTGCAGAAGAATAGACGATGTTAACCTGCCATAACGTGATTAAGGATTTTGGTGGTGTTCGCGCATTAGCGGGTGTGACCATAACCGTCCACGAAGGCGAAATTGTCGGGCTGGTGGGTCCGAATGGTTCGGGCAAGTCAACCCTCATCAACAACATCACTGGATTAACCGTCCCAACTGCTGGCGGCATTCAGTTTCTGGGGCAAGAGATAGCTGGAAATCCTCCCCATCGCATTAACCACATGGGCATTGCGCGAACGTATCAGATTCCGCGCCCGTTTAGCACGATGACCGTGCGCGAAAATGTGGAAATCAGCGCCTTATTCGGAATGACTCAGGGCATTAGCCAGAAGGAAGCAAAGCAGCAGGCAATAGAATGGCTGGACTTCACAGGCTTATCCAGCTACGCTAATTTGCCCGTGACCAAATTGAACTTGCATCAACGCAAATTTCTGGAATTGTCGCGTGCGTTGGCAACAAAGCCAAGTCTATTGCTGCTCGATGAAGTGATGGCTGGTTTGAATCCTTCCGAGATTGATGAATCAGTCAAGATGATTCGCAAAGTGCATAGCAGCGGCGTAACTATTGTGATTGTGGAACACCTGATGCGTGTCGTTACAAGTCTTTCAACGCGCATGGTCGTGCTTGACCAAGGCAGGGTCATTGCGGAAGGGCTGCCAGAAACCGTTATGAAAGACCCCTTAGTGGTCGGTGCTTATCTGGGGAAAGATTATGCTTGAAGTCCACGACCTTAATGTCGTCTACGGTGATGCACAGGCATTGTGGGATGTCGCCTTAACGATAAAAGATGGGGAGATAGTGACGATTGTGGGCCCCAATGGTGCGGGTAAAACGACCCTTGTAAACTCCCTGTGCGGAATCATTCGGGCGCGAAGTGGGCGCATTCTGTTCAATGGTGTTGACCTCACGCGAGTCCCTGCTCATGCGATATGCCGTCACGGTATCACCGTAGTTCCAGAAGGCCGGCGCATTTTCCCACAGATGACTGTACGCCATAATCTTGACCTCGGCGCATACATCCCTCAAGCACGCCCACACCACAAAGCGATGCTCAAACAAGTTTATGACTTATTCCCAATTTTGAGAGAACGTGAGGAGCAGATTGCCGGGACACTCAGCGGCGGGCAGCAGCAAATGCTGGCGATTGGCCGCGCATTGATGGCACAGCCGCGCTTATTGTTGTTGGACGAGCCATCACTCGGATTAGCGCCTCTGCTGGTTGACCAGATTTATGAAGCCATTCTCGATATTAACCGCGGCGGCATGGCAATTTTGAT
Organism: Chloroflexota bacterium; assembly: GCA_022616515.1. Classification (GTDB taxonomy): domain Bacteria; phylum Chloroflexota; class Anaerolineae; order Aggregatilineales; family J027; genus JAKEEQ01. Next base: position 334 of record JAKEEQ010000086.1, on the reverse strand, counting down.
GGTTGAGCAGAATGTCGTCAAAGCCCTGCAACTTGCCAGTCGCGGCTATGTCATTGAAGAAGGGCGCATGGTTCAGGCTGGTGCGGCCCATGAATTGCTGAATGATAAGCGTATCAAACAGGCTTATCTCGGATTGCCCGATATCCCCGATGTTGATGACGCTATCCAGGAAGTGCTTGAAGATGTTGCCCATCTTATAGACGACCATCAGCACGACATCAAGCCACAAACGGACAGCGAATAGCACGTCAGAGTGCTTGTCTCAATCAACGACGACGGAATAGCGGTTCACTGCATATTCTTAATCGACAACATTATCCTGAGTTTAGTGTTT
>JAKEEQ010000085.1 GCA_022616515.1 Chloroflexota bacterium | reverse complement strand
GGTCGCTTTCTTTTTCAAGCAATGGCGACTGAATCGCGGCATGTAGTGGTATATATCGGAGCGGAAGGCGATGAACGAATTAGCCAGCACAGTTATCCCGCAGGTGGAAATTTACTGGCGTCAGATTGGCAAGCAGGGCAAAAATGGAGCGAACATCATTTTCTGGAAATTCCTGCTGATACCGAAGCTCAGCGCATTTATCGGCTCACCGCCGGGTTATATGATGTACCTTCAGTCTATACGTTCACGGCCTATAACAGCGCGGGTAATCAGATTTTCCCGACTATCGGACAACTGATTGTACATGGTCAACCAGCTCACAATCCCGACTATACCTACCGCTTTGGCGACAGTATTGGCCTGCAAGAACCTGTTGTTCGTAACGATGGCGTCCAGATTCAACTCTGTCTTACATGGGTATCGCTGAAAAGGACAGAAACCAATTACCACTACTTTGCGCACGTGATTGAAAATGATGAGCTTGTTTCACAGGTCGATGGGCAGCCTCGTCAGGGCGATTACCCGACCAGCGCATGGCTGTCGGGTGAGGTAATCGAAGACTGTATACCGGTTGACGTTGGCCCAACTTCTGGCGCTGACGGGCACATAAACATTGGGCTGTACAAACTGGAGACATTTGGCCGTTTGCCCATCACTCGACGCGATGATGACGCCAGTTTGGGGGATTTCATTACGGTAGACATTGCTCAATCCAATTAAGGCCAAACCGCGCTCCCCGGCAATCGGGATAAAAGAAACGCAAAATGTGAAATATAATCATGGGCAAGGTTGTTTCGGGAATTGGTCCGGGGCATCGCGAGGATGATGGTTGTTGTCAGCAGTTTTCTGGCTGGAATGATCAGTGCATTATGCGCAAAATGTGAAATATGAAAGAACCTTCCTGTGGTGCGACAGTGATGGCACTCCTCCCCCTTTGTCCTTCGGCCATTTCCCCCATGAATGGGGGAACTTTTAGGCGGGCCGCGCGGCGCTATCAGTTCCCTCTCCATTTATGGGAAGGGTTAGGGAGGGGAGAAAATGCTTACTTTCCGCCATGCAATTCACATTTTGCGTATTATTCACCACACAATCAACAAATGCTCAGAGTAACCAGACGCCAACCCCATCCGGCTATGGTGATCCGTCGTGGTGACCCGGACTCACGGGAGAGGAGAAACTTCCCCTCCCGTTCAATTTTAGTACTGGTATGTTATTCAGACTCTAGCTCAGCTTCTTGTTCCGCGATACGTTCTTCTGAGCAAAACAGACTCTCTATGAATTCGGCATCCATCTCTTGAAGCTCTTCTAGAGAGACATCTGGCAACGAGAGGACATCACCGATGTTTTCACCATCCTCGATGACAAAGTTGGCCCTATCCAGGAGTTCTTCGGGAATCTCAACATCTTGCATATCAGCAGTATCCAGGTTCACCCCTACAAGCGTACCTTGCTGGCGGGATAAGCCCGTCGTGGCAATATCAATGTCGCCATTTAGATAAGCAACGAGGACACGTCCGGTGTCGACACCTTCTTGATAGTAACTCACACCAGCACCAACGGTCACACCAGCAAATACCTGTAAGCTATCAGCAAAGAAGACAGGGATACCTTCTTCTTCAGCGACGGCTAAAATCGACGCAAGCCCATTACCGACGGTACTATCGGTGGGGATGAAAAAGGCATCAACCCTTTCACCCGCGATGGCTTCGGCGGCAACACCAACTTCAGCGGTTTCCGCCACAGATTCAATAACCAGTTCCAGGCCAATTTCTTCGGCGATTGGTTCTGCAATTGCTGTGCTGGCGACACCATTAGGTTCTGTTGTGGAGAAGATCCATCCTACACGTTCGATGTCGGGGTCAAGCTCCCACACCATTGGCAAGATAGTGGCAAAATCTGGTAAGGCTTGCGAACCCCATACATGGTCAGGCTTGATGCAGGATGCATCTGCGATGCCCGCAGCATACGGCTCGGTTACGGTGTTGAAGAGCACAATGGGTGGGTCTTCCATTTCTAAAGTTGCATTCACTGCGGCTTGCGTAACGGGCGTGGTAATGGTGATAATGACATCCACATCTTCGTTAATCGCATCTTCAATGAGTAAATTCGCGGTGGGCACATCCATTGACGCATCACCCAAAATGAGGTTAATGTTTTCACCATCAACATACCCATAGGCTTCCAGCACATCGAGCGTACCTTGCTGTGAATACTCGAAGGGCGGCAAGGGACCCAGGCGGATAATTGCTACCGACGGCACGTCATCATCTTGCGCAAGGATGGTCGCTGGAACTGCGATCACCGTTAACAAGATCAACAAAACGATCAACTTTCTAAACATGGGTATTCTCCTCTATATTTATTTAAAGTCTATTGTGGTACTGCGAATGTCTTATTATGGTTTATCCTTTCTCCTAACTAAGTACCGCACGGTCAGATAGCTCGTCACCGGTTTGCAAACTGCGAAAACGTTCTATCAGATCATGATAGCTCAAGGATTCGCGTTCTGATTCGGAGGCATCAAACAGCACATGTCCCCGGTTCATCATAATGATGCGATTCCCAACCGCAATTGCTTGATGCATGCTATGGGTAATCATAATGACCGTTAAGCCATATTCCTCTGCCAGCTTCACCGTCAGATCAATCACCAGTGCTCCTGCATTCGGGTCCAGTGCAGCAGTATGCTCATCCAGCATGAGCAATTTGGGCTTCATCATGGTCGCCATAATCAAAGTGATGGCTTGTCGTTGACCACCACTGAGCAGTGCAACATCTGTGTCCAGGCGATTTTCTAGCCCCAGGTTGATGCTCTTTAGAAGCTGATAAAACCATTCGTTATTTTTGCGTTTAACGCCGGGCAAAAGCCCCAAATGTTTACCACGCATTGCAGCCACGGAAAGATTTTCGCGTATGGTTAATCCGGGACAGGTTCCAACGAGCGGATTTTGGAATACACGCCCGATATCCAATGAGCGACGATACTCCGGTTGGTTAGTGACATCTTTACCATTAAGGATGATTCGCCCTCGATCAACCGGTACAGTGCCCGCGACAGCATTAAACAGGGTGCTTTTTCCGGCCCCGTTCGCGCCAATGACCGTGATAAAATCGCCATGCTTTACATCCAAACTGAGGCCCTGCAAGGCGCGGACTTCGTTGGGGGTCCCTTCATTAAACGTTACGCTAACGTGCTTTAGCTGCAACATCAAGCTGTCCTTGCTCTTTTCTGCGGTTCACAACACGACGTTTGTGCCATTCTCGCCAGCGATCTATGAGATTGGGCACGGCCAGAGCGGTTAACACGACCAGCGCACTCACGAGACGAATATCGGTTGTTGGCAACTCTAGAGCCGCAAACACCCATGCCCGCGACACGTCAAAAATAATCATGCCAATTGCCGCCGATAGGATATGTTGCCCTATCGAATGGGGTCGCAATAGGACTTCGCCTAACAATACCGCTGCTAGGCCACGCACGATAATCCCGAACCCTAACGATACATCCGCAAAACCAAACTGCTGTACTGCCAATGATCCGGCTAAGCCTGACAAACCATTGGAAAGCATCAGAGCCAATATGGTCATCAGGTGATGATTGACCCCAAATGAACGCACAACCTGACTGTTCTTGCCCGATGCACGGAGCATCAAGCCCAGCTCAGTGTGCATAAAAGCGTTTAGTACCAGCAACACAATGATGACGACCATTGTAAAAACAATAATTTCCACTAAATTGTTGGAATGGCGGCGCATCTCTCTACCGTAGTTTTCGATTAGCCAGCTTCGCATCTCTTTTTGATAAGGCGTCAGGATGGTCCGCTCGCCCAACAGAGGGATATTGCTACGTGCGCCCATAACGCGCAGAGTGACCGTATATGCGCCCGTAATCACGATGATGCTAGAGAGTAAACCTTCTACCCGGAAAAAGACCGTAATCAACGCGGTAATAAGGCCGGTGACAGCGCCCGCCCCAAAAGCATACAGGAGTGTTAGCTCCGCGTCTGTGCCTTTTAAAATTAATGCTGCACATACTGCTCCGCCAATCGGAAACGCACCATCGACGGTCAGGTCAGGGAACTGCAAGATACGAAACGTGATGAAGACCGAAACTCCCACCAGTGAATAGGCCAGGCCCTGCCCCAGCGCACCGATGCTCACGCCAAAGTACTTCATAAAGCCACCGACAATTAGGGTCGTGACGAGAACGCGCACTAAAAAACCACTTATCGGCACACGGCGTAATATTCTCTTGCTAACATTATTTGTTGTCATGGCTATCCACCAATCGATACGCCGCCATCAACAAAAATCACTTGACCGGTAATGTAGGCCGCGTCTTGAGATGACAAAAAGGCATGTACCGCCGCAATTTCTTCAGGCTCGGCAAAACGTTTTAGCGGAATACCTTGTATCAAATTCTCGACAATTTTTTCCGGGATGGTTTCTGTCATGCGGGTATTCACCCCACCCGGCGCAACACAGTTCACACAAATGTTATAACGCGCCCATTCCAGAGCCAGTGTTTTGGTTAAGCCAATGATGCCTGCCTTAGATGCTGAATAGTTTGCCTGCCCGATGTTGCCCAGCGCAGCAACGGAGGCGGTGTTCACAATGCGCCCGTAGCCTTGCTCAATCATGGGGACGGCGGCAAGTTGGCTACACAGCCAGGTGCCTTTCAGGTTGACATTCAAGACGGCATCCCATTGGTCATCGGACATGAATTTGGTTTCGCCGTCTTTGATGCGGGTGGTCAAACCGTCGCGCGTGATCCCTGCATTATTGATGAGGATATGCAGACCACCATACGTCGAAGTTGCGGCATCGACCGCTTTCTGCACGTCATCCCGCACGCCGACGTTGCCAACGACACTGGTCACTTGGCCCCCCGCGTCGGCGATGTCTTGTTGGGTTTGTGCCAAACCACTTTCATCAAGATCACAAATAACAACTTTTGCACCTTCATTGGCAAATCGGATGGCGGTGGCGCGACCGATACCGTTCCCCGCCCCTGTGATTAATGCAATCTTGTCCTCTAATAACATTTATTTCCCTCGTTCTAAATGATGTTTGGACTTACACAGTTGAGATAGACCACTTGTCTTTTTCAACCTCTTGCCAGTTCCCCTCTGTCCTTCGGACATCTCCCCATAAATGGGGAGAAATTGGGTGGGAGTCAGGTCTCCCCCAAGTTTGGGGGAGATGTCGCGCTAGCGACAGAGGGGATTATATTGACAACATCTCTGTTGAACTGCGTAACTCCTATTATGTGAAACAAAGCAATTTAGATCTCATGCCAGCTTCAGAGCCTAACTAGCTAGTGTGCCGCTTCATCATCAGTGTCCATAACATGTCGACGACGACATCGTCCTTTTGATTAAGCATCTTGGCCGCGATTTTAACGATGCCGCGATCCGGCTTGGAGGTTTCCTTCTTTTCGGTAATTTCCATTTCCAGATGTACTGTATCCCCAAATTTAACAGCGCCCGTGTATTTGATGTTTTGTTCCATTAGGGCGATGGTTGTACCCGCGAAGATGCCTGTCCAGTTGGACATACCCGTAGAAATCGCCACAGTGAGCATGCCATGTGCAATCCGCTCACCAAATACCGTGGTTTGTGCGAATTCCGCATCCGTATGCAGGGGGTTGAAATCGCCCGAAAGCCCGGCAAAGGTATTCACATCTGATTCGGTAATCGTCCGCCCTTGCGAACTATACTTTGCACCGATTTCAAAATCCTCAAAAAATAATCCGGTAGTCATTTTTGTCCTCTAGCTATACCATCAAACAAAATATCCACCACATACGTAGCCATCGCCTGTGAATCGCCAATTTGTCTGCGGCTATAGGGGTGCAATACAACCTCCACCAGAGCCACCGTCTGCCGCGCCAGTAAGCGTGCGTCAAAGGGTTTAACTTCGCCCGCGTCGATGCCAGCCTGAATGATGGATTCGACCAACAGGGGTATGGCTGCCTGGTAGGCTTGGATCAGTTCCGTGCGAATAGGGTCTTCAAAAATATTGATGTCGCGGCGTACTAAGCCTAACACTCGTAAAAGCTCATCGGGCAATTGAAGGAAGTTCAACACCGAGGCATGCAGCCGCTCGCGGCATGATCCCTGGCTTCCGGCCATATCACGCTCAGAGAGTTCTTTTATCTGTGCAAGGCTTTCGTGCATCATGTTCAGGTAAATATCTTCTTTGCCGGAAAAATGGTGATATAAAGCACCTTTGGACATATTGCACTGTGCCGCAATATCGTTAATTGTTACAGCCGCATATTGCCTTTCGGTAAAGAGGGTGCGTGCGGCTTCTAAAATTGTTTGCGTGGTTTCTTTTGATTTTGTATACATCTAAGTTCTTGAAAAACGTTAGTTGGTAGGTATAATCAAAACCGGACGTCCGGTATGTTTTCGTAATATACCGTTGTCACTAAACTTTGTCAAGCAATATCAAACTAGTGTAACTATTCTTTTGAGGGAAATTTTTTATGTACATCACACAGGGATTAAAACGTGCGGTACAGGTGAACCGCGATGGCATCGCCACCATTGATGGCGAACACCAGCAAACATGGGGAAATTTCGCGGAGCGTGCTACCAAGCTAGCCGGAGCCTTGCAAGCCCTGGGGCTGCAAACAGAGGCACGGGTTGCCATCCTCAGTCAAAACAGTGACCGCTATCTGGAAACGTTCTACGCGATAGCATGGGCGGGTGGCATCATCGTGCCGCTGAACTTTCGGCTGGCACCGCCGGAACTCGTCTATATGCTTAATGATGCCGGTGTGCAGATACTCTTAGTGGATGACACCGTTAAGCCCACCTTGCCTGAATTGTTGCCCCATGTAAAAAACTTACAACATGTCATCGTCATGGATGGCAACCTTCCCCCAAACACGCTGGCCTATGAAGATATTCTGGCGAGAGCCGCCCCCGTACCCGATGCCGGGCGCGGCGGGGATGATGTGGTTGCTATTTTCTATACCGGTGGCACAACCGGAATTCCAAAAGGCGTGATGCTCAGCCATACCAATCTGGTGAGCAATGCCATGACTGCCTTGCTCAATATCTACGAGGGCGAGCCGTGGATCTATCTACATTCAGCCCCCATGTTCCATATCGCAGATGCACAGTGGATGGTGGGGGTCACAATGCAAGCAGGCACACATGTCTTTATGCCCCGGTTTATTCCAGAAACGATGCTTGCCACTATTGAAAAATACAAGGTCACCCATTGCGCTCTGGTGCCGACGATGGTTAATATGCTCCTCAATTCGGGTAAAATCGACCATTACGATCTATCATCGCTGCGCGGGATGAATTATGGCGGTTCGCCAATGGCCCCCGCATTGATTGCCCGCACACGCCAGGCTTTGCCGACCTGCCGCCTGTTTCAGGGCTACGGGCAAACAGAAACCGCTCCTAATGTCAGTATGTTGCACGATAAATATCACGACCCTGATGGTGAATATGCCGACAAAATCGAATCTGCGGGACAACCCATGTTCACGGTGGAAGTGATCATCGTTGACGCCGACGACAAGACCGTGTCGCCCGGCGAAATCGGCGAAATCGCTGTGCGTGGCCCGAATGTGATGCGCGGTTATTGGAACAAACCGGAGGAAACTGCATATGCGCTGCGGGGTGGGTGGATGCACACCGGGGACATGGGGTATATGGATAGTGATGGATTCTTGTACATTGTAGATCGCCTGAAAGACGTCGTCATTTCCGGCGGAGAGAATGTTTACTCGGCTGAAGTCGAAGCCGCGATTTACCAGCATCCGGCAGTGGCAGTCTGCGCCGTGATCGGGATTCCCGATGAGCAATGGGGTGAGAAAGTCCATGCAGTCATCGTCCCACGTGAGGGGCAGACCATTACCGAAGCAGAATTGCTAGAACACTGCCGTAAGCTAATTGCCGGGTATAAATGCCCGCACAGTGTCGAAATTCGCCACGAACCCATGCCCCTGAGCGGAGCCGGTAAAATCCTCAAACGCGAGCTGCGTGCACCCTATTGGGAAGGCAAATCGCGCTCGGTCAATTAAAGGAGAACTTTACGGATGAGAGCCATTGATGTTCATGTCCATGTTCCCGCCCCGGCTGACCATGCCTCTACTAAAGAGAAGGAGGGCATGGCTGGCTACTTTGGTGCGGGGGAGATGCCCAATACACCAGAAGACATGTACAAGACCTATAAAGAACTTGACATCTTAGCCGTGATATTTGAAATTGATGCAGAAACAACCTCAGGGCAGCCCTATGTGGGTAACGACTATATTGCCAGTATCGCGCAAAAGTACAGCGATCAATTTATTGGTTTTGCCTCCGTTGACCCGTGGAAAGGGCAGCTTGCTATCAATGAACTGGAACGCTCCGTAAAGGAACTGGGCTTGCGTGGATTAAAGCTTCACCCAACCACACAGGCATTCTTCCCTAACGATACGCGGTTTTATCCACTTTGGGAGAAAGCCTCTGAGCTAGACATTCCGGTATTGTTTCATAGCGGGCAAACAGGGGTGGGGTCCGGGACGCCGGGCGGCGGTGGTTACAAGCTCAAGTATTCGCACCCGATACTGTTAGATGATGTCGCCGCTGACTTCCCGAATCTCACCATTATTATGGCGCATCCCGCTGTCCCCTGGCAGGAAGAGCAACTCGCAGTCGCACTGCACAAAGGCAATGTATACATCGACCTATCCGGTTGGTCACCAAAATACTTCCGCCCCATTTTGGTGCAGTACATTCGCTCCATCTTGCAAGACAAAGCCCTCTTCGGCTCGGATTATCCCGTTATCCAGCCAGAACGCTGGTTACGCGACTTTGAGAATCTTGAGCTTAAGGATGAAGTACGCCAAAAGATCTTATTGGAAAATGCAAAGAAGGTGCTCAGGTGTGAAAAATAGCTATAATATTGTGGCGGGGTGCGAGATTACGAAGCGTGGTCGAGTTTGGAGCATGTTTTGAGAAGATCAAGGAAAGGGTGCTGCAAAGAAATCGCGTCAATCAGACGGACCCGTCGGGCTTCAATGCCCTGATAGAATTGGACAATCTTCTGGATAAGCTTGCCGATAATGCTGGGTGGGTAGTGGGATTTGAACCCACGATCTTCTCATCCACAGTGAGACGTCTTAACCACTTGACCATACCCACCATATCCAGCACAGATTGTAGCACAAGAAAAAATGGTTGTCACGCCCGAACTTCGCCCATCATGCTAGGCGAAAATCCTATCCAATTGGGCCATGACGTCATTATCTAACTCCAGCGTCGCGGCTTGCAGATTATCCTCAAGTTGGCTGCGTTTGGTTGCGCCGGTAATGGCACTGGTGACGGCCTGGCGCTGGATAGTCCACGCCAGAGCAAGCTGGGCGCGTGTCACATTCAGGTCATCAGCAATACGCTTCATGGCCCTGACTTGCTCAATTGGATTGTTTTCGCCCTCAAGGAGATCTTCACGCAGCCAATCAATCTGGCCCAGACGGCTGTCTTCGGGGATGCCGCTGTCATATTTCCCGGTCAAAATACCACTTGCCAGCGGACTCCAGATGACCAGCCCCATACTGTTTCTCTGTGCAACAGGGATAATCTCGTTTTCGACCGTATCGCGCACGACCAGATTATATTGCGGCTGCTCGACCTGCGGCTTGTAGAGATTGTATTTTTCGCAGATGTCCACCGCGTTTTGAATCTGTTCAGCAGTCCATTCACTGGTCCCCCAGTACAGGATTTTGCCGCGATGGATCAAATCATCCATAGCGCGAATGGTCTCTTCCAATGATGTATCCTCGTCGTAGCGATGGCAGAAATAGATGTCGAGGTAATCGGTGCCGATGCGCTGTAGTGATTTGTCAATGCTTTCCATGATGTGTTTGCGCGAGAGACCCCGGTCATTCACATCATCGCTCATCGGCCAAAACAGTTTTGACGAGATGACCAGCGTGTGGCGCGGAAATTCCGCCAACACCTTGCCCATCATCTGTTCAGATGCGCCGCGTGCATAGACGTCAGCGATGTCGAAGAAGTTGATTCCGGCATCATAGGCACGGCGAATGATGTCGTTGGCGGTTTCCTGATCCTTCACACTGCCGCCGAAGGTAGTCCAACCACCGAGGCTAAGTACGCTAACTCGTGTTCCAGAATTCCCTAATCGTCTGTATTCCACAATATGGCTCCTTATCTTATGACCATCAACCCGGTGACGGCACAAATACCTTATTTTCTCCATAGAATCAGTTTTGACCATCCACAACCACTGAATTTTCATCACCCTCTCACATGACATTCGTCACCATATGAACAGATTTTTCTCATAATCGGGCAATCGTGCAGTCACTATTACCCTCACCGTTAGGCCAGATTATGGCTTGTTAGACTTACCTGTTTCTAAAACCATTATGCACCTTCGGCAGTAGATTCAATAGAACCACCCCTGCATGAGGTTAGAAATACGCTTATTCAGGGCAACATTACTGTTAACCGACGATATATCTATTCAACGTCTACGCTGGCATTTTTGCGTTATACTCACGCTCGTTAATCTGGTGTTTATGTTCAAAGGAGGATTATCCAGATGTTAAAACGTTATAGTTTAGTGCTTCTACTTTTATTGGTGGTTGGATCGCTGCTTTCCCAACCTACCGCTCAGTCGCAGGACCCTACCGCGGCTACTACGCCAACCCCGACCCTCATACCCGGACTACCCACCGAACCGTACATCATCGAAGCCGAAGACCCCATTGTCATTAAGGAAGGCGAATGGGACGAATTCGAATCGACCAGTGCCAGCGGCAACGCTTATGTTGCCAGCAAGCGCACCGGCGAGCAGCAGCTTGGCCTGCTGTTTGAAGGCACCCGTATCGAAGTTATTTACGCCCGGCATGAAGCCTTTGGCACGATGGTGATTGAAATAGACAATGAAATCGTGCAAACCATCGACACCCAATCCGATGTGGCTCAATTCAACGTCCGTGCTGTGGTGAATGAATTGGAGCCGGGCTTCCACATCATTCGCGTCATTGCCGACAGCGGGGCTATTGCTGTTGATGGGTTTGAAATTACCCCAACCACAGATTTGGCGACGCTACAGGCTATCTTGCCAGCAAAAAATGTCGTCGAAGAAGAGGAGATGCTTGATTACCTGGACATGTATGGCACAATCTGGCTAACGATCTCTTTTGAAATTCCGGGTGGTATTCAAAGTGAATTTTCAGGTGAAATGACCGAGGAATTAGTACAAAATCAACGAGCTGATATTGCTTTAGTACGTCAAACAATCCATCAATCGCTACAAGATTTTCATCTAGAGGAAATCTATTTTTCAGAACGATATGGCGGCATGTTTGTGGTAGTGGACAAACCCGGTTTCATGAAACTCTTGGAATTGCCTTATGTAATCTTCGTTAGACAAATGGCGATAGGAGAACTCTCTCTCAATAACAGTACACGGACCATTGGAGCTGCTGGCAATGGTGGTGCGTGGAGCATGGGGTATACGGGGGCAAGTCGGACAGTTGTTATCATTGATGGAGGTACACAACCCAGTCATGAATTCTTGACGGGTCGTGTTATTGATGAAGCTTGTTTTAGCTACGCGGGAAATATTCCGAATATAGGGACAGTCACGTCAACTTGCCCTCCAACAGGTACCTCTACAAGCGCATATGGACCAGGCGCTTCAGAGTGTCCGCCATATAATTATGGATGTGGACATGGAACACATGTTGCAGGTATTGCCGCCGGAGATGGGAGAAATTCCCAAGACCCTGATGCTCCAGAGGCAGGGATAGCGTATCAAGCGGATATTGTTGCAATTAAGGCACTCAGCGTAAACACAACGTGTGTGGGTATTCCTCCCGATGATGTTGAATGTACAGATACTGGCTACGCACTTGAAGTTAATATTCAAAATGCCTTGGATCATATACTGAATAGTATTTCGACCCAGAACCCTTTATATGTTGATATTGTTGCAATAAATATCAGCCTGGGCTTCATTTTTCAGGAAGATACTGTTGAGAACTGTGATGCTAATTATCCGTTATTGAAGCAAGCAATTGATGACTTACGGCAATATCACAATGCATCCACTGTAATTGCAGCAGGTAATCCCAGAGGTCCTTTAGACCGTGATATCACAGGCACGTTGCCCCCATCATGTATATCTTCAGCGATTGATGTTTCAGCCACCACATCTTCACCTGAACATGTTGGTGATTTCCATGTTTCTCCCTCAACTGATCTTGTAAGTCCAGGGGTATCTATAACTTCTTCGATAAAATATGATTTTAATCCTCCTACCAGCTTGCGATATAATACCAATACTGGCACATCAATGGCCGCCCCACATGTCACGGGCGCATGGGCGCTCATCCGGCAAGCACATGAAAACGCCAGCGTAGCGCAAGTACTGTGGGCTTTACAGGAAACAGGCACACAAGTGACAGGTACTGACAATGGGCAGCCAATTATTTATCCCCCCGAAACCGAACCGCACACGTGGCCGCGCATCAATGTCGATTGCGCCATCCGCTGGCTGGATAATCCGGCGCTGGCGTCGCTGTCGTAGCTACTCACCCCACCCACTTTCAACTCAGCACGAATTGAACTGTCATGGAATTACCCTCACCGTTAGGCCAGATTATGGCTTGTTAGACTTACCTGTTTCTAAAACCATTATGCACCTTCGGCAGTAGATTCAATAGAATCACCCCTGCATGAGGTTAGAAATACGCTTATTCAGGGCAACATGAATGTTAACCGACGATATATCTATTCAACGTCTACGCTGGCATTTTTGCGTTATACTCGCTCTCGTTAATCTGGTGTTTATGTTCAAAGGAGGATTATCCAGATGTTAAAACGCTATACCTTAGTTCTCATGCTTTTACTGTTGGTTGGATCGCTGTTGTTCCAATCTACCGCTCAGTCGCAGGACCCCACCGGGACCACGACCCCTGCCCCGACCCTCATACCGGGACTACCCACCGAACCGTATATCATCGAAGCCGAAGACCCCATTGTCATCAAGGAAGGCGAATGGGATGAATTTGAATCGACCAGCGCCAGCGGCAATGCCTATGTTGCCAGCAAACGCACGGGTGACCAGCAGCTTGGCCTGCTCTTTGAAGGCACTCGTATCGAAGTCATTTACGCCCGGCATGAAGCCTTTGGCACGATGTCGATTGAAATAGACAACAAAATCGTGCAGACCATCGACACCCAATCCGATGTCGCCCAGTTTAATGTCCGTGCGGTGGTGAATGAGCTGGAGCCGGGCTTCCACATTATCCGGATCAGTGCCGACAGCGGGGCCATTGCTATTGATGGGTTTGAAATTGTGGGAACTGCTGATGTATCGCAGATTTCGTTGCTAGACAGAGAAGCACCTCATGTTCAATCGGTAATTGAAAAGGCCGAAATTGTCGGATCCCTCCATATCATTATTACATTCCATGTGCCGCCAAGTTATCAAAGCGAATTCGATCTCGCAAACGAGGAGTTGGCTAACCAACAGCGGCGGAATATCTTGTTAATAAGAAATACCATATTACAAGAGTTATCCGAATATGATGTCACGGTGACAACAAGTTCGGAGTGGTGGGCACTGCGGTTTCCCTTTATGGGATTGCATGTAACTAGAGAAGCATTCCAGCGATTGATTGAATTACCGTATCTTATCTCTGTCAAAGAGGCTGCATTTGGATCGACATCACTCACCGACAGTACAGCCATGATTGGAGCAGATGATGTATGGTCTACAATGAACATTAAAGGTACAGGGCAAACTGTCGTTGTCATTGACAACGGGATCTTCAGTACACATCCTTTCTTAAGTGGAAAAGTCATTGAACAAGCTTGTTTTTCAATAATTGATGATGCACCGCTCAACTCTGGTGAACCTGGTGATCCTGCACAAGACGGGATATTTATGGAGTCTGATTGCCAAAATCAAGCCACTGCTGACTTTTCGGCTACCTCCGCCGAATGCCCAAACAGTCCAACCAACTGTAAACATGGAACACATGTGTCGGGTATCGTGGCTGGCAATAATGGCCCTAGTTACGCAGTAAGCGGCGTTGCACCTGAAGCCGACGTTATTGCTGTGAAGGCAGTTAGCACTGGCTGGATATGTGACTTTGATGGTAATCCAAGTGCTCCCTACGATTGTGGCGACCCAACTCATAAAAATGACTGGTTTGCTGAAGCGGCTCTCCTTGATGCAATGTCATATGTTCTTAGCTTAGTTCCCATCGGAAATCCCTCGGACATTATCGCACTGAATCTTAGTTTACAAATCAGTGAAAATCCTGAACGTGGTCCTACTCTTTCGTGTGATAATGTCTTCTCAGAGTTTAAGATGATTGTAGATGAATTCCGAAGGGGGAATGTGGTAACAGTCGTCGCATCAGGGAACAACGACAGCCTAAATGGTGTTGGTAGTACAATAGGCACTTTGGCCCCAGCCTGTATTTCTACAGTTGTAAGTGTAGGAGCTTCTCAAGGGTCAGGTGTTAATGAAGTTTCAAGAACGGACTCGCATATTTCACAGAACGTTGACTTATTTGCCCCTGGATCAGATATTGACTCTTCATGGGATCTGACCACGCTTTATAGTTCAGAAGACGGTACTTCCATGGCAGCCCCACATGTAGCGGGTTCGTGGGCCTTGATTAGACAGGCTTATCAAAACGCAACAATTCCTCAAGTATTGGATGCGTTACGGCAAACAGGTACGCCCATTCTCAGGTATGATTCACAGGGTAATCCGGTGGATTACGGTCAGGGGCAGCCCTTCACGTGGCCGCGCATCAATGTCGATTGCGCCATCCGCTGGCTGGATAATCCGGCGCTGGCGTCGATAGCGGTTGATGGGGATGAGGGGAATGACAACTCAGGGGATAATGGGTTGAATGGTGTTGATATATCCGATGACGGGCGCTACATTGTGTTCGAGTCGACAGCCACCAATCTCGTTCCGAATGATACTAATTTGCGCCGGGATGTTTTCGTTTTTGACCGTCGTACATGTGATGTCAAAAGAATCTCTGAAACAGACGGGGGCATCGAGGGTGACCTTGGCTCTTCGAGTCCCTCAATATCTGGCGATGGACGATACATTGTCTATTCATCGTATGCCACCAATCTTGACCCGGAAAGGCCGGACAACAACAATCAAACAGATATTTTTCTTCACGACCGGGATACCGATGGTGACGGCATTTACGACGAGCAAGGCGCTACCCGCACACAGCGTATCACCCATCCATATGGCACAGAATTTGATGGAGAGTCGGGCTGGGCACATATATCACGCGATGGCGGTGTTATCGTCTTCAGGAGTTGGGCAACCAATATCGTGAATGACGATACGAATGATCGTCCCGATATATTTGTCTATGACCGCGACATGGATCGAGATCAAATCTTTGACGAACCCGGTGCTACTCATTTTGCCAGGGTATCTGTATCTTCGGAAGGCACCGAAACAGCAGATGGCCCACATACCCATCAAATGTCTATTTCAGGTGATGGTCAGCATATCGTTTTTGTTTCAGAGTCTGATCAGGGGCTTGATGGTGAAGAAATTGACTACACACACGATGTGTTCGTGCATAATCGAGATGTCAGTAATAATGGTACGCTCTATGTGAAATTAAAAAGCCACCTGAGCATCCCATTGAAAAGACTGAACGTCGATGCTAAAGCGTGTGCGCAAGATGCGCTTGAGTAAATGAGCG
>JAKEEQ010000084.1 GCA_022616515.1 Chloroflexota bacterium | reverse complement strand
TCGAGAAGGACGCAGCCGCTACGAGATTCATGAACTGATGGGACAATTTTTGCACATGAAATTGGCGGAAAACGGGGAACTTTTGTCTGATATTCACCAGGCACACTGTCGCTACTATTCGAGTATGCTCAATGAAAATGAGAGCGACATCCTCAGCGGCCATGTCAAGGAGATTATTCCCGACTTCGAGAATATCTATCATGCCTGGCGTTTTGCCATCAGCAATGTTGACCTGAAAGCCATAGGCCGTCTGCGGGAAGGACTGTGGGCGCTGTTTGATGCCCAGAGCTGGCATCACGAAGGTGCAGCGGCTTTCAAACTGGCTATCAATGCCCTCGAAACGGACAAGCCACAGGGCGAACATGGCATTAATTACGGTCGCTGTATGGCTCTTTACGGGTATTTTCTGGGACAATCGGGCAATTTGGCGGCTGGATATAAGATGGCGCACCAGGGAACACTTATTTTGCGTGATCTCAATGCTACTGAAGAATATATACTCTCGGCCAGTCTGATGGGTCCTCTGGCGACATCACAAACGCAGCGACTTGAAGCTAGAGAACTGATTGAAGATCAATTGAACGACATCCTCAATGAAAGTTCCATCACACGCATTGGGAGTGTACTGGTACGCTACGGTGAACTCATTTACCTGATTGGCAATCCAGAGGAAGCCGAGCGCATACTAAAAGAAGGCGGTAAACAAGAAAGAGCACGCAACCGTGTACGCGGACTTGCCAATATCAATTTACAGCAAGGAAAAGTCGACCGGCAGCGTGGTCGTCACGAACTTGCCAGAGAGAAATTACTCAAGAGCTTGAGCGAGTATGAGGTATTGGGATATGGGCAGGGTGTCGCATGGTCGCTCAATGGCCTGGGGCGCAATGCACTCGATATGAACAATCTGCCAGAGGCTGGCGAGTATTTTATGAAAGCGCTGCAAACCGCCCGCAATATCGACATGGCTCCCATCTTGCTGGACTCGCTGGTTGGGCTGGCTGAAGTCCTTTATAAGGCTGGCAAGCATGATGAAGCGGCCCTTATTGGATTCTATGTGCTGGACCATAAGTCCTTAAATCCAGAGACCCGGCAAAATGCGCTTAAACTCATCGAGACTCTGAGTTTGCAGATGGAAGTCCAATCTCTTGCTATCATCCAGACTCGCGCAACTCAATCATCCATGACGCAAATCACCAGCCTTGCGCAGAATAATCTACCCTGAGCAAGATGGGGCAACCAGGTCAGGCCGCCCATCATAAAAAGTTACGATACCGACGTTAGTGAGAGGCTTAACTTCTCAAGCAAGGTCTCAATGGCGGGTGTTGCTTCGGCTTGAATGGTGACGGCAAACGGATCACGCGGGTCCGCATTGGCGTTCGTTATCGAAACATCGCCGTCAAACACGCGGCTTGCAAAGTTACTCAGTTGCGCTTCAACTGTGCCAAAAGTCTCTGGTGTGTTGGGCGCATTCAAGCGATCCAGCACGGTAATCTTTGCCTCGCCATAGTTGAACGTGATGCCTGTTTCTGCTGACAGTTTTTCGGCAGCTACAATCGCCAGCCGGAAACTTTCGCGGACAGCTTCCGTCAGTGTTTCATAGCGGTTCTGTTTCAACGTAAACAGTAGTCCAGCCCGGCCTTCGCTGAAATCCAGCCCATAATCGCCTTCATGACCTATCAGGATAATTCCGGGGCCGTGATGAACATGCTTGTAATCCACCACATCAATCAACAGTCCTTCCAGTGTATTTTCCTGAATCCAGTGCTGGAACACCGGCATAATTGCGGCGGGTTTCACTTTAGAATCTTCCGCAGCAAATATCTTTACACTCAATCGTTTAGGCAGCATTAGTGTCCTCCCTTAGCCTACAATCACGCCGTTGATGCGCTGCTCGGCGCTGTGAATGTTTTCAATGAATAATTGGGCTTCTTCCACCAACTGATGAGCACCCTCTTTGGTCGCCTCAACTGGCGGCTTTTCGTGTCTGCTGAACATATAACGGGCGAATTTGCCCCCGGCGAAAGCGTCGTAGATCAGTTTGGTGTCATAGAACCGGGTGCGGAATTCCTCGACAATTGAATCGGCATCAATACCCACATCCAGATATTGGGTGCGGACCAGCGAACGAGCCGCCAGCAGCATGGCGTTATAGGCTTTTTCATCGGCACTTTCATAGTCGTGGGCATCCAGGGCCAGCAAGGAGTCGAAGTGTTCCGATTCGGCCTTCGCAATCTCCATGGAGAACAGTGACACGACTTCACCCGCACATTCGCCCACACCGATGTCATCAATGCTGTAAATGCGCGAATCGCCCCAATCGCTGAAGAAAGTCGGGTCCGCTTCAAACTCCGGGATGTCCATGAAGGGTTCCAGCATGGTCCGCACTTCTTTTTTGCCGAGGCGCTCAATCCATGCTTGGAAGCTCTCGTCGGCAGCGCGGTCCCCAACATAGCGATCCGTGATAATATCCAGCACGTCCGGGATGCGTTTGGCAGGAACGGCTCCAATCGCCAGCCCAAAGCTGCCCGCATTGTCATCCCACTGTCCACCCAGCACCACCTGAAAATGGGGGACCTTGTGATTGCCCTTGCGGCGGCTGTTGCCGAAGAAACCGATGTCCGCGATATGATGCTGACCGCAGGAGTTAAAGCAGCCGCTGACCTTGATTTTCAAATCCTTGATGGCGTCGGGCAGATTGGCGCTCTTCTCGATGAGGCGGGTGCGCAGTTCACCGGATAAGCCGCGCGATGAGGCGATACCGAGTTTGCAGGTATCCGTACCGGGGCAAGAAGTAACATCGACGATAGTTCCCGCGCCGGGATCACCCAGCCCAATCGCCTTCAAATCTTCAAACAACGCTGGCAGGTCCTCATTCGACACCCAGCGCAGCACCAGATTTTGTTCAA
Source organism: Chloroflexota bacterium (assembly GCA_022616515.1). Classification (GTDB taxonomy): domain Bacteria; phylum Chloroflexota; class Anaerolineae; order Aggregatilineales; family J027; genus JAKEEQ01. The sequence goes on along the minus strand of JAKEEQ010000084.1, from coordinate 21,286 downwards.
CGGTGGTGCGAATGTTATCGCCAACATACTGGCGGGCGATGTCGGCAAGCTGGTAAGCCTGCTTCGATGTGAAATCACCCAGCGGCAAATTGACCGTTACGGTGCTGTAGCCGTCCTGTCGCTGCTGGTAGACATTGGTTTGATACCATGCTCTGAAATCATCCGGGATGTTGCGTATCTGCAACTGTGACGGCCCCTTGAGCGGCTGGTCGGCCCAGTGGGGCAGTTCATCAATGTAATCCGTCCAGCGATCATCATGCGGCAAGCTCTCGTAGGCTTCCATCACCAGACGACGGAATTCATCAATGCCAAGCTCGGCTATCAGGAACTTGATGCGGGCGCGATTACGATTCTGTTTTTCGCCATGCGCGGCAAAAACACGCGAAATGGCCTGTGCCAGCCGCATAATTTCAGCTTCGGTGGCGAATTCAATCAGCACTTTGGCCTGATGCGGCACCGTTCCCAGCCCGCCGCCAACAAACACCGTGAAGCCCCGGACAATTTCGCCATCGACTTCTCTGGTGCGGGCCAGCAAACCGAGGTCATGCATCCGTACCAGACCGCAGGCGTGTTGCTCACAGCCGGAAAACGCAATCTTGAACTTGCGCCCGAAATCCTGAACATCGTCATGACCGAGCAGGAAGTAGGCCAGCGCTTTCGAATAGGGCGACACGTCAAATTGCTCATCATGGCAGACCCCCGACAGCGGGCAGGAAGTCACATTGCGCACCGAATTCCCGCACGCCTCAAGGGTGGTCATGTCCACGCTGGCGAGGCGGCGCATCAAGTCCGGCGTATCGTCGATATGAACATAGTGAAGCTGTACATCCTGCCGGGTCGTGATGTGCAGAATGCCATCCGAATATTCATCGGCTAACTCCGCCAGCACTTCCAACTGGTCAATCGTCAATCCGCCAAACGGGATTTTAATACGCTGCATACCCGGCGCGTCCCATATGGTGTTCGGGCCTTTGGTCAAATCGGCGGACGGAAAATTCAGTTCGCGGGTTTGGACACCATCGTGGCGGAAACCGTTATCGTAACGCTGTCCATAAACGCCGCGCCGCAGGCGTGTTTCCGCAAACACTTTTTCATCTAGATTGCCCTGCTTGCGTAGTTCAATCTGGCCTTCGAAAATATCAATTTCGTGCGCCAGATCTTCTGGCAGGCGGTCTTGAAGAACCTCTTTCCAGGTCGTCATTGATTAAAACTCCTTGAAAACTTGAGTTAATTGTGTCTCTAAGTCAAACCAGCGCACGCCCTCATTGCGCAGCCGGACCACCTCGCCAATAACCGTGATGGCAGGCGGTTGAATATCCGCGTCGAACGTGAGGTCTGGTAATGTGCGAACGGTTCCTTCAACAACTTTTTGCTGCGCGGTCGTGCCCCATTCGATACTCAGGGCTGGTGTGTCAGCATCCATTCCAGCTTCGCGCAGCCGCCACAATATGTCGGGCAGTGTGGATACGCCCATCAAAATAACAAGCGTCCCGCCCAATGTCGCTAATGCTTCATATTCGATGTCATCGGCGGAGTGCCCGGTGATTACCGTAAATGAGCGACTTACTTCGCGATGGGTGAGCGGTACGCCTGCATAAGCCGGGACTGCATAAGAACTGGAAATGCCGGGGACAACTTCAACCGGAACTCCCGCGTTCCAGCAATAAATTGCTTCTTCACTGCCTCGCCCGAAGACAAAGGGATCGCCGCCTTTCAAGCGAACCACCGATTTACCAAGCAGCGCATGAGCTACCAGCACCTCGTTAATCTCGTCCTGACTGATGCGATGTTTGGCCGGTTTTTTGCCAGCATCGATCAATTCTGCATCTGGCCGTGCTTCATCCAGCAATTCCAGCGGAATCAGGCGGTCATGTACAATCACGTCGGCTTCCTGAATAAGACGCAGCCCTTTTCGCGTAATTAAATCGGGATCACCGGGACCCGCTCCCACCAGATATACTTTTCCGATACTCATCTAACCCTCCTTCACTTTACTGACAAACCAGTTACAGGGTACTTTACAGGGGATAACATCTTCACGATCAGAGTCTTCAAACCACAGCGGCTGGCGAATACACTGGCTGCATATCGATTGAACCGCTTCGGGGGTATAAGTTTCTCTGGCGGTCGAGTTGACTGTTCCATTGCCACGATTGACCCAATCCGCCACCGCACCGGGATAGACTGTTTCGACCACTGCATGAAGTTTTTCCGGTGTATCAATTTCAACACACCAGTTGGCAGGTAAATCGGTTGAGGTGGCATGGGGGCGGAATGGAGAGGTACGGACAACATCACGGAGTTGGGTGGGAGATGTGAGGATGGCAGGCGATGAACTCGCGTCGGATGGCTCGACCCTCAGTGTGGATAGTCGCAGTTGCCCGAATTCAAACTCACGTTTTGCCTGCACCGCTCTCATCAACTCTATCCAGCCCGCCGAGGGAAGCCCCTGCCAGACATTCGAGCGCGGGTGTGGCTTGAAGGGCAGCCCGCTTTCTCTCGCCAGTTCCAGAATGACATGTGTTATGGCGAGGTCCGTTCCCACAGGAGGCGTGTAATACACCTGCCTGCCATCGACCCTCGATGGATAGTCGCCGTAGACGATACCCAATGCCTGCGGCACGTCCATCGTGGTGTGGGAGCCTTCCGCCAGAAAAAACGGCACGGCAATGACATTCGGCGATTGAGTTGTCTCGTAGATACTCGGAATCGACGGCTCGTCGTCCAGATAGACGTCCACTACCTCGGCTACCACGCCCTGCTGGCGGATGTAATCGGCTTGCTGGCGAGTTGTCAGGCGACTTTCAGGATTGCGAGTCGTGCCATGTCCGATCACCGCAACAGTGGTTTGGGCTGGATCAAGATCAGCCGTGAGCAGGGTCTCCTGCACCCGCTTACAAACTACTTCCGTCAAATATGGGTGCTCGCCAATCGTGCGAGTGTAGTAAATGCTCTTGCCATCCCGGACCGTGACTTCACCCTGAAGCTTCATTTCACGGGGAATGACCTGTGTGGAGTAGTAGCCCTTTGCCGTGAAGACAGGGACCACCACGACCTGATTGGCGCGAACCGTGTCAACTACCTGATTGAAGGCCGGAGCTTCTTTCCAGAAGGCCGCCGTAACTTCATCGGCCACACCCAGCCGCCGCAGTTCGTCCACGTAACGCCAGACAATACCCGCTGTGTTCGGGCTGATGTGGGAGCCGTGCCCGGCCAGAATAAGTGCAGTCGTCATATCGCCACCCTGGCTTGCACGATGTCATCAAACAAAGCACACGCTGCCTGATCCTGACCGCTGCGCAGCAAGTCCACAACATCTGATGCTAAAATCCGTTCGTAGAGTTGCTGGCGTTCGGCCTGTGTATCAATTTGCTGGCGTATCATGTGCCGCACTTCTCCGAGCCAGCCCGTCAGGATGATGAACTCATCGCTGATAGCCTCATCAATCGCCATCTTTAACAATCCTGCCATGACAGGTGATTCTCCGCCGGTGCTGATGCCGACCGTTATCGACGATTTTTGAAGCACCGCCATATTGCTGAAATCACTATCAAGACTGTCGTCTGTCGCATTGACCAGTGCCCCGATTTGACGGGCGTCTTCGCCAACTTGCCGGTTCACTTCCTCAGAATCTGTGGCGGCAAAAACCAGCACAGGTTGATATGTCGCTAGCATCCCCGGCGCATACCTGCGTGCGACCCACGCCAGTTCGTGATCGCCAGCCAGAGATTGCAGGGACGGGTGTAAATCCGGGCTAATGACGGTAACTCGTGCACCATTTTCGATGAGCTGCGTCACTTTCCGTGCTGCAACATTGCCGCCACCTACCACCACGCAAGACCTGTCTTTAAGCTGTAGCATGATTGGGTACATGAATACCACACTCCGTCTTAGCATGATTGCTCCAGCGCCCACCACGCATATCTTCACCATCTTTTACCGCACGGGTGCATGTCCAGCAGCCGATGCTCGGAAAACCCTGATCGTGCAGCGTGTTGTAGGGCAGTTCATAAGCGTGGATATAGGTCCAGATCATGTCCTCGGTCCATGTGGCGAACGGGCACAATTTGGTCAGGCCATATTTTTGATCCCATGACACAATAGGAGTGCTGCCACGACGATCAGATTGGTCACGGCGCAGCCCGGTAATCCACGCTTCGTAGCCGATCAAGGCATTGCGCAGCGGGACGGTTTTACGCAAAAAGCAGCAGCGGTCTGGATTGCGTGCCCACAAATGATCGCCTTCGACATCGGCCTGTGCCTCGACATTCAGCCGGGGTTGAACCCGGTGTAAATCAAGGTTAAAGCGCTTTTCTAACTCGTCCATCAGTGCATAGGTTTCCGGGAAGAGTAACCCGGTATCCAGCGTTGCCACGGGAATGCGATCCATAAATTGGCTGAGCATATGCAGGGTGACGATGCCCGTTGGTTGAAAGCTGGTCACTACGACCAGTCGCTCGCCATACTCTTCAAATGCCCAGCGTAGAATGTCCTGTGGATGTAACTCTTCAAACATGTTTCCCTCGATGAAATAAAAAGACCCCGGGGTTCCGGGGGTCCTTTTCGCAGAATAATGACGTGCCTTAGGCGTGCAGGATGAACCGGATGACCCTTCTTTCGAAGCGCATCTGACAACAACACATGCACATTGGCTCATGGTTCATCTAAAAACTCCTGAAAACGAAAATCCCCGAAGATGGCTCCGGGGACGTTGTTTACACTATTTGCTGCCATATAGCAACACTAATCCACCGTACGCCATCCTGTTGATGGTGTCGCGCAACACATACACATTGCACAACTGTGGATTTGCATTACAGTTAACTCCCTAAAACTGATGTGTTACAGTCTAACGCGCTACAGGAAATGAGTCAACAAATTGTTTTTGTCGAATATGCACAAGGAAAAATTGAATCATGATTACATCGCCCCAGAATCAGTATCTAAAACTGGTACGCGGCCTGGTGAGTCAGTCGAAAATTCGCCGCAAGGAAGAAAAGTTCGTTCTGGAAGGCGTACGATTGGTGGAGGATGCGCTGTCTATAGACGTCCTGCCGGAGGTTGTTCTCTACAGACAGGGCGCGGAGGAGTCGCTGCCAGATGTGCTCAAGACCCTTGAAAGTCGCCGCGTGCCATGTCTGGCAGTGGAGCCTGCCCTGTTTGATGAAACCGCCGATACCGACACGCCGCAGGGCATCATCGCTATTTGCTCCTGGCCCAATCTCACCCCACCTGATCCGATGGATTTTGTCCTGATATTTGATGAACTGCGTAATCCGGGCAATCTGGGTAGTGGGCTGCGCACCGCCGCCGCCGTTGGGGTTGATGCCGTCATTATCACGCCGGGATCGGTCGATCCCTATAATCCCAAAGTGGTGCGGGGGGCGATGGGTGCTCACCTGCGTGTGCCGGTTTTACAGTGGGACTGGGAGCAAATCGCGGCGGAAGGACTGTCGCTGTTTGTGGCGGAAATGGACGGTGCGGTGTCGATTTATGATGTGGACTGGCGGCAGCCGTGCGGCATTATTATCGGCGGGGAGGCGCATGGCCCGCAGCGACAGGCGCGTCAATTAGCGACCGAAAACGTCTACATTCCAATGGTGGGTGGCGAGTCGTTGAATGCAGCGGTGGCAGCCAGCGTGATTTTATATGAGATATTTCGCCAGCGACAATAAAAAAGGCTGGAAACCCAGCCTTCTAGCGGAAATCACGCAGTTGACGCGAACGGCGCGGATGGCGTAAACGGCGCAGGGCCTTACCCTCAATCTGGCGGATGCGTTCACGGGTCAGGCCGAATTTTTGCCCGACTTCTTCAAGGGTATAGCAGTGCCCGTTGTGCAGGCCAAAGCGCAGCCGTAGTATTTTTGCTTCACGTGGACTTAAAGTGCTTAAAATATCTTCCAGTTTCTCACGCAGTAGTTTTTGATAGGCGCTTTGCAGCGGTGTTTCCATGGTATCGTCTTCAATAAAATTGCCAAATTCGCTGTCTTCATCATCACCGACTGGCTTTTCGAGGCTCAGGGGACGCCACGACACTTTCAGCATCCACTGCACTTTGCGCGGCTCAATTTCCATTTCTTTGGCGATTTCTTCGGGGGTAGGCTTGTGCCCGTTGCGCTGCTCTAGGTCGCGGGCGACCTTGTATAACTGGCGGATACGGTCGGACATGTGGACGGGTACGCGGATGGTGCGACCCTGATCGGCAATAGCGCGGGTGATCGTCTGGCGAATCCACCATGTGGCGTAGGTGCTAAAGCGATAGCCGCGTTTGTAGTCGAATTTCTCGACGGCTTTCATCAGGCCCAGATTTCCTTCCTGAATCAAGTCCAGAAATGCTACACCACGCCCCATGTAGCGCTTGGCAATACTGACTACAAGGCGGGTGTTGGCTTTGATGAGATGATCGCGTGCGTCGAGGCCGTCCTCCATAATGTCTTCAAGCTGACAGCGCTCGTCGAAATCCATTTCTGTCCTGTGCGCCATCAACCTTTCCTGCGCCTCGCGCCCGCTTTCAATGCGCATGGCAAGCCTAACTTCTTCTTCGGTAGACAGCAGTGGAACCCGCGCCATCTCCTTCAGATAGAGACCGACGGTATCATAAGAGGCAATGTCGCCGATGTCGTCATCCAGGAAGTCATCATCATCGAAGAGGTCCTCAAGATCGTCAAAGTCTTCGTCATCGAGAAACAATTCATTTTCGTCGGGGGCTTCTTCTTCGTCCTCGATTTCTTCGACGATGATTTCTTCTTCATCAACATGATTCATCAATTTGGGCATTAGAGATGCACCTCATCTGGTTCCAACGAAAATGTAATGATCGGGGGAAACCCACTGGCCCCAATTTAAAAAATTAGTCTTCGTCTTCTTCTAATTGTTGACGAAGTTTTAACAGCGCCTCGAAACGAGGATCTATATCATCCTGAACGATTCCGTTATCACGCAGCACTTCTTGCCATGTGCGGTGACAGAATAAGCAGCGACCATGCTTGTCGTAGGGCGTCATCATGGGCGCGTGCAGCATTGCTTCTTCACGAATGAGTGGCGCGAGATCAATATTGCCTGCATCATCAATATGATACGGCAATTCTGGTGTGGCGTGTCGTGCGAACAACTCTTCTATATGAAATTCAATAGGAATCCAAACCTCATCCATACAACGTGAGCATTCATCAAAGATGCTCGTTTCGACCTTGCCACGCACCAGTACACCTTCTCCGGTATGTGACAATCCCAGTGTTGCATAGAGATGATTGACCATCAAATCATCACTGACTTTTAGCCGTGAGGGGATATTGAATTCCATCTCGCGCGTGAAGCCGATTGACTCCGCCATGATGAAGCCAACGTTTATTTTCAGAACCCTCGCGCCAATGTAACCATTTTCGACAACCACAGTAGTATTTAGTGCAGAACGGTTTTCTTGTAACTGGCTCTGCACTATACCTCCTCTTGATACTGATTGTATAATTGAATTCTGGGAATAAGAATGGCGCGTACAGTAAACAAATAGCAAAATCTTTTCTAAATACGCTATCACATTGTATGAGTTTAAGATTCCAATGTCAAGCAAAAACCTATGGCTCACGATACGGCTAGCGGCGCTTCTTATCGCGCTTTTGTTCATGTTACGCGGCAAAACGATTGACCAGTCTCGCGCCGGTATGATCAAAGCCCAATTGCAGGGTTATGAATTTAACTATGTGGCATGGGAAGTTGGGGCACTCTGGCAAAAAGCCAGCCAGTTATTGTTTGGCTATCATGATTATCTGAACGACACCACTGAAAAAGAGATTGTGGTTGAGTACTTACAAGCGGTCGGGCAGCTTCAGCGGCTGGAAGGTGACATCGAAGCCACCTTCACCGACCTCACCCCGGATGCCGAAGCCCGCCGCCAGACCCTGATTGAAGAACGTCTGGTTGTAGTTGATAGAGTTACGCAGTTGCAGCCTCTCGCCGAGCCAATTATCGAGGCCCAGGTCAGCACGGTGCTGCGTGATCTGGGCTTTGCACCCGGCGGTCAAGTTTTACCTCCGGTGAAGTTCCGGTTTGTCATCCCGCCCGATATTCTGGTGATCTCACCCCGCAATGTCATCCAGCAGGACTTCAGTTATTCGCTGAGACCGCTTACACCAACTGAACAGGTGTTGATTGAAGAACAGGTCGAACAGGCTTCTCCCAATGACGCGGCGCGGGTGACAGGCATCGGCGGCGTTGGCATTTACCCGGCAATGGTCGAGGAGACGCGCTGGGCTGCGTTTGCCTATGAAATTGTCGCCCATGAGTGGTCACATCACTACTTGTTCCTATATCCGTCCGGCCAGCAGTATCTGGCTGCCCCCGAAACCCGCATCATCAATGAGACAACTGCCACCGTCTTTGGTAACGCCGTTGGTTTAATGGTATTGGAGCGGTTTTATGCGGATGAAGTCGCTCAGGGGCTGGTGTGGGTCCCGGATTATCCGACACTGGATGATTTTTTTCCGCAGCAGGTCTCTGAAGCTGGCAATGTCGATTCCCCGGATTTGCTGGACCGTTATCCGCCCGAACAACGCCCTGACCTGTGGCGGCGTTCGCGCCTGACGGCTGATTACCTCGCACAGTTAGGTCACCCTGGTACGGCCCAGACCGTACTCGACTCGTATCAGTCACTACTGCGCAACCGTAATATCCCCATTATCGAGCCAGCCACAGTTGACCGGGGCCGTGTGATTAACCGGACACGTCTCACAACGGATTATCTACTGCAACTGGACAAAATTGAGGCTGCCGAAGATTATATGGCGGCACAGGGCCAGCGCCTCAATATCCGGCGGCTCAATCAGGCGTGGTTTGCTTTTTACGGGGGGTATCAGGCCGACCCGTCAGCGGGTGGCGGTACGGATGTCACGGTCACCGATGTGCTGGACCCCAATTATCGTGGTGATCCCATCGGTCCTGCCATTCAGGAAATTTTTGAACGTGCCCCGTCACCCTTTGAATTTCTGGTTGAGATGCGTAATATTACCAGCAGATCAGACCTGCTCCAGCGTCTGGCCGAGGTGCGTGAAAAATGGGAATGAGGCCACCCCGAATTGTGACCCCATAACATTCTACTTTACGAACTTCTTCAAGGCTTTGAAATCTTCTTCAAGAGTCGTCCGCTGTGAACGCTGGTAGAGGGCCACGGCTGGGTGAAATAACGGCAGCACGTATACGGTTCCATAGGGGGCCTGCCCTTCCAGCAAACGCCCATGTAGCTGGCTAATCTTCTGGTCTTTTTCCGGCATGTTAAACAAATTCAGGATAAATTCCATCGAAAACCGCCCCAGCGTCGCGATGACCTTCGGCTCGATGATATTAATTTGTCGTTCGAGGAATGGTGAGTACAGGTCAATTTCATTCCGGCGGGGATCACGGTTGTCGGGCGGACGGTCTTTAACCACATTTGTTATGTAAACATGCTCACGATCCAGCCCGATCATCTCTAGAAGCTCATCCAGTAGACGACCCGATGCGCCGCTAAATGGTATCCCGGTTTTTGCTTCATTCAGACCGGGAGCTTCACCGATAAACATCACATCGGCATCGTGATTACCCTGTCCGATGACCGGATAGTAACCACTGTTGGTGCGGTATTCGTACAGCGGCGACTCTTTGAGATTAACAATCTCGTCCTTGATTTGACGCATTTGCTCAGATTTTGAGGACATAAAAAATATACCCTTCAGCTACCAATCGAACTGCCATGAAGGGTACCCGTTTGCACCGGGATTGAACAAGGGCTAGTTCAAAATCCGCTCGACCTGACTTTCAATAAATGCTTGACTCATCGGTCCGCTGAATTCTGCGGCGCGAATAATGCCGTTCCGGTCAATAAAATAGGTGGAGGGATAAGCCTGCACACCATACTCACGAGCGGTGGCGCTGCGCTCATCCAGCAGAACAGGAAAGGTCAATCCGCGTTCTTCAATAAATGGCTCAATAACCTGCGGCGATTCCGTTGTGTTAATCGCCAGAATCACCAGCCCATCATCTTCATATTTTTCATAGACGGCCTGCAATGCTGGCATTTCGGCCTCACAGGGTCTGCACCATGTCGCCCAATAATTGATGATAACCGGACGTCCCTGATAATCGTCCAGTGAATGCTCACCACCTGCAAGGTCCAGCAGGGTAAAGTCGGGAGCCTTTGCACCGGAAATCGGGGCGGTGACGCTTGCCAGAACATCCGGGTCTTGAACGCGCCCCAACCAGACCGCCACGCCTCCCAGAAAAATCGCTGCAAAAAGAAAAAGTGTTGATGCTTTCATAGGTGTCCTCTGACAATCAAGTTTCTCAATTGGAAGCCGCTCGCGTTTTGCCAAATATTCACACAGCATTGGAAAAGGGTCGGCGGTCTAGTCACAGGACGTGCTGTTGCACGTCACTACAAATGCCTCGATGCGTGTAGGGACGCCCAACGGGGCGTCCACCGGGCTTACCCGTCCGTCGCTGAAGGGAAGACGCTTAATGTCTGCCAGTCACGACGCTCCACCGGCACGCGCCGTTCAAAACGGGGTAGGGGCTTGCGCAGCATGCGAATGGAAGTAACCTGAAATTCCAGTGGCGAAAACTGCTCATGAAGGTAAGCCACCAGATCGGGGAATCTGTCGGCTGGTGTAAATTCCAGCACAGCAATGAACGTCCGGAACATTGCTATTGTGTTTGGCACGGGAACCGCCAGCCCTTCCAAGCGTCGGGTGAGTTCGTTCTGGGCGGTGTGCCATAATGAAGCATTGTTCATACGCCAACCAGCCAGATATTGTTGGCTGCCCCACACCTCGCTGTGAACGCTTACAAGTTGCGATGGCAGCGGTAAAAATTCGGCTGCCCAGCCGTTCAACGTGGTGGATAGTTTTTCGATTTCACTCACTTGAAAGGCAGCCTGTAGCTGCAAACCATAAATGGGACCTGTCGAACCGATGTGAGCGAGGGCGTCATTTGCCATCGAGATGACTTCAACGGGCAAATCTGCGACGAGGCGATACATGTACGCCTCCGGTACCAGATCACCTTGTTCAGACGATACGAAGCTGCCAACCTGCTCCTGTAAGCGGTCGGGTACGCCATCGCTGGCTTCTCGATCACGCACATCTTGCGATCCCACCGCCATTTCATCGGAACCATCAGCGGCTGGGGTTTGAATTTGCCGGGCAGCAGCGGCCAGACGCTCCAACCGTTCTGGATTGATATTTTCGAGTTGTTCTTCCGCGACATTCAACGAAAACTCACTGGTGTCATCCTCAATGCTGTCCAGGATACGCTGGGTTTGCGGGTCAAGCCCGTGATGTTCCTGTTCAAAATCAGGAACACTGTCCAGACTTTCGGCGCTGTCATCCGGCATGGGTGTTGAATCAGCAGTTCGTTCGTCGCTATCAGATGGATTATCAGAAAACATTCAGAACGTTCTCTCAGTCAGTACGATAATGGCGTAAGACAATCTGTTCGATTTTAGCGATTTCGCTGCAACTTTTCCATGCCGACCCGCGTACAGATGTGTAGAAAGCAACAATCATTGGGACGGAGAACAACGATGACTGTTAACACCAAGAAAACTTCGAGTGTTGTAAGCCTATTCATCGGACTGGCAGTGCTGCTATTCGTGCTTTTGTTAGCATTGTTTATGCTGAAGATTGCCGTTCAACTTGTGTTCGGGCTTGCGCCACTCGTGGGAATCGTAATGGCAATTTACGGCGGCTGGCGCTACTACGAAGGAACGACCGATGCCCAAAAACTTCGCGCCATGTATTATGTCGCGGGGGGCCTGACGCTTGCCTTCCTGGGGGCACTCTTCTAGATTTCAACCCCGAAATCATGTATCCTGTCTCGGCAATGAGACAGGATTTTTTTGTTTATGGCGACATTCTGGTTTGTATCGGCACCGCTGTTTGGACATCTTGATTGGGGCGGCTTTTTGAAGACTGCGCTGGTCCTTCAATCACAGGGCCATGAGGTCATCTGGGTTAGTCAGTCCCCCATTCAGTCCTTCGTTTACGAAAAAGGCGTTAAGCGATTTGAAGCGGTTGAGCAAACCGGCTGGTTGTGGCCCCCACCGCCCCCTCCTGATCCTTCTATGTTACCTCCCCAGGAAGCCATGTTTATTCGCTATAAACGGGCGCTCGATACGTGGTTGAGTGAAGAACTCGTCAGAGAGGGTGTTGCAGCTCTGCTGGAACTCGCTGAACGAATTGGCGTACCCGATGTTATGGCAACAGACCCGTTCCTGACTGCAACCGCCATTGCTGCTGAAAAAATGCGCACGAAGCTGGCGGTCTGTGGCTGGCCCGCTATGAAGTCGCTGGAGGAGGAGGACCTGTATGCTGTTCAGCGCGAGTTAGCCGAGGAAAGTCTACAGCGAGTTGAGCGTTTGTGTGCCCATTTTGATGTGACAGGCGAGAACTTTTCGGGGGGGCCAACACCTTCCGTCCAATCACCACATCTGCATATTAGCTATTTCAGTCGTTACTGGTTCCAGAGCACATCATCATTTCTGCCACAAACCCAATTTGTCGGCGGATTCGCCAGCAAACCCGATACCAGGCCGCCGGAGTGGATGACACAACTCCCGGACGGCAAACCTCTCGTGTTGATTACATTGGGCAGCGTGTTTATTGGCGATCCGGGTTTTTTTGTGTGGGCAGCACAGGCCGCCTATCGAGCAGGTGCTCATCCGATTGTGGTGGTGGGTAAGCGGCGTTTTGAATCGCAGGAAAAGAAAGAATTCGTCGCTGCGTTACCACCGCGCACCTTCCTATTAAATTGGGTTGATTTTGATCACCTGATGCCCCGGTTGAATGCGATTGTTCATCATGGTGGCATGGGAACGACCCATGCAGCACTTGTGCATGCCGTGCCACAGGTGATCGTGCCCCATGCCGCCGACCAGCGCGGGCAGGCTGTCCGTGCGTCGCAGGCGAAAGTCGGCTTGAATTTGAGCGCGATGGATGTGCAGCGGGGGCAGCTCCTCCCAGCCATCAAGGCCATAATTAGCGATAAGAGCGTCAAGGAAACATGTATCAAAATGGCTGAACAACTCAAGCAGTTGGGAGGTCCACCCCGCGCTGCTGAATTACTGGTGTTGCTAGCCCAACACTAAACTACACTGTCCCGCCGCAGCGGAACGACAAGATAGACAGTTGTTCCACGATTTGGCTCACTTTCAATCTGAAGCGTGCCCCCCAACCGCCGGGCGCGAGTCTGCATATTTTGCAGTCCGAAATGGCTGGATTCCGGGACGTTATCCATATTAAAACCCCGTCCGTCATCCTGAATAGCCAGATATAACTTCTTATGGTCCGTCGAATGAATGCTCACTTTGACGTGATTTGCTTCTGCATGACGAGCTACGTTAGCCAGAGTTTCCCTAACAATTTGCAGAATTGAATGACGCTGTTGATCCGTCAGGGCAGGCAGTTCATTGGGCATGTCAAAAACCACATCCACCGCCGAGAAATCTTTGAAATGTTGGGCCAGATTCGTCAGTTTTTGCTGAAATGTACTTTGCGCCTGGGTAACGGATCGCAGATCTCGAATATAAGTGCGGATGTCGTCGATAGCACGATTCAGATCATCAAACACAGACTGAAAACGCTTGTCTTCTTCGGAATCGAGTGTTGTGTGACCACGAATGATTTCCAACTTCATGCCAACGGCATAAATCAACTGGATAATCCCATCGTGTAGTTCCATGGCAATACGATCACGCTCTTGAATGAGCGCGGCTTCCTGTAACTGGTTGTGCAGGTTGGAGTTTTCAATGGCGATGGCAGCAAAGGTCGCCAGGATGGTCACCAACTTTTCATCGGCTTCGGTAAACAGTTCCCCATCACCACGATCACATAAATAAAGGTTTCCCAGACGTTGGTGGTTGCGCCCGATGATCGGTACGCCCAGAAACGTCGTCATAGGCGGGTGATTACCGCAAAACCCGGACGAACGCGGGTCCTCCTGCAAGTTTGCCAGCCGGATAGGTGTATCGGCTTCTAAAATAGCGCCAAGCAGCCCCTTACCATGCGGCTCATGCTCGATACCGGATACTACCGACGGCTCAAGGCCGGACGTTACGAAGGTACGCATCGTACCTTCGGGTGAAGGCACACCCAGCGCGGCGTACTTCGCATTTACCATCTCACGTGCATTGTTGGCAATGCGTTGCAGCGTTCGCGGTAAACTCAAGCCGCTGATTGTTGCAATGGCGGCATCACTTAATGCCTCCAGCGTCGTTTCCTGTTTCTTTGTCATGATTCTTGTGCTCTCCCTTTTTCCAGGCACTTTCTTAATGTTACAATAGGTAATCGAGCGTCACTATTGACACATATCATGGAATAGATTGATGATTATAACGTTGCGAGGGTATTAGCCATGTCCCCCATTCGAATTCTTTTAGCCGAAGATCATGAAATGGTGCGCGATGGACTGAAAGCGCTTCTTTCTAATGAAGACGATTTCATTGTTGTGGCCGAAGCGGAAGACGGGGAAGATGCCGTCCAGAAAGCAATGGATTACGAACCCCATGTTGTAATCATGGATATTCGAATGCCGGGTGCGATGTCCGGCATTGATGCCTGTGAAGCGATCATGCGCAAACGTCCTGACACCAAAATCCTGATGCTGACCTCGTATGCCGAGGATGAGCTGGTCAAAGAAGCAATCCGAGCCGGTGCAGTTGGCTACGTCCTGAAACGCGCCGGTAGCAAGAAACTGATTTCTGACATTCGCGCCATCGCCGCAGGTGATGCTGTTCTCGATGCTTCTGTAACGCGCACACTGCTGGAAGAGGTCCGCGAAGCCGCCAACATGAAAGAGGCATCGGCCTTTGCTGACCTGAGCCAGCGTGAGATGCAGATTCTGGCCCTGATTTCGGATGGATTAACTAACCGTGAAATTGCCCAGAAACTTTATCTGGGTGAAGGCACTGTTCGCAATTATGTTGGCAATATCCTCAGTACATTACAAGCCTCAAATCGTGCCGAGGCTGCGGTGTTTGCCGTCAAGCACCATATTGAGCGCTACGTGGACTGGGACTCCGAAGAGTAGCTGGATTAAGATACCCCTTCCCGTCCGGTAGGGGTATTTTACGTTTAACGGTGCCCTGAACGACGCCGCCCCTATTGTTGCATATTGAATTGTAACAATCCGGTTGATGTAATCGTCCCTTCATAGATTACCCGCGAGTTTTCAGGCTGATTAACATCTACCACAATCAACTGCTGGGCCGGAATATCCTCGTTGTACTCAGCAAAGGCGGTTAGCTTCGCGGATGGTGGATTCCCGGTACTCAGGAACAGTTGTACTCCATCGGGTGACCAGACCGGGACATCAAGGATGCCGGTCGTGCCATCAGCCGTGAAAATGTTGGTTTCGGCACTGCCATCCACGCCAATGACACGGGCGGTGCTCGTTTGGCTGGCATTGGAGGTATCAACGCCCTGAGCAACAGTGGTAAATGCAATACGGTTGCCATCGGGCGCGGCGCTAATGCCGAGAACCGTTGTTTGACCATCTGCCGGGCGAATGGTTGCTGCCGTTTGAGTCGCCGTATTGTAGGTAATGATACTGTTGTTGGCAGCGTTTCCATCAAGTGGAGATGCCACCAGCGCCAGTGTCTGATTGGCGTCCAACCACGTGGGTGAACTATGGAGGTTAGGGTCATTGATGGGGCTGGTTTCCCCGGTCGCCACATCATACACAAACACACGGAAGCGGTCCTGCCCAGCCGTCGGGTCTGCTTTGATATTGATAACACCGTCCTGATTGTCATCCGCCCATGCCATGTATGCGATTTTAGAGCCATCTGGACTCCATAAAGCAGTAGTGGGTGATACGGTTGTCGGTGAAATACTTTCAATCTGGCCTGTTTCAAGGTCGCCAATGTAGAGAATAGTCTGGACATTGTTGGTGGAAAAGGGTTGGTTGGGATCAATGGCAGCGCCAAATGGCAGTATTAACGCCGCAATAGCCAATTTTGTGCCGTCTGGAGAATAGGCAAGCTGATTCACCCAGAATGCGCCGGGAAAAGCCAACGCGCCGAAACGATCTACGCCGGAAGAGGGCGCACCAATGGAGGTGGTACGAATGGTTGGAACGCCGTCAGCGTCCAGATTGAAATAAGCCAGTTCATTGGTGGTCGGATGCCAGTCGAAGGCTCCCTGCTGGTGACCTTCCTCGCCGATGTTAAGGACACTTCCATCCTGCACATTGACTGCCTTCAGCGAGAAGCGCGAGGCAAATTCTTCGCTGGCAAGCAGCGCCACCCACTGCCCGTCGGAACTGACAGCGACCGATGGCAGGGAATAGATGTCAGCACAGGCCGACAGGGCAAGCGTCAGGATTGAAAACAAAATAATGATGCGATTGAACCGCATTAATGTCTCCTTCGTAACGTTTTCTCCATTGCATAGTGTAGCAAAGCGATGTAAATGATTCCTATGCGATTGGTAATCGTTTGCTAGATGGGGATGATGAGGTAGAAAAGGGGCCGTGTGGCCCCGGTGTTGTTATGCTTGTGCGGTTTCTGACCAGAAGGCGAACAGGTCGCCAACGGATTGTCCGAGATGGTTACAACGGATGGCTTCACCCAGTACAGGTGCAATGGTTTCGACGTGCAGTTTTTTAATGTTTTCGTAGGCGTGTGGAGCCAGCACCGTGTCAGTCGTTACCACTTCGGTGAGATTTTCCATGTTATTCATGCGCTCGACCGCATTTCCAGAGAACAGCCCGTGAGTGCAGGCCAGAATGAACTCCTCAATCCCGTATGATTCATGCAATCGTTCACACACGCGAACCATCGTACCCCCTGTAGCAATTTCATCATCAATGACGATGGCGCGTCGGGCATAGCGTCCGCCCAAAATGTCGTCGATCACCACATCGGTATCGGCAACACGGAATTTGGTTCCGATGGCGAGAGGCAAATCCAGCAAACGAGCCAGTTTGGACGAATGCTTGGCGTAGCCGACATCCGGCGATACAAGAATGGTATCCGACAGGTCTTTCTGCTTGAAATAGGCAGAGAGCACGGGAAAACTGGTGAGATGGTCCAGTGGCGTCGTGAAGAAGCCGTGCACTTGATCGGAATGCAGCCCCATCGTAATAATCCGATCCGCACCAGCTTGGGTTATTAAGTCTGCCACCAGACGCGCTGTGATGCAAATGCGCGGCGCATCCTTTTTGTCGGAGCGTCCATAGGAGTAGTACGGAATGACCGCCGTCACCCGGTCAGCATCGCCTGTTTTGGCAATATCGAGCATCATCAACATTTGCAGAAGGTGATCCTGTACAGGGACTGTCAGCGACTGGACGATATAGACATCCTTGCCACGTACACTTTCACCAAGTTGTATCCACAAATTATCGTTACTAAAGCGGTCATAGAGGGTGGGGCGCAGGGGAACTCCGAGATAGTCCACCACATTCTGGACTAGCGGGATATTCGACTGACCCGAAAAGATGTAGAGATCATCAAGACTTTCGCGGGTTGTCACAGTTAGGTTATCCTCATCAGATTTGGGAGAACGTTCATCTCCAATTAAACCGAATCTCGCGGAATGTATCAAGCCAAAAGTTGGTTTGAATCGCGGTAGATGTGCGGTAGCCGGGGCGACCTCACCCGCCCCACAGTGGTTAGTTATAATGTGATGAAGTGGCCTTCGAGACCATGTGCGGCCTCTTTAACTGCCTCACTCAGCGTTGGATGGGCATGCACATTACGAGCGATTTCCTCCGGTGTAAGTTCGGCATAGCGGGCCAATGTCAATTCGGGCAGCAGTTCCGTTACATCCGGGCCAATCATGTGTGCACCCAGAATTTCACCGTATTTCTTGTCCGAAATGAGCTTGACGAAACCCCGGTATTCGCCGAGACCATGCGCTTTAGCGTTGGCCTGAAAGGGGTAGGTCGCCACGTTGACGTCGTAGCCTTTTTCTCTGGCCTGCTCTTCGGTGTAGCCGAAGCTGGCAACCTGAGGCTGGCAGTAGGTCGCGCGAGGCATCATGTCATATTCGAGGGTGATCGTTTCGACCCCGGCGATATTTTCAGCCGCGATGATACCCATCGCCTCGGCAACATGGGCCAGCATCACTTTAGCCGTCACATCGCCAATCGCCCACACGCCGGGAATATTGGTAGCCATCCGCTCATCAATTTTGACGGCCCCATTTTCGGTTAACTCAAGTCCGTTGATGTTTTCAAGGCCATATCCTTTAGTGCGGGGGCGGAATCCGATGGCTTCCAGCACTTCATCGGCGTCGATGGTTTCCTGTGCGCCGTCGGGTTTGGTGACCGTCACTTTGACTTTGGTTTTGAGTTCTTCGATCTTTTCGACTTTGGTGTCCGTCAATACCGTCACACCCATGCGTTCGAACTGTTTCTTGAGTTCTTTGGATACTTCAGCGTCCTCGTTGGGCAGCATACGCGGGAGCAGTTCGACGATGGTCACCTCCACGCCGTAGTTGTGCATGATATAGGCGAATTCGCAGCCGATGGCTCCTGCACCGATGATCACCACGCTTTTCGGCAAATGATCGCGCTGGATCACTTCCAGATACGTCAGGACACGCCCGCCAATTTCAGCACCGGGCAGGGTGATGACCTCGGTGCCGGTGGCGAGTATCAGGTTTTTGGTGTTGAGCGTTTCTCTGCTGCTATCATTGAGTTCTACGTCGATAGTGCCTTTATCCTTGATAGTGCCCCAGCCCTCGTAGGTATCAATCTTGTTTTTGCGCATCAAAAACTGGACGCCTTTGACACGCCCATCGGCAACTTTGCGGCTGCGCTTAAAGGCGACACTGTAATCTACCTTTACTTCTCCGTCATAGATGAAGCCGAATTCTTTGGCCTGTTCTTTCACAATATGGGCCAGTTCTGCGTTGCGTAACAGGGCCTTGGAGGGAATGCAGCCTACATTCAGGCAGACACCACCCCACCATTGTTTCTCGATAATCGCCGTTTTCAAGCCAAGTTGAGCGGCTCGAATGGCGGCGACATATCCACCGGGACCCGCACCCAATACGACTACATCATAGGACTTTGCCATGTACCCTACACTCCTTACCATGAGTTTGAAACTGGGGCTATTATAGGTTTTAGAGGAAGGTTTGGGAAGGAGGGCGGTGGTTATCCCGCCCTGATTAGCACTTGTTAACCGCGACGACGCTCCAGTTGAACGAGCATGATGAGGGCTAACAACGCGGCGATTTCTTCATTCTGGGGTAGATCGGGAACGTGAAGGTCAATGCTGTAGCGGCCTTCGAAGAATCCGGACTTTTTCTTGAGTGTCATAACAGGGTTACTTTCGTCCTCGCGATTTCCACCCCGATACACCGTGTAAGATGGATGGAGAAAGAAACCGCTAAGAATATCAGGCAAAAGACCGTCCCATATTTTGATCCAGGGATTGTCTTCCTTGATGTGATGTGTGGTCTGCCCATTGGGATCATCAATAAGGTAGGTAGCTCGCCACAGAGAACGCATCCCTTTGCGTTTTACCGCACCGAGCACCTGTTCGCCCTCGCCCTGATAGAAGCGATAGGTGGCTGAAAAGTCAATGATCCGGTCGGCGCGAATGCGGAAAATGACATTGTTCTTGTTGCTGTTGTTGTAAACCAGAATATCTTCCTTCAACGCGAAGGTCTTCTGGTGAATGAACATACGCTCCGTGCCTGCTGCATCGGTCACATGGATGCGGGGCGCGAGTGCGATTAATCGGAAACGCAAGTCAAGAGGATATTGCAGTGCTGGCACTTCAGGCTCCTTTACTGTGAAGCAGAAACAAGCGTGATTCTATGGCATCCGATGTTTTTGCGCCAATCCAAAAATCTGCGTGGCGACAATCGCGGGAAAGATGTTGATAGAATTCTACAAACTGTATAATACGGTTGGAACTGTACAGCTACAGTTCTGTTTTTTGTTACGGAGGTGAGGATGAACCAGATTCTGCAAAATTACTTAGCACCCATTCTCGTGGCTTTTATCCTGGCGTGGGTTGTGCAATTTCTTTTTCGGCGTCTGATTCGGCGCTTTATTCATGTTGGTGATCTCGCGCCGGGGCGTTGGCGTTTGCGACGGGAACGCACTCGAACATTAACTGACCTTCTCTCAAGTACCATTGCAATCCTGGCCTATGTGATTGCCGCCTTTTTCACTCTGAGTCTGTTCATTGATGCAACAACTATCATCTGGATGGTCGGTCTTTTCAGTGCCGCATTTGGTATCGGGGCGAATGTCCTCATTCGTGACTTTTTGACCGGCTTCAGTTTCATTTTCGAAGACACTATTGATGTTGGAGATAAGGTCGAGATTCTGGGAATTGAGGGCGTGGTCGAGAAGATTCACCTCCGCACGATGTTTGTGCGGGCGACAACGGGCGAGTTGTATATCATTCCCAATGGTGAGGTGCGTATCATTCGCAACTTTAGCCGGGGCAGCTTTTCTACATTGTCACTGACATTGGTTGTACACACGGCCCAACTCGAAGAGACACTTCAAACCCTACAGGAACTGGGCAAACAGGCCCTCAATGAGCTGCCCAATATGATTGAACCGTGGACGGTGCTGAGCACATCGGATGCGGTTGGCGAGCAAACCGAATTCACTCTTATTGTGAAAACACGTTATGGCAAAGCAGCCGAAGCCCGGCCACGTCTGGTGAAGTTTATTCAGGAGCATCTGTCCGAGGCGCAGATTGAACTGGTTAACTGACACCAACCTCCACTAATCGTTGGCCCCTATCCACGGTATCGCCCTGCTGTACATGCAGTTTCGTGATATTGCCACCGACTGGCGCAGTAATGCGGATTTCCATTTTCATGGCTTCCATGACAATCAGTGTTTGCCCCAGCTCGACCGTTTCGCCCTCATGAACCATTACGTGTGTGACCTGACCGGGCATTTGGGCAGTCAGACTGCCTGCTGCGCCCGCAGCACTTTTGCGCCTGCTAATCGCCCGGTCAGCGGTTTCGAGTTCGTAGGTAACACCATCGCTCAGCCCAACGAACCGCTGATTCTTGTGGGCAGCGACATGGGCACGCGCTGGCTTGCCGTCAATAAGTAGGGTCAGTGCGCCCTCCTGTTGGCGGTGTACGACGACGATATACTCACGGTCATCAATGACGGCGGTATAGGTGCCATCAGGCTGGGGGTTCAAGCGAATGCTGTAAATTTTGTCACCGTAGCTGTATTGAAATTCCATTTAATTTCCTAATCTGTGATGACTTTGATCGTATCCTGTGGGGTATTGTGTCGTCCAACCAAAACATAGAAAACGATATTG
>JAKEEQ010000083.1 GCA_022616515.1 Chloroflexota bacterium | reverse complement strand
GCTTTATCGCGGGCATTGCTGCCATCATCGTACACGACGATAAATACCTGCTTCTCAAACGCTCATCGAAAAGAGATTTTGGTGCAGGCCATTGGGACTGCGTGACCGGACGCCTTGAACAGGGCGAAGGTTTTGAGGAGGCCGTGCGGCGCGAGGTGATGGAGGAAATCGGCATCGAGGTCAGCGTCGATTTTTTGCTGGGGACCTCCCATTTTTACCGGGGCGAACCCATACCCGAAAATGAACTGGTCGGCGTTGTGTATGCCTGCTCCACCACAACCCCGGAAGCGATACGTCACAGTGACGAGCACTCAGCATACCGCTGGATGACTGCCGCTGAAGCCGTCGAGATGTTATCCATGGCGCGGCCCAGCAGCAAGTGGCTGCGTAATGTCATCCAACGTGCCGAACTGCTGCGCCAGCATGTACCGGATCCGCTCGTTGAACAGTTCCGCCGCGAAGGTTTTGAGACTGAGTAGATGTCATCGTTGTCCCCCTCCGTGGCTGCACGACACCTCTCGCATAAAAGTCTATTTATCGGCTCCCGGGGAAAAGCGGAAGAAACAAAAAGATAGTCTGAATTTTGCCGCACCCGATTAAAATCGGGCGCTATGAAAGGCAAAATCCACTAAAGGGATTCAAAAGGAAGTGCCTTATGCAGTTTTCCAAATTATTCGGATAATCTTGCTATTGACCGCATGTTGATGGTGGCGGACACAACACTGCTGTGTCCCTACGGGAATCGTGGATGATCGTAGGGACGCCATACATGGCGTCCGCCAGCCAACGCACCGCACTCATCAATCGTTACCCGGTTATTTTTTCAAGGTGCATCAGTGCACCTTGATTTTCGTAGCTGGAGAATTTATTCTCCGGCACATTACGCCAGCATTTTCGAGTTTGTGGGTAATTGTAAACGGACAGGTGTGGAATAATGCCGGAACACGCCTTTGATATAGCCGCTCAAACCTATGACACCGATTTCACCGATACGGGGATCGGGCGCTATCTGCGCGGGCGAGTCTGGCAGCGGCTGGACCACCTGTTTCAGCCCGGCGATACGGTTCTGGAAATTGGCTGTGGTACGGGTGAAGACGCGATTCATCTTGCCCGGCGTGGCGTCTATATTATCGCTACCGATGCCAGCCCGGAAATGCTCAATCAAACCGAACAAAAAGCCCGTGAGCATCGGGTCAGCGAATTGATCGAGGTGCGACAACTGGACCTGAGTGATTTACCGCAGTGGGATTTGCAGGTTGGCGGGGCCTACAGCAATTTCGGGGCGATCAACTGTACGAACGATTGGGCAGGATTAGCCGAATTTCTGGCGAGTGTGGTCAGGCCGTCCGGTTCAGTAGGGTTGGGGGTGATGCCGCCGTTTTGCGCATGGGAAACGTTGTGGCATGGCCTGCATGGCGATTTCAAAACCGCTACGCGCCGCTGGAAGGGTCATTCATGGGCGGTGCTGGGGGATGGTAGTGCCCTTGATATTTACTACCCATCGGTCAAGAAAATTGTAAAGGACTTTGCGCCGCTTTTTACACGAGACTACGTGACGGGAATGGGGACGTTTTTGCCGCCGAGTGATGTATATGGCGCAGTGGAAAATCGTGATAAACTGCGACGGCTGTTGACGACGCTGGAACAATGGTTTGCCCGCCGTCTAGCTTTTTGCGCCGATCACTACTGGATCGAATTTAAACTTCTTCCTCAAGACCGAGAGTCCGCTTAATATCTTCCAGTGCCCGCCGTGCCGCATACATCAGCATACTCGGCTTGGTATCTTTGTCAACCAGAATCGCCAGCATAGCACTTTCGGCAGGATAGACTATCATGAACCCCTCGTCGGCTTCCATCCACAAGCGCCGCATGTCGCCTTGAGCCAGCCGCTTGAGGACACGTTCGGCTAATCCGGCAAGTGTAGCTGCCATCGCCGCGACCTGTGGGCTGCTGGTCGGGTTGTCGTCGTAATTGTCGTAATCGGTAGAGGGATAGGCGGCCATGAGTAAACCATCGACGCCCACAATAACGGATGCCTTAATGCCTTTAACCGCGAAATGCAGTTGGCGCAGGGTATGTTCAAGATCTTGACTGCGGTAACGAGTTCTTCTCATCATAAGACGTTTCTACCAT
The DNA here is from genome assembly GCA_022616515.1 of Chloroflexota bacterium. GTDB lineage: Bacteria > Chloroflexota > Anaerolineae > Aggregatilineales > J027 > JAKEEQ01. Next base: position 7,597 of record JAKEEQ010000083.1, on the reverse strand, counting down.
TATAGATAGGAATGAACAAATGATACCATACCAATTATGGATTATTTTTACCACAATGCGCCAGAAAGTCCCTGAATTTATTCATGGAAATGTAAAGGCGCGGACTTGTCCAGCAGAGCTTATTTGTACTACATTTCAGTCAATTCGACTGGACAATCGGTTTCACGAGTAGTCAAACACCGGAAATCGTCCAGTGCGGCGCATCTTAACAACTGAGCGTAGGTGGTTGCAGTAGGAAGTCTACTGCGTAAAACGTTCAACGACAAGAGCGAGAACCGGACACGAGAGTCCTAAATCTCAATGCGTTGGGGCATCAACGTACTATCACAGCGAGCATAAGACGCGGGGCAGCCTGCGCTCTCGTGTTGACGATAGCAGCTCTCGGCTAAAGCCGGGGGAGTATGTCACATTAACGACTACCCACAAAAAGAAAAACCTCTCAGTGTTGAGAGGTCCATTATCCTATAGTTGCAAATGCGAACGGCCCCGGATGACCTTCTGCTTGAAATTCGTCACATATTTCAGGAGTTTCTCTTTCAAACTCTCCCATTCCTCCGTAGACAACAGGGCATGCATAGTTTCAAGGTCTTCGGTCATGGCTTCCATGACAATCTGGGGAGCATCTTCGCCGTACAGGGTAAACCATGCTTCGATGGGTGTGATCCCAAGTGCGGTCAGGCGTGGCGTGAATTCACGCACCATAAACTCGAAATATTCCTGATCCCGGTTTGGCAGCACATCCCAACTTAGCAGCAGCTTAAACATCCATTACTCCTTTGCATCCAGTACCACAATCTGGGTCCCCTCCGGTAAATTGGCACGGGTGGTTAGTTTAAGGGTATCAACGATCTCGATGTCCTCGGTGTTGCTCACGCCCATTTCCTTCAGGAATCTCTCAACACCCTCCAGTTCGAGATCGGTGTGGTTCGTTTTGTAGTGCATCGGCACAACAATGCTCGGCTCCAGCAGGCTGATAACCTCTGCCGCCTGACTGGCTGTTAAACCACCACCACCGCCAACCGGAACCAGCGCCACATCTACCTGACCCAGTCCGTCAACCGCCGACTGGCTGGGAATGTGATCAAGGTCTCCCAGATGGGCAACGGTCAATCCATCGTAGTCTATAACATAAACGATGTTATAACGCGGGTCTTCCACGGAGGTATCTACCATCGCTTCGCCTACAATAAACACACCGCCGATTTCATACTCACCGGGTACGGTCAGAACGTGAGTGGATTCGACAGCATCGGTGAAATTGTGCCCCGGCGCGTCGTGGCTCACAGTGACCACATCGGCCTTCAATTTGAGATTTGAGTATCCAATGGTCTTTGCATCGTATGGATCGGTGACAATCGTAGCATAATTACGCTGTGTAAGACGAAAACAACTGTGTCCATACCATGTGATGTCCATAGACTATCCTTTGTCAAAACATATGTTCGAGATAACCATCTTATTATAGCAGAAAACGGCATGAAGACTAGCGTCCTTCACCTCAATACAAGCTGGCATATTCGCATCTTTCATGCCATAATGCAACCGTTAATTGACAGATTGAATTGAATCTATGGCGACTGATAATAAACGATTTTCGGAAAAACACGTTGCGCCAGCGGATGGGCGTCGTGCCCGGCAAAAGCGGGGTGAAAAGCGGCGTGACGCCCGCCAGACTGCCAGTGTACCCACTGAGGTAGAGGCCGCACCGCTTCCAGATCGGAAACCAGTCAAACCCGCCCAAAAATCACTGCGCGAGCGCCGCCAGGAACGCCATCGTCGCCGTTTGCGACGCGAGGGTATCGACCCAGACCGTCCCGACAGTCGTGTCCGCCCGATGGGCGTGGTGTGGATTTCATGGCGCTGGTTATCTGCATCATTGACAGTCATGCTTTTAGTTGTACTCTATATATTGCTAGCCACTGACCTGTTTTACATCGAGTCGATGGCGGTGGGGGGTGAACGTTATTTAACCCGCGAACAGATTTTCCAGGCATCGGGCGTCGCGAACAAACATCTATTCTGGGTTGATCCTGCCGAAGTAGAGGCCAAACTTGAAGAAAATCCCAGCATTGCGGATGCTCAGGTGTATATCGGCTGGCCTCCGAATATGATTTCTGTGCTGATTACGGAGCGTAATCCGGTCATGACATGGCAGCAGGGCGATTTTCGCGTCTGGGTAGATGCCAACGGTATCGTGATGTTTCAGCGCGAAGAACGGCGCGATCTGGTGCTGGTTAACTATATCGCCAGCGATGAACCGCTCGGAGCAGGTGCGACCATTGATCGCAACATCATCGCCGGTGCGCTGCAATTGAAATCAATGTTTAACAACATCGACGAACTGCTCTATGACGATATTAAGGGTTTAGGCTTTGAAGACGGTCGGGGTTGGACGGTTTGGTTTGGAACTGGTACAAATATGGAGATGAAAGTCGCCGTCTATGATAGGATTGTAGTGGCGAACCCTGACACTTTATTTAGAGAAATCGATGTCTCCGATCATGACCATCCAGTGTTTGTAGAACGTTTCCCAACGGAATAAGGCAAATATGGGTGAATTAGTAGTTGGTATTGACATTGGCACCACCAAAATCTGCACGATTGTGGGCGAAGTTCGAGCCAATGATACATATATTCTAGGGATCGGCGTTGAGCCAGCTCGCGGCATGCGTAAAGGCATGGTAACCGATGTGGATTTGCTCGGAGCCAGCATTTCCTCATCAGTTCATAAAGCCGAACGCGCCAGCGGATATGAGATTGGCCGCGCCTTTGTCTCTTTGTCAGCCAATCACATCCTTGCCATCAACAGCAGTGGCATGACAGGTATTTCCGGTACACGCGAAGTTGATGTGACCGACCTTGAACGGGCCATCGAGGCTGCCCGTGCGGTTCCGCTGTCACATGGTTTTGAGATGCTGCATATCATGCCCCGCCGCTACAACCTTGATGAACACAAAGGCATTCGCAGCCCATTGGGTATGCACGGTTTCCGCCTTGAAGTCGAGACGCATTTAATCAGTGCCTCCAGCACCAGCCTGCGCAATCTGGAAAAATGTGTGGAAAAAGCCGGGGTATATGTGGACCGTTTTGTGGTAAATCCGCTTGCCTCTGGAGACGTCGTCCTTACCCAGACCGAGCGTGAATCGGGTGTGATGGTTCTGGATATTGGCGGCGGCACAACGGACATCGCCATTTTCATGGAAGGCACGGTGTGGTATACCGGAGCAGTACCCGTCGGCGGTCAACTGGTGACGAGTGACATTGCCCATGTGCTGAGCCTGCCCTTTGATCTTGCCGAGGCAGTCAAGCTTGAATTTGGACATGCCGACCCGCGTGAAATCAATGCTCTGGAGACATTTCCGGTTCAGCCGTTTGGCGAAGAAAAACTCAGCAAGGTCAAGCGTTACGATCTCTCGATGATTATCAATGCCCGGATCACTGAGTTATTTGAACTGGTGATGCGCGAAATCGTAGCCAGCGACTTTGAGGGACTGCTGCCAGCCGGTGTCGTCTTGACAGGTGGGGGAAGCTTGCTGCCGGGAATGAAGGCCGTTGCCAATCAGGTCATGAAAATGCCTGCACGTGTCGCCCAGCCAGAGAATATTTCGGGCATGGCAGATTCATTACGCAGTCCGGCTTACAGCACATCCGTCGGGTTGCTGCGTTTGGGCTTAATTATGGATATTGAGGATACCCGCCGGGCCAATGCTCGCCGCGAAAATCGACCGCCGCGTGCCAGCAATGAGTCGGGTAGTTTTGGCAAGTTTCTGGGGGGCATTGTCAAACGGTTTTTACCCGAAGATGAAAGTCCGTAAAGGGTAGGAAACGTAAGAGTTCAACAAAAATTTCCCATTTGCTTTCGCTTTACCTACTTTTGGCGTACAATTGGCAACAATGGTTCTGCTTTAGGAGGGGCTGACGTCTTATGACTGAACAGATGTATTTAGGACCTGAAGAAAATTTTGCCAATATTAAGGTTATTGGTGTAGGGGGCGGTGGCAGCAATGCTGTCAACCGTATGATTGAAGAAGGTATGGGCGGCGTCGATTTTGTCGTCGTGAATACCGATGCACAGGCGCTACTCACCAGCAGGGCCAAAACGCGCGTTCGCATTGGTGATAAACTGACACGCGGGCTTGGCGCGGGCGGCAACCCGGAAATTGGGCGCAAAGCTGCCGAAGAAAGTGCCGATGAACTGTATGAAGTGCTGCGTGGTTCAGATATGGTCTTTATTACCTGCGGCATGGGCGGCGGAACCGGTACGGGTGCTGCCCCAATTGTTGCGCAGGCAGCCCGCGAACTTGGTGCATTGACCATCGGCGTTGTGACACGGCCCTTCACTTTCGAAGGTGCACGGCGTATTCAATCGGCTGAGGCGGGTATTGAAGCTGTCAAGGGACAGGTTGACACCTTGATTGTTATCCCTAACGACCGCTTGCTGCAAATCGTGGATAAGCGGGCCAGTTTGCAGGATGCCTTCAGCATGGCCGATGATGTCCTGCGGCAGGGTATTCAGGGTATCTCGGAACTCATCACCATCCCCGGCCTGATAAACCTCGACTTTAATGACGTTCGCGCCATCATGAGCGAAGGCGGCGCGGCATTGATGGCTGTTGGTCGCGCCACTGGCGAAGATCGTGCCCGTCAGGCTGCCGAAATGGCTATCTCCAGTAACCTGCTGGATGTCACCATCGACGGTGCACGCGGCATTCTCTTCAACGTCACAGGCGGTCCAGATATGAGCCTCTTCGAGGTGAACGAGGCCGCTGCGATCATCAAAGAAACGGCCCACCCCGATGTGAACCTCATCTTTGGTGCGGTTATTGATGATAACATGGGTGACGAGGTGCGGATTACCGTTATTGCAACGGGTTTTGAGCAGGAGCGGATTGGCACACGCCGTCCGAGCCAGACTAACACATGGTCCCAACCTAGTTACCAGCAACAGCAGCAGCGCCAGCAGTACCAACAACAGCCGGTTCAGCAACAGCAACCGGTCCAGCAACAGCAACCGCCACAACAGCAAATGCAGCCGGTTCAGCCTCAACAGCAACCGCCGGTCCAGCAACAACCGCCAATGCAAGCCCAACCACCGCAGCAACAACCGCAAAGTCAAAATCAACAGCCGCCAGCGGCACAGGGCAGCAAGAGCGATTTCCAGGACATCGACTCCGATGATCTTGAAATCCCAACTTTCTTACGCAAGCGATAATTCTACTTAATGCAACTCTCAGGCAGAACCAAAAAGGCAGTCAGTGCGACTGCCTTTTCTTTTTCCTCGTGGGGAGTAAGACCCTTAGCCATAGCGGGATACATATTCAGGCGTAGGGGTAACTTGATCTTCCGGTCGTTTGCCGGGATCACTCACGTCGGTGTTTTGCAGAGTCATGACAGGTTCAACTGTCATGTCATGGTCACAAAGTATCTGGCAGGACAGACGAATTTTGCCGAATAAATTCGCCGGGTCCTGTTGCAATCGTGTTTTTTCGGCCCGGGTCATCAACTCTGGCTCACCTTCAACAAACTTCACACGGCAGGTCGTACAACGTGCATAACCACCGCAGCGATGGAGGATTTGAATGCCGTTGTCTTCGATTGCCAGCACCAGCCGCTTATCGTCTGGCACCTCAAATGTATGTTCGTTGACAGTGATCTTAGCCATAATTGTGTCTCCAGAGCATCGATGAAACATTCCACGATTGTAACGTACACTCAATTAGACAACCACGACACAGGTATGAGAATTACATAAGAACCCCGTTCATCTGGTATTGACATACTTGCTCCAGTTCTTTGCCAAGTCGTTGAAAGCGTTGCAGTTGCGGTAATCCTTCGGTCATCATTTCGATAAATTCACGATACCAGTACTGGAAGTCCTCATAGCGGCTGTAACGTTTAAGCCCTTTATGGTTATATGACCACGGCTTGATGTTTCCGGCATAGTGTGTGCCGAATAACACCTCCATTGAGGGATAACCACTCAATCCACAAAACCGTAGATCAACGTTGGTCCACTCGCCGGAATAACGCATCGTGAGATATTGCATGTCTGGCAAATCAAACTTATCACTGACCAGTTCGCTAACACCGGGGCGTCGGACATCCTCAAGAATATCCTCAAACTCGGCCATCGACGTTTCCATCACGAAGAGCGCCCCAATAATACCCAGATTGGTCAGATCACATTTCACACGATCTGTAATCTCTTGCGGGATGCGCGTTCCATGCGGGCAGATAGGTTCGTAGATACGATGCCATTTCCACTTGCCGCATTCCTCTACGCTGGAGGGGACGATGTATCTGCCCTGCTGATCATAATCCATGAAGTGTTCTTTCTTTTCATTGATGATTCCGGCAGGGGTATCAAGGCTGAACAGGTGATCGTAATGGCGCAGCGGCAGTATATCGGCATCCAGAATGACGACTTTTTCATAGCTGAAACCCAGATCGCCATCTGGCCCCAAACGCAGTGCCTGTAGGCGGGTAAATAGAAACGGGCGGTCAGGTCGCTGGTGACGGCGTTTATGAGGGATATAAACCGGATCAATCTCGACAACGTAATCATAGGCAATGCAAAGGGCCGCCCGGATGTCCGGTGTGATTTCCGGCGTCACCATACAGATTAGATCGGCCTGCGTTTGCTGTTTGCGAAGCGCATAGGCTAGCAACAAGGCTGACGAGACATACTTGCGGCTCAAATTGAACAAAAGGAACGTGGTATAGGCATAGCGCGACGAACCATCTTCACGCTTCATGTCGCCCGGTGGTGCAAATGTCATGGCAAATTTCCCGAAGTTGGTTGTGAACAACACCCGGCACGCCATAGACACGCTGCAAGAGCGGCGACATTATTGAATTAGGGTGGCAAAGTTCATTGCTCCAAACAGCATGTCCGAGGTGCACGGCAATCCGGCATACGATTGATGCCGACTGGCGAAGAACCATGCTGGTTGGTCACATGGCGTGACACTATTGGAGCGGCAGTAACATTGTCGAGTGATGACCCCTTGTGAACTAAAATAATCGCTTATCATATAAAAACATAGCGAAAAACACTGAAAAGGTCAATAACCAATATCAGGTATAATATGCCGTGGCAGCGTTTGTGAAGGAACAACATAGTGGATGAGTTATTTAGTTTTCCGGTCGGTATGTTTTTGATGATCTGGGGTGTCTTGTGGCAGCCTCAACCCCCTACCCCGGCAGATGATGAGTTTTTTGAAGATGTCGAACCGAGTCAAGAGGAAAAAGTAAAATTCTTGCGACGAGTTGCGACCCGCGTCCTGATGCTCGTTGTTGGATTTGTGATAACCCTCGTTGCCTTATTTTCAGGTCCCGGCACAATCAATGACCCGGCTGCGTTTCTCCTGTTCTTTGTCATCTATGGAGGAAGTTTGTTGGTCCTCCAGCGTTCCGAATCGACCCAGCGCATGATCGTTTTTTTCATCGTAGTCTTTGCTGCATTTTTCGTGTGGCGCTATGCGCTGTATCGTGATTTTCGCGGCGAGCATAACTGGGGTTTACTGGCCAGTCTTGACGGCTATCCCTTCGAAGTGCGATACAGTGAAAACGTGCACGCAGAAGCTGTACGCTTGGC
>JAKEEQ010000082.1 GCA_022616515.1 Chloroflexota bacterium | reverse complement strand
GCTCATTTACTCAAACGCATCTTGTACACACGCTTTAGCATTGATGTTCAGTCTTTTCAATGGGATGCTGACGTTGCTTTTTAATTTCACATAGAGCGTTTTTTTATATTTGACGCAGTTTTCCAAATTATCCGGTTAATCTTGTTGTTGACCATCTTTTTACGGTGTGACGGACAGCATGTATGCTGTCCCTACGAATCCCCCCCAGATTTGCCGTAGGGACGCCATACATGGCGTCCGCCAGCACACCAAGACCTAAGATTCAAAGTCTTGATAATTCTTTGCTTGCTTTTACAGAATTCGTGGTATACTCTAATCAAATCGTCATTCAATTAATTTTGAAGGAGTAAATATTATGGCACAGGCTACCACCTCGGTCGCAGGAATTTCTTTTGAACTAAACGATGAACAGCGTATGCTCCAGCAAATGGCGCGTGACTTTGCCCGCAATGAAGTTGCCCCCAAAGCTGAACATTATGACAAGCTCGGTGAATTTCCGTGGGAAATCTGGAATAAAGCCCGCGAAATGGGGCAGCACTGCCTGAATATCCCTGAAGAGTATGGCGGGGCGGGCGCGACAACGTTTGAAGAGTGTATTGTTGCCGAAGAAATGGCCTGGGGTTGTTCCGGTATCAGTTCAGCAATGGGTATCAATAACCTTGCCGCGCTGCCGATTATCCTCGGCGGAACCGAAGAGCAGAAAAAGCACTGGCTGGGTCGTCTGGTTGACGGCGAATTGGCCGCTTACTGTGTCACCGAACCGGACGCAGGCTCGAATGTGATGGGGATGCGGACTCGTGCCGAGAAGAAGGGTGACAAGTATGTCATCAACGGGACCAAGACGTTCATCTCCAACGCCACCGTCGCCAATTACTACACCGTATTTGCCATCACCGACCCCGAAGGCGGCTATAAGGGCATGAGTGTATTCGCCGTAGATCGTGATACACCGGGTGTCAGCGTCAGCAAACACTTCGATAAGCTCGGTCAACGGGCCGCCGATACCGCAGAAATCAGCTTTGAGGATGTGGAAGTTCCCGCTGCAAATCTCATTAGTGAGGTGGAAGGCAGCGGCTGGCTGATTGCGATGCAAGTGTTTGATAAGAGCCGTCCTCCGGTCGCCGCTGGAGCACTGGGTGTGGCCCAGCGTGCCCTCGATGAATCCATCAAATATGCCAAAGAACGTGAAACATTCGGCAAGCCGATTTACAAGCATCAGGCCGTCGGCTTCATGATTGCCGACATGGCGATTAATGTCGAAGCTGCCCGTTTGCTGGTCTGGAAAGCGGCGGACATGGTTGATAGAGGTGAGCGCAACACCAAGTTCTCATCCATGGCGAAAGCGTTTGCCGCCGATACCGCCATGAAGACCACCATTGATGCCGTTCAGGTGTTTGGTGGCTATGGTTATATGAAGGAATATCCGGTTGAGAAGTTGATGCGGGATGTGAAGGTCTTCCAGATTTACGAAGGAACCAGCCAGATTCAACGTACCATCATCGTGCGCGAACTGTTTAACGAATAGAAACCATTCTCCTGTCTAACATTACAGTTGCCCCCTTTGTGTAAGGGGGCGTTTTCTTCAACTACTCTTCTTTACATGTTCCTCTTGTTCCAAAATATTCCTCTTCAAATTCCAGAACGGGAAGCTGGTAATCAACGCCTATTGCGGCCAAAAATTCGTTCCATCCTGTATCGTCAATCCACACCCAATAATGTATTGTGAAATCTTTGTCGTTGGATGTCCCGGCAATTTCATATAATAAGTATGTGTCATCAAGGATACATCGACCAATTGTTCTAGTGTTGTCATAATTGCTTGTGATAACATCCACCCAGTCCTGATCAACTATACGTTCAACGGCTTCAATATCAAATATGAATATTGGCTGAAATGTCCACACGATGACACGTTCTGGAGCAATTGCAAAAACATCTATAGTGTCAGGCTCACGTGATGAAAAGGAGTATTTCCATTCACCTGCCGGGAAATATGGATGCAGGATCACCATGCTGTTTACCACAGCGGCAGGTACCTCAATCGGTTCCTCTTTGTTCTGCGCCTGAGCCGGAAAACTTAATAATGTCAGCAATGGAATGATGACCCACAGCATTCTCTTCATCAGATCCTCCTGAACTCACCAGTTATTCGGATTAGATACGACATCGAAAAATATCGCCACATCTGCTCTTATGTGTAGATGTGGCGCTCAACTATTTTAAGCGTTGAGTTACTCAGCAGCGCCTTCACGCGGCGGGATACTGGCAAAGCCCTGCACACTCCAACCAACGCTTATATCATAGTCTTGCAGCGCATGGTAAAGTCGTTTTGCAGGGTCTTCATCACGCCAGTTGTAATTGACCTGCTCCGCAAAGGGACTGCTGGCGGTGCGCTGGCCCTGAGTGCCATCCCCTGCCACAAAGGTATCGACCACAATCCGCCCGGCCCCACTGTAGGCGAGGCGTTGGGCAAAATCCGGCGTATAGGGCAAACACGGCGCGACGGTGATCTGGGTGCGAATACCGGCATCCGCAACCTGCCGGACGGCTTCAAATCGCTGCTCAATAAATTTATCATTTGGCCCGACAGCTAAATCTCCACGGTTTGTTTCGATGGTCATGCTGACAACAACATAAGGAATCCGGGCAAGTCGCTCAATATCATCCGTCACAAACGGGCTGCGCGTTTGAATCACCAGCAAATCAAGGTCATCGTATTGCGCAAATACATCCAGGCAGCGGCGCGTCAGGCGATAACGCCGTTCGATGGGCTGGTAGGGGTCGGTCACCGAACTCATAAAAATGCGAAATTCAGGGCGATTTTGGGCCTTTGCCAGTTCGGCCTCTAGCAGGTCCGGCGCGTTCTCTTTAATGATAATCGCATCACCCCACTCTTCGCCGTCGGCTTTGTTGTAAAGCCAGTTCGGTAGCTGTGCCGCGTAGCAATATTTGCCGCAGTAGATATTGCCAAAACCGCACCCCGCTGCCCATGACAGCGAATGGGTAAAGGGAATATCGCCGAGTGCCAGAAAGCCGCGTTTTTGTCTGGTGAGAATTCGTTTGGCCTGCACAGTGCGAATGTTCAAGAGTGGGCCTCCGAAGCAGGGATACGATAGTCTAATTTTACTACATTGACATCGGAGCGGCTTAAGAAAAACTCCAGCATATCATGATGTAACTTAAAAAATGATCACATACCCAAGGAGTTGCGTGGTAGCAGCCGTCCGCGTTTGCCAGATGTCGATGCCCATATCATTGGTCATGTCTAGCTGCTTTCTGCTATGGTTAAAGCACCTAACGATAAAGACCTGAAACCCAATGTCGCTGACCAACCTTGTCTAATGCAGGTTACATGACCTTAGCTACTGTTCGATCTGGACATTGTGACCACTCTTGAGGACACCATCTACACAGCAAGTTCGTCCACTTAGGCAACTTGAAAAATTAAACGTGTAAAGGTTGATGGTCCGGTGCATTGGCTGGCGGACGCCATATATGGCGTCCCTACGAAAACCCACGACTCCCGTAGGGACACAGCGGTGCCGTGTCCGCCACCGTCAATGTGAAGCCAATTGAAACGCTACCTCATTTATTCGGCAAGTTGCATCAGTGAACTTTGGTTTGACTGGTCGGGGGAATTTATTCTCCGGTGCATTGTACCAACATTTTCGCGGTTGTGGGTAATTTGAAAGTAGGGCGGGTTCCTGAGTTGTTATGGCGTGAAACTCCGCCCTGTCATCGCCATTATAAATCGGCGACTGCCGGGATTACCTCTCTGCCAAAAGTTTCCAGCGGCGTGATTTTGTAGACGTTGGTCATGTTGAATATCGCGTGGGAGAAACCAAGCTGTGACAAATTCCGGCAGCGGTCGATGACACTTTGCACAGTATCCTGACCGTCGGCTAATGTCACCGTGCCGAGGCTGGTCTTTTCAATCTCATCAAAATCACGCCCCAGATCCTCACAGTGCCCGCGCAGGGTATCCATTGCCTCCTGTAGCCGCTCATTGCCCATCCACTCAAACCAATTACAGGCATCGGCATATTCAGCCACCATGCGCAGCGTCTTTTTCGGTCCCATGCCGCCGATGAGGATTTTCGGGTGGGGATTGCTCAGCGGGCGCGGGTTGTTGGTGATCTTCGGGGCACTGACATGTTGACCTTCAAAGCTGGCCTCATCGCCTGACCACAGCGCATGGGCCAGTTGCAGCGTATCTTCCAACTGCTCGAAACGTTCGCTGGTGGAGGGATAGTCAATACCATAGCCTTCCGCCTCTTCTTCGTACCATGCCGCGCCGATGCCCAGATAGGCCCGCCCGCCGGAGACAATATCCAGCGTATTGACCATTTTCAACAACACCGACGGATGGCGATAAATCACGCCTGTGACCATCACCCCCAGCGTGGGAGATTCGGTCACGCCTGCCAGATAGCCCAGCGTCGTATAACTTTCCAGCATCGGGTCAGTGTAGTCCTCTCCGAATAGACCCCTAATCTGGTAGTAGTGATCCATGACCCACAGGCTGGCAAATCCAGCTTCATCGGCGGTCTGAGCGATTTCCCTGAGTTTGGGGCGAATGGCTTCCGTGCCGCCCGGATATTTAAACGAGGGTATTTGTAAACCGATTTTCATTACGTCATCCTTTAACCGTTACATCCGAAGCCCTGATTGTGACTCCAACCCAGTAAAAATCGCAAAAATTGTATATTGTCTGAATTACGGGACAGCAAACCGCTAATCAAGTTCGTATGGGACTTGCCGTTTGTATGCCTGGCTCAACACTCGATGAACGACTTGTTCCACTATTGTCCTGGGTATACCTTCAATCTGTGGCAATACAGGGGGTAGTGTGAAACCATCCCAGCCCTCGTGGTCAACCAACCGTTCCAAAATCCGGTCGGCGACCGCATAGGTGAATCCCAGCTCATCTTCATCCGTTTGTGCCTCCCAGAGACCAGCCGAGGGTGCCTTAGTCTGGATGCTATCGGATATGCCTAACTCGGCTGCTGCCTGCCGCAGACGTGTCTTGTACCACCCGCTGATTGGCTCAATGTCAGACGCGGCATCACCAAACCGTGTGAAATAACCCAGATAGTGTTCAGACTTGTTTTCGGTGCCGCACACGAGCGCATCATACTTTTTAGCCAGATCAAAGGCCACAATCATGCGTGACCGGGCCATGATGTTTCCCAATCGAACGGAGTCATCCTCCGCCAGCGATAGGCTTTGCGCCGCCGTTACCAGCGGTTCAATGTTAACAATATGCCGATTTTCTTGCGGGATTTTGTTGTGGTCACATACTTGCAGCGCGTCGTCGATTGACTGATCACGGTATGGCAGCAGAACGGCATGTACCGAATCCGGTTCGAGGGCTTGCGTTAGCAGCGTTAACGCCACTGCCGAGTCGATCCCGCCCGAAACATTGATGACTGCGCTGCGTTTGCCGTGTTGCCGGAAGGTTTCCCGCAAAAAATCGACGACATCTTGTATAGAAGGATTAGAATGTGTCATTAAATGTATCACTCCTTTAGGCGCGGGTTGGTCACTATAGTGTCGCGAAAACGTCTCGCGCATTTTGCAAGGTGAAATCAATGTCATCCGACGAATGCACACTGCTCATAAAGCCCGCCTCGAATTGGCTGGGGGCAAAATACACGCCGCGATCCAGCATGGCATGGAAAAACTTGCCGTAGCGTGTCGTGTCGGCATATTGTTTGGCGCTGGCATAATCGTTAATCACCGCGCCGTCTGCGTTCAGGAAATAGAAGCCGAACATGGAGCCTGCACTGCCCACTTGCAGTGCAATGCCTGTTTCTTCGCTGATGTCGCGCATCCCGGCAGTTAGTTGTTCGACTGAGGCAGCGATATTCTCAAATACGCCAGCTTTGAGCAGTTCCTGAATCGTGACCAGTCCCGCTGTCATTGCCAGCGGATTACCAGAGAGCGTCCCGGCTTGATACATCGAGCCTGCGGGAGCCACATGTTCCATGATGCGCCGCTTCCCGGCATAAGCCCCGACCGGCAGCCCGCCGCCGATCACTTTGCCCAGACAGGTGATGTCCGGGTCAAGATTCCACGCCGCCTGTGCGCCGCCCGGTGACACACGGAAGCCAGTCATCACTTCGTCGAGAATGAACAGCGCCCCATATTCATGACACAGGTCCACCAACCCCTGCAAATAGCCATCTTCCGGCATGACAAAACCCATGTTGGCGGCAATCGGTTCCGTAATAACACAGGCAATTTGTTCGGGGTGTTCCTCAAAGAGTGTGCGCACGGCATCCAGATCATTGAATGGGGCAATGAGGGTACTAGCAGCAGTCGCAGCGGGCACACCCGGCGAATCTGGCAAACCCAGCGTCGCAACGCCGCTGCCTGCCTGAACCAGCAGCATGTCGGCATGACCGTGATAACAGCCCGCGAACTTGATGATTTTCTCGCGTCCGGTGACGGCCCGTGCCAGCCGCAGGGCGCTCATGGTAGCTTCGGTGCCGCTGTTGACAAATCGCACCATCTCAATCGAGGGCACGGTATTGATGACCAGTTTCGCCAGTTCGCTTTCGATGGCGGTTGGCGCACCGTAGCTCGTGCCGTGTGTCACCGCGTCTTGCAGGGCTGAGACGACCGCCGGGTGGGCATGGCCCAGCGTCAAGGGTCCCCATGACAGGACGTAATCTACATAACGGTTGCCATCGACGTCCCACACATATGGTCCTTCGCCGCGTTCGATGAAACGGGGTGTTCCGCCTACGCTGCGAAAAGCACGGACCGGGCTGTTGACCCCCCCCGGAATGAGGGTAGTGGCTTCATTAAACAGTGCTTCAGATTGTGCTGTGTTTGACATACAGGCTCCTGTGTCTGTCAGAGGGACACTTTTGGCAAACAGCAGACGGACGAAGACCCATTGGGCGTCCCTACCGAAATACGCGAGTCCGTCAGGATGGGAAAATGCAGTTCAACGTTTAAATTCGGGTAATGCGTGCGTTGATATGGGACGCGGTTTACCCGATCCCGGTTTGTATATAACCCGCATCATCCTGTCCGCATTTATCCTTTCGCCGTACTGTTCAATCGAACAAGCGTCTGTCGTCCGGTGTGTTATAGACGATAAAGATCACCGTGAGGATTATGGCAAGCCGTTGCATGCCTGTCAAACGAACGTTCGCATAAAAAAATCCCTCCCCTCGGTCGTTGTGAAGAGAGGGATAAGAACAAATCCGTTGCTGATGATGACTACAGCGGGATATTCCCGTGTTTTTTCATGGGGTTGGAATCGCGCTTGTTGGCAAGCATCTCCAGCGCATTGATCAGTCGTGGACGGGTTTCTTTTGGCTCGATGATGTCATCAATATAACCCCGTGCTGCCGCGATATACGGATTGGCGAAATTCTCCCGGTATTCCTCTACAAGACGCGCCTTCTCTTCAAGCATGGCTTGTTCGCCACCATTTTTGAGGGCTTGAGCCAGTTCCCGGCGAAAGATGATATTCACCGCACCATCCGGACCCATCACAGCAATTTCGGCGGTGGGCCATGCCAGATTCAAATCGCCGCGAATATGCTTGGAACTCATCACGTCATAGGCCCCGCCATAGGCTTTGCGGGTGATGACAGTCATCTTGGGCACGGTCGCTTCGCAGTAGGCATACAGCAGTTTAGCTCCGCTGCGAATAATGCCGCCGTGTTCCTGCGCGACACCGGGCATGAAGCCGGGAACATCCACAAACGTGATAATCGGGATATTGAAACAGTCGCACAGGCGGATGAAACGGGCCGCTTTTTCGCTGGCCTCAATATCCAGCACCCCGGCCAGCACCATCGGCTGGTTGGCGATGATGCCGACGCTGTTGCCGCCCAGCCGCGCAAATCCAACCACGATATTACGGGCGTAGTATTCCGAAATCTCAAAGAAGCGGCGGTCGTCCATGATGGGGCGGATGACATCTTTGATGTCGTAGGGTTTGTTGGGACTGTCTGGAACGATGGTGTTCAGTGCTTCGTCCTGACGCAGCGGGTCGTCTTTGGTGACTTCACGCAGCGGGTCTTCCATGTTGTTCTGTGGCAAATAACTGAGCAGTTCGTTGGTGAGGAACATGGCATCTTCTTCATTGTCGGCGGTCAGATGCGCGATACCCGAAATCCCGGCATGAGTCACGGCACCACCTAATTCCTCTTTGGTGACTTCCTCTTTGGTGACGGCTTTTACCACATCGGGGCCGGTCACGAACATATAGGAGGTATTTTTGACCATGATGATGAAGTCGGTCAGGGCCGGACTGTAGACAGCGCCCCCCGCGCATGGTCCCATAATCAGGCTAATCTGGGGAATGACGCCGCTGGCAAGTGTATTGCGCAGGAAAATGTCAGCATAACCACCGAGACTGTCCACACCTTCCTGAATACGTGCGCCACCGGAGTCGTTAAGGCCGATGACAGGTGCGCCAGTCTTCATAGCGAGGTCCATAATCTTGCAAATTTTCTCAGCATGTACCTGACTCAAGCTGCCACCCATCACCGTAAAGTCTTGCGAATATACATACACAAGGCGACCGTTAATCGTCCCCCAGCCAGTGATAACACTGTCGCCCACATACTGTTTATCGGGGTCGTCCATGCCAAATTTGGTTTCGCGATGCACCATAAATGCGTCCATCTCGCGGAAGGAATCGCGGTCCAGCAAAAGCTCAAGACGTTCACGGGCTGTCAGTTTGCCTTCGGCGTGTTGTTTTTCAATGCGTGCGTCGCCGCCACCCCAATTGCTCTTTTCGCGCATGTGATGGAGGAGCTCCAGCGGGTCCGTGTGCACAGGGGGTTTCTTCACATCTGTCATATATACTCTCCAGCGGGGTCAAAAAATCGTTGCATGTTACGTCGTCGTATCAATAACCAATCAACTACCAGGACGACTACGGTAAATCGTATGACAAAGGGCAGGTTGGGAGCGTCGGCAAATACCCACAGCCACACCCATGAAAATACAGCATATGCAGAGAGTATAAGCCATAGGCGGCGGATTGCCCACTGTCTTCTTCGCCAGAATGCCCACGTCAGTTTTGCAAAAAGCGTGCCCCAGACAAGTGAGACGCCAACATACAGCGCAAACGGTGGGCTTTCAATCCACTGCATGTACTGCTGCATATCGCGGAAGGCCCAATAAGCCTGTCCGAAATTTTGAATCGCAAACAGGGCGGTCTGGAACCACAGGAAACGATAGCCGAACGGATTGTGTCTGTCGCGCATGTCAGGTAATCACGGTGGTAGCGTACAGGAATTCGGGGGCTATTATGGCTAATATATCCAAAAACGAACAGTCTATGATCAGAATCCGCCTCATCCTTACCGCCGCATGTCTCGCTATCCTGACCGTCACAACCATCTCAGGCCGCCCAACGAATCAGTGTTATCAACTGGCGGTGGCAGGCTCAGACGGCACAACTTCTCACATTTACCTGCTGAGTTTCGACTTTGCCAGACACCACCATTTGCGCCAGCTTACCGAAATGACTGGCCTAGCAACTAACCCCGCATGGTCGCCCGATGGCAAGCAACTGGCCTTTGAACATGATGGTGCGATTTACATTATGGACTTCAACAAGCACAAGCCCCAACAGGTCATTGCAGGACATGCGCCCGTGTGGTCCCCGGATGGGCAGCAACTGGCCTTCTGGGAGGGAGCGCTGGAACCGTCTTTCAATTATGCGCGTGGCGACGTTTATACGATACAGTTGAATGACAATGTTACTGTCGCTGTGACTTCAAATGCGGATGTCCTGTTGAATAATATGAAAAATAATTATGCCTTAGCGGTCAATCCCGATTGGCATGAAAATGGCATGCTTTATCAGAGTGTCTACGTAAGTCATCATTCAGTTGTAGAGTTGCCGGAGGCCGCCGCTTCGGAGCCGGAAGCAATACAGCCTGTTACAGGCTATGGACGTGACCCGGCGTGGTCACCCGATGGCGAGTGGATTGCCTATTACAGCGCCTTTTATAATAATGTGCCGGGCGGGGTGTATCGCGTCCGGCCATCAGGAGGGGAACCGGAACTGCTGGCAGGCATCGGGCAGGGTGGCAGCCCAACATGGTCACCTGATGGGCGATATATTGCGGCGGATATGTGGCATGAGGGCCGCTATCAGATAGCAATCATCAGCGTGGAGCACCGGCGCATCATCATGATTCTGGGCGAAGAAGGTCTTGCTTTGACGCGCCCGGCATGGCGTCCGGCAGGGTGCATAGAGTGAACATAACTCTTTGAAAAACTGAACAAAACACGTTGTAAATTCACGATAATGGATTATCATCGAAAACCTGTATCCGTCACTTCCATGAGAGGAACTCGAATGCCCAACATCCTGGTATCCAATGATGATGGCATCTTCGCGCCCGGCCTGCATGCCCTTGCCCTGCAAATGACCAAACTTGGCAAGGTGTGGGTCGTTGCCCCGGAAACCAATCAGAGCATCACCGGACACAAGAAAACACTGGACCGTCCACTGCGGGCCAAACCCATCAAAGATGTCTTCCCGGCTGAAATCCCGGCCTATGCGGTGGATGGTGCGCCGTCAGACTGTGCAGCACTGGCATTGATGGGTCTTTTTGAAGATATTGATTTCGATTTTGTGGTATCCGGCATCAATACCGCGCCGAATATGGGGCAGGACCTGACCTACAGCGGCACGGTGAGTGTGGCACTGGAAGCGGCTATTTTTGGCAAGCGGGCGATTGCCTTCTCGCTGGTCGATTTGCAGCCACATGGTGATTACAACGAGGCGGCTATCGTGGCCCGTCAGGTGACCGAACAGGCTATATCCCACGAATTTCCCATCCATACCATTCTTAATGTGAACATTCCACACCTGCCCCTGAATGAGATACAGGGCGTGCGGATTACCAAGCAGGGCTTACGACTGTACCGTGATGTATTGGATCGCCGGATTGATCCGTTCGGTCAACCCTACTACTGGATTGGGGGCGAAGCACCTTCGGGCGATTTTGAAGCCGAGGGGACCGACATGTGGGCTGTTCATAACGGCTATGTATCGGTGACACCCGTTCATCTGGACATGACACGCCATGAATTTATCGCCCCACTGGCGACATGGGATTTTAAAGTACCAGAAGTCTAATGAAGAATAAGGAACGTGTATTAGTTACAGGCGCGACCGGTTTTCTTGGATTCCGCACAGTAGCCGCACTGCTTGAGGCTGGATTGCAGGTGACGGCGATGATACGCCCCGATCAGGAAGAGAAGTTGGCCCCGTTCGCCAACCATATCAACATCGTTTATGGCGATGTTTGGAGCAAGGGCAGCCTCAAAGGGCGGGCGCGAGGACATGGCACGGTCATCCATCTAGTCGGCAGCACACGCGCTAATCCTGCCAGAGGGGATACCTTTCACCAGATCAACCTCGTTAGTGCGCGAAACGTGACAACGATGGCCGTCTCCGATGGTGTGCCACACATGATTTTGCTCAGCACGATTGTGCGTCCATTAAGCATTCCGGGCGAATATGTACGCAGCAAACGTGAAGCTGAGGAATATCTGCGCAATACCGGGCTGGAATGGACGATTATTCGCGCCCCGGCCCTATTCAACCCACACAGGCAGTCGGGGCTGCGATTGATGTCGGTCATTGGCAGCAATTTCCCGCTGAGTCTGCTGGTCGGGAACGCCATTCCATTGCCAGTCGATGTAGCGGCACGCGGTATTGCCCGCATTGTGACGGACCCCGCAGCGTATCACGGGCGAATTATTTATGCGCCGCAGTTGCGACGGCTGTCGCGGCAGATGAAGGTTAAGCGTCCCCTCGTCGGCCCGCGCCAGGTCCGCCGATCCAACGATGACGATGTAGACGAACCACCCTTCGGATGGCTGCCTCCCAAAACGTGACCTCGCTCAGTTGACGCCTGCGAAAGCGCCCAATGTATAATCTATCGCCGCTGGCTCAAGGTTGGGGGATAGCAGGATATTGGGCGTGATGCTGTCGTGAAGACGCCATGTATCCAACCGCTGCCTGACCTGCTGCGGTGTGCCATAGACGGTGAGTTGTTCCAGCAGGATTTCGGCTTCCGGCGGGACGATTGACGCCCTCTGACCCGCGTTGGCATCCATCACCATCTTCACTTCACGCTCAAAGCCCATGCGGCTGATTGAATCGCGATAAATCGTGCCCATTGTTGTGATGTAGAACGCCACAAACCACGCTGCACCCGCCCGCGCCGTTGCTTCATCGGGGGCCACTACCGTTGGCAGCGACGGGGTAATTTTAATCGTGCGGTCTGGATCGTATGAGTTGGCCTTGCTCCTTTCAATGAGGGCCATTGCATCGAGCAGCCTGTCTCTGGGATACAAAAACGGCAGCCACCCATCACACAGTTCGCCGACCATCTGAATCGATCTGTCGGAAGTTGCCGCCAGCATCATCGGGATGTCAGGTTGGGGGTCAAGATTAAGGCGCAGGGCACGGGCATCGGGTTTTTCCGTCAACTCGACTCGTTCGCCAGCCAGCAGCGCCCTGACCTGTTGTAAAATCCTTCGCAGTTCCGAATACGGCCTCTCGAATGCGACATCATGCAGCCCTTCGGCAAGCTGCGGGGTGCTTGCGCCCAATCCGAGAATAAATCGCCCCGACGAAATGGCGTGCAGCGTTGAGGCAGTCATGGCAATGGTAGCCGCACTGCGCCCCCAGATGCTTAAAATTCCCGTGCCGAGCGTAATGGATTTGGTGTGGCCTGCCAGATCCGCCAGCAGGATGGGTGTGCTGTGTGCCCATGTTTCCGACAGGGCAAATCCGCGATAGCCGAGTTCATCGGCCCGCGTGGCGGTATGGCGAATGATGTCGAGGCGGGTTTCAAGCGGCATCAAAGCAACGTCTATGTTGACTGGCATGTTTGGTTCTCCCTAAGTGCAAGCTATATCATACCGGATTCGTTCACCGGGTCACAAAATTCGCCTATGGACCATTTGTTCAGGTCTGTAAGCAACGGTATAATCATGGGAACAATTGTTCTGCAATCAACCCCTCAGACGCTGACGCGCCAGCTCCCCATGCTTGGGGAGCAATTAGTCGTAGCAATATTGAGTCACCGTTTGAATTGATGTCCTGCCTTGAGAACGGGACAATGGCAATACAGCAGGTCCTCCCCATGCTTGGGGAGGAATACAAGGAGGGGTAGAATAGCAACCACACATTATCAACAGAATCACAACGCCATGAAGGACCCGTATGGATAAGCGCACCACCCGCAAAGAACTGGAAACCCTCGTCAACAAATATAGAGCACTGGCGCAAGTTGACCGCCTTGCCTACAGCGAAACCGATGTCGTCATTCAATTCATCACCCGCTTTTTTGAAATCCTCGGCTACCCCACCAGCCAGCGTGACTCGTGGGCCTACGAACAGCACAGCAGCGGCGGGCGACCGGATATTACGGTGGCCCTGAGTGCCAGCGAGAATCTATATATTGAAGCCAAGCGCTTCAGCGTTATTAAAGAACTGCCAGAGCGCCGCACTACCACAGCGACCACCATTGAAACCGGCAATGTGACAACGGGTGTGGCGATTGAACGCTCCATTGAGGAACAACAGGCCATTGAATATGCCTATCGCGCCGATGATAATTGGGCCATCCTCACCAACTTTGAAAAACTGCGTGTCTACAACGCTAAACTCGACGTGATGCTCTTCAGCTTTGAGACCCCGGCAGCCTACATTGACGACGACGGTTTTGAAAAGCTGTGGGACTATCTCACCTTTGACGCGGTGCGCCGGGGCAGCTTACACGAGCGCAGCGACAGTCTGAGTGTGCCGGAATATGACGCGGAATATCTGGCCTTGATTAATGCCCAGCGTGAACTGCTGGCGCAGGATATTCTCAATTTCCCGGCGAAAAACCCCTGGGTGATGCAGAACGGGGGTGTGGACAAAAAATTGCTGCGAGATGTCGTCCAGCGGCTGTTAGATCGCTTCGTCATCATCCGCTTTGCTGAGGACCATCTCGTCATCAAACACAATACCCTGCTCAGGATGGCAGAGTTTGTGGAAGACCACACCGGTTTCACCTTCTCGCTGCTGAGTCATGTACAGCAGTTCTTCCGCAATTTTGACGATCATTACAATTCGGCGCTGTTTGCACCCCATATCGCTGACGACGTTCATCTGAGCGAATCGACCCTCAAAAACCTGATAGAAACGCTCTATAAGGCCCGGTATCGTGCCATGCCCGCCGACATCATCGGCAACACCTACGAGCAGTATCTGGGCACGACGCTGACCGTCGAGGACAAAACCGTCAGCACCGCCACCAACATCGAAACCCGCAAAAAACAGGGCACTTACTACACGCCGCAAGTCATCGTGCGCTATATGGTGGACAGCACATTGGGCCGTTATCTCTACGGCACCCGCGATGGCAAGCCAGACGGCGAACCCCTACCCGGTGAATCATCAAAGTCGGTAGCCGACATCGCCAATTTGCGCGTGCTGGACAGCGCGTGTGGCAGTGGTTCCTTCCTGATTTACGCCTACGAAGTGCTGGCCGGATTCTATCGCCGGGAAATTGAACGGCTGGTGGAAGAGGAAAAAGCTGTTCTCGAAGAGAAGGCTAAACAACCGGATTACGACCCGTTTTTTGTAGGCGAGGCCATCAGAAAAGAATACAAAGCGCGGCGTGACTATATCCGGGATTACCCGCGCCAGATACTGGAACGGCATATTTATGGGGTGGACCTCGACCCGCAGGCCGCCGAAATTGCCGCCGTCAACCTGATTATGCGCAGCATGGAGAGCCTGAAGCGCGAAAACAAAGACCAGCCGCTGCCGCTCATCCTCAACCAGAATGTGAAGGTTGGCAACAGCCTGATTGGAATCCGGCCCGACGACCCGCGCATGAAAGATTATGCGCCGCAGCTTGCCCGCTTGATTGACCTGCGCCGTCAGTTGATTGAAACCCCACACGGCGCGGAGCATGATCGCATTGCCGATGAAATAAATGACCTGACCACCGACTTACGCGCCGAACTCGATAAAAACTTTGTCGATTATTTCGATGATGTGGGTGGCCTGTTCCATTGGGGCGTGGAGTTTCCGGAGGTGTTTTATGATGCGGATGGCTACCTGCGTGATGATGCCGGGTTTAGCGTCATTGCAGGCAACCCGCCGTGGGAAATCGTCAAGCCGGACATGCGCGAATATTATGCGCAGTTCGACCCCGACATCGAGAGCAAGCTGACCCGCACAAAGGCCGAAGCACGTATCGACGAACTCAACAGTGAAGACCCGACCCGCGAACAGGGTTGGCAGGCGCAAAAGAACCGCATCGAGCAGCAGGCGGCTTATTACAGCGCCAGCGCGGATTACACCCGGCAGGGACGCGGTGACCGGGCCACCCACAAGCTGTTTCTGGAGCGTATGTATGACCTGCTGACGCGCACCGGGCGCATTGGCTATGTCGTGCCCAGCGGCATTTATACCGACCTCGGCACGAAAGAACTGCGCGAAATGCTGCTCAATGAAGGGCGGATTGATTATATTTATGGTTTCAGCAATGAGCGGTTCTTTTTTAAAGATGTCCATCATGCATTCAAATTTGCCCTGATTGGCGCACAAAAAGGTGTAGAAGGGGACGGGTTTCGGGCAACTTTTCGGATTAATCCGCGTATTGCTATTGCCCCGGATGACTTACCAACATTTCTTGCAGATATAGACAATCTTATCTATATGCGTCAAAAATCGCTGGCTAGGTTTAATCCCACCAGTTTAAGCGTAATGGAGTTTATGTCGGCAAGAGATTATCAAGTTGCCGAGCGTGTATACGGTGACTTACCCTACCTTGAAGATCAGGGTGATGATTTGTGGGATGTTCGATTTGGAACAGAACTACATATGACAAATGATCGAGATAGATTTAATCAGTTAGGGAATGGATTACCCCTCTACGAAGGCAAGATGATCCACCAGTATGATAGCTATTTGAGAGAGGCATCATATTGGGTGGAAGAAGAAAAGGGTAGGGACAAATTCATTTATAGAAACGAAGAAGACACAGGACAAATGCTGGATTATCAAGTGCCACGAATTGCATTTCGTGAAATTTCGAATGCCGTAAACACTCGAAGTATGATTGCAACAATTGTCCCCGCGAATACCTTTTGCAATCATAAGCTCATTATCGCTAAAACGGACTCATTTGACACCGATTTATATCTTCTGGCACTACTCAATAGTTTAACCATAGATTACATCATTAGATTCCGCGTTACTACCCAAATTAGCATGTATATGGTCAAACAACTCCCTATTCCCCGCCTAAACCCCGGCAACCCCTATTTTGACGCGATTGTGCCGCGTGCCGCCCGCCTGACCTGTACCACCGCCGATTTTGCCGACCTGTGGCGTGAGGTCATGGGCGAGGAATGGGACGCCAACAAACCCGCCACCGACCCCGCTGAACGTCAACGCCTGCGCGATGAACTGGACGCCATCGTCGCCCATCTATACGGCCTCAGCCGCGCCGATTTTGCCCACATTTTGAGCACGTTTCCGCTGGTCTTCCCGCCGGATGACGCAGGTCAGGCCAAAAAGGAACGTCTGCTGGCGACGTATGATGTGTTGGGGGGATGGTTTTAGGGCTACCCCTCTGCCGCTGGCGCGACATCTCCCCGCAAGCATGGGGGAGACAGTTCCCTCCCCACGTTTGGGGAGGGTTAGGGAGGGGTCAGAATACATAGAATGTGTAAAATAAGCGTGAAAGGAAGGCTAACAAATGCCAGGAAACAAACATTGGGCAGGCAAGTCGTCACCACCCGAATTGTGGGAAAAGCTCAAACCACGTGCTAGAGAGATGCGCAAGAATGCCACCAAAGCCGAAGTGGTGCTCTGGCAAGCCCTACGCCGACAGCAGGTGCATGGGTTTAAGTTCCGCCGCCAGCATCCGTTCGGACCATATATTGCTGATTTCTACTGTGCAAAAGCCAAACTTGTCATCGAACTTGATGGGGCCTCGCATGAAGGACAGGCGGAATATGATGCTGACCGGACCAATTATCTGGCAACGTTGGGCCTGCGGGTGATTCGGTATAGCAACGAAGACGTGTTGCGCAATCTGGAAGGCGTCGTTGCTGATATTTCTGATGTGTTATTGAGTGATAGGTAGTCTACCCCCTCTGCCGCTGGCGCGACATCTCCCCCAAGCATGGGGGAG
>JAKEEQ010000081.1 GCA_022616515.1 Chloroflexota bacterium | reverse complement strand
GAGGCACTATCGCTGAGCATAGGTGAGGTGATGACGAAAGACATCCTTATTGCCCTCCCGAATGATGATCTGGCTTATGCCAGTAATACCATGACGGAAAAACGTGTTCGCCATTTGCCGGTTATTGAAAACGGCGAATTAATTGGCATTGTGTCAATCGGTGACGTTGTGAAAGCTCAACTTGAGTTTTACGAAGGTGAAGCCAGAACACTGCTGATGTACATTCAAGGCGGATATGGGTAAAAATGACGTAAGGGTGGTCACGTGCCACCCTTCTTACATCACGATCAGCTCAAGCGCACCCGCACCAGCCAATCGTTAAGTTCGTCATAGGTGGTTGGCGTATCGGGCAGGTGCGATGAGTCGCGTGCTGTTTCCAATATACAAACATTAAAAAATCAATCTTCACCCCGCCTGCAACACCCTTCACAAATAGCACATCACCATTTGTCCCGAGGATGTCAATCTGGGAAACAATCTGCGTTCCAACCGGAACGATGAAGTTGGGATTTCGTCTATTCATAAAATCATTATACTGGTCAAGAAAAGTAAAATCATGCTTTCTCAATGGAGACTCTTCGGAGTGATCTGTTGATGTCAGGAATGGTATGTCAACTGAAGAAATACTGCTATCAGGTATTATCGCAGCAATGCTCGCTATCATGTTGTCTGGTCGACTGGCTCCTGATTGGGTAGCGCTCTCAACCATGCTGCTGCTGGGCATAACCCGGCTGGTTGATGACGATCAATTATTGTCGGGTTTCAGCAGTTCAGTCGTAATTACCCTGCTGGGATTATTCATCATTACGAATGCAATTGAGGATTCAGGGCTGGCAGCCTGGATTTCACCGCGACTTGAACGGCTGGCCGGGACGTCCGAGCCGCGCTTGATTCTGGTTGTCATGATGACAGGAACACTGCTTTCACTGGTTATGAGCAACATTGCTGCCGGAGCGGTCTTGTTGCCGGTGGTCGTGCGGATCAGTGAATCCAGCCAGATTAAAGCATCTCGCCTCTTGATGCCGCTTTCTTTTGGCACACTGGTTGGAGGTATGGCGACCTACTTCACCACAGCCAATATCATCCTCAGCGACATCCTGGTACAACATGACGAAAGCGGGCTGGGTATGATGGATTTTCTGCCAACAGGTGGATTGATTGTACTTGGTGCACTGTTATACATGCACTTCATTGGTCGGCATCAGTTACCGCAGCGAGGCACAATCCGGGAGCGCCTTGCCAATGAAGATCTTTATGACACCTACCAACTTGGCGAACGCCTTTGGAAGCTTGAAGTCACCCCCGCCTCCGATTTTGTCCATAAGTCTCTGGGCATGTGCCATATCGGTCAAGAGTTTGGGGTAACAATCGTAAGCGTTGAGCAAAACAGACATTTCATTTCACCACCTGGAGCCGCAACGGTGCTGTATCCGGGGACACAACTTTGGGTCGTGGGTCGTAGTGAACGCGTCGAACATTTGCTGGAACATGGCCTGGTGCAAGTTAGCACAAAATCCTCGATTTATCGTCGAAATTTTGCCGAAATTATCATTCCACCGCGGTCCCGTGCTATCAGCAAGACATTGAAAGAATTACAGTTTCGCAACCGATATGATCTATCGGTCGTGGCGTTATGGCGCGAAGGACGGAGTTACCGCACTGATGTGGGAGATTTTCAGTTACAGGTCGGTGATGCCTTGCTAGTGCAGGGTAATGCCGACCATCTAGACCCGCGCGATTACATGGTCCTGCATCACAAACAGCCGGAATCACCACGAAAAATGCTTTCGGCGCTACTGATTACTGCGGTGGTTCTGATTATCGCGATCTTTAATTTGTTACCACTGCCCGAAGTCATGCTGGCGGGGGGATTGGCTTTAGTCGCCAATCGCAATCTCACAATGGAACAGGCATATGAGGCAGTAGAATGGCGGGTGCTCTTCCTGATTGCCGGGTTATTGCCCATCAGCATCGCTATGGTAAACACCGGCCTTGCCGCCCGTCTCGGCAGCCTGCTGGTTGAGTATACAGCAGGGTACGGTGACATTGTCACTATGATGAGTCTTTTTCTTCTGGCAGTGCTGGTGACTCAGGCCATTGGTGGTCAGGTAACAGCCCTTGTAATCGGTCCCATTGCTATTTCCACGGCATTACATATGGGGGCAAATCCCCAGGCCACTGCCGTTGCGGTGGCAATTGGCTGCTCAACTGCGTTTTTGACACCAATCGCACATCCGGTAAATCTATTGATGATGGGTCCCGCTGGCTACACATTCAGTGATTTTATAAAAGTTGGTTCAGGAATGTTGATTACAACCCTGGTGTTCCTGTTCATCGGGCTGGTGCTGTTCTGGTGATCAAAATATGACGAGCCATCGTCACAATGAGGGGGGAACATTGTGCGATGGCTCGCTCAACTGAGGACGGGCAATCTTCAGTTGTTATTATCGCCGACGTTCCTAACCCGTATAGCGCTTTTGTTTTCCGTCACAACCACCTGAGGAACGTCGCTTAGGGAGTATTGTAATGAAATCGCCTTAATTAACCCTGATAACAGGATAAATGCTCAATGAGAAGCATTTAACGCTTGTAAGTGGGGCGCATATACAAATTGCCAAGGCGAATTTCAGAGCCTTCAGGCAGGACACGCACCTCCTGTGGATGCAGCAAGGCCCCATTCAAGTAGGTATTATTTACACTCCCCATGTCCGCAATTGTGACGACATTGTTGTGATATTTGATGGCGGCATGTACGCGCGACACCCCCATATCTTCCCCACCATAGCCGGTCAGATCAATGTCGGGCAGCAGCACCGCATCTTCATGGGCACGTCCCAGAATCAGCTCACTTTTGCTTGTAATATCAACGGTAATCGGAGCATGTTCATATCCCTTAACAATCAATATAATGGCGCGGATGCGGCCAGTTCCAAACTCCTTTAGGGTGTCTGTGGAAAGCTGCTTGGTGCCTTTTTTAATATGTGACGGAAGCTTCGCATCTGGACTCCACGGTCGTAACTCAGCGGAAGGATCGGGTGGAAAATTCTGCCCCTCAGACATTTCCCAGGTGCGGATATAAGACACCAGTTCATCACGCTCCTGTTGGGTAATGACCGGGCGAAGTTTGCGCAGTTCGCCCAGCGAATAATCGGGCGAAGCGCCCTGTTGGCGGTAGTATACAAAGGCGTCGAATAGTTGTTTGACAGTAATTTCTGGCTGGGTCATGTCCATCGTTCCTGATGAGTAGAAAGTTCTAGACTAAGGATAACCTTATGGTTATTCAAAACGTTGCAGTTCTGAATTTGGTAGCGAACGGAGACCATAGACTCCCGCCAATCCAAGCAGTTCCAGATTGTACGCAGCATTGCGGTCGGCATGAGCGGTATACCCACAATGCATGCACCTGAACCTGTCACCACTGCGATTTCGTCGGTCCCACCTACGGCACTTGTGACAATACTGCGAGGTGTAGGCGGGGTTTTTTCGCTCAAGCCGAACCCCGTGTTCCTCATAGTACCGCTGAAGCAAGTCCACCGCATAGGCATATTGCCAGTGAGACAGCCGTCTATTGTGTGTCCGCGAGAACGTCCCGCGCTTGCCACGTTTGACGTGTTTCAAATTTTCAATGACCAGGACCCGTATCCCGGAAAAGTCAATCTGTTTCATCGCCTGGTCGATGCGGGATTTAATCTCGGCGTGGGTGCGCTTCTTGCGTTTAGAGAATTTACGAACGGTCTCAACCAGTTCGTGCCCCACCTGCTGCCCATCCGAAAAAACCAGGCCATTGACGTAGTTGCTGTCCATCCCGACCACGCAGCCTTCGGTCTTCCTTTTCGGACGTGGCTTTTCCAGCAGGAAATCCACGAAGAGACGGCCTTTGCGCATTCCCAGTCGCAGGGTTTTGGACAATTGTCAGCCATCTGCCCGCTTGCGGTTCAGATGGCGAGTGGCATGAACCGGTATCGTCATGCGCGGCGCACCGGAACCGATCAGTTGTACCGCGACATCGAAATGACGGCCTTCAAAGGGCTGGATGTCAACGAAATGGGAATAGAGTGTGACCGTCCAGGTGTGAAGTTGCGGTTTGCCCTTGTGACCTTTTTCGCGCTGGCTACGAATCGTTTCTTTGGCTTGTTTGGCAAGGGCTTGTGCCAGCCGGGTGGTGATGTTGAAGCGGTCCCGGCCCTGATGTACGGTTGGCAAATCGGCCAGTTCCGCCGAAAAATCTTGGCGCTGCCAGAACAGGTCAATAAAGTATTGGGTAACATCATGACACAGGTGCAGGAACTCGCGCAACTCGGCTGCTTTGCCAGCATTGAGGTCATTCAGATAGACCCGTGCTGTACGCCGCATGATCGGTGATTTGCTCTTGCGATGCGCTTTCTTCACAGGTGTTCCTTCAGGGCCGCAATGTCCAGGGTGAAATGTCGAGCAGCCGGGCTGCTTCAGTTAAACAGTATCGTTTCTGTGCCATACATCAACGTATAGCAAAAAACAACAAAGGATTCAAGGACAAGTTATCATGCGGCTGGTAATTCAACGGGTGAGTAAAGGTTCTGTAGCAGTTAATAGTCAAGTGGTTGGTTCCATTGGCAAAGGGTTTGTTATACTGGTTGGTGTTACACATTCAGATACCGAAAATGAGGCCCGATGGCTTGCTAATAAAACGGCTGGATTGCGCGTCTTTACCGATCAGGACGGCAAATTTAACTTATCTATACAGGATGTCGAGGGGGAGGCGCTGGTCATCTCACAGTTCACGTTGTACGGCGATGCTCGCAAGGGTCGACGTCCCGGATTTACCGATGCTGCACCTCCCGAAATCGCTGAACCGCTTGTTGAGAAGTTCGCCGAATTTCTACGGGAAGCCGGTGTGCAGAAGGTGGAGTCCGGTGTTTTTGGTGCGAAGATGCAGGTAGACATTTACAATGATGGCCCGGTTACCATCATCATTGATCGCGATGCCGAGTCGTAGCCCAATCGTCAATACAGGAGCCACTCACGAGTGGTATCCTCACTTGCTGCGAGGGATGTTGATGAGTGTTCGCCACATTGCCACAGTAGTAGGTCTCATAGGGCTTTTTTTGGTCGTTACACTCGGTCTGGCCCGCAAGGATAACCCGGCTCCATACATGATCGTCACCGATACCAGTGGTCATGCCTTTTTATACCATGAAACCACCGGCAACCTCATTTCGGTGACAGCGGGCTGGGGCGATTATACTTTTTCCGACGGGCGAACCGGCGTAGATAAATATTTATATGCCATAATACCAGACGGCTGGCTGGTGATGGGTTATGGCACAACATCCAGTCCACTGCGCACCGCGTCATTCAAATTCAACGCAGCGGGAACCGTTGCTCGTCCAATTGTACCCGGTGAGTCAGAGGCAAGTCTTCTTACGGTAACACCGGATGAAGAGTGGATGATTCTAAGCAGTCAGGGGCACTTCTACCGGCAGCGGGTTGGTTCGGATGCGGCGGATTTGATTACAGAGCGAGCGCCCCTCTCGTACTTTGGTTGGCTTGCCAATAGTCGGATGATGATCGTCGTTGCCCATGATGATCCAAATAGTCTCAGCCTTCTCGATTTTCGTACTGGTGAAATGCAATCTGTTGAAATGGGCGGTGCATTTGTATCACTCACTCCGTCATTTAAACCCGGCTGGTTTCTGTTACAGGAAAATTCTGGCACAGGACAGGCTATTTATCACGTCAATTTTACGTCTGGCGAGCGGGTTGCGTTACTTCCGCCCGGTGATGAGGCGGTCTATGTTGCTGGCCTTGATGCGAGCGGGCAATTTTTGATCTATGTGTCGGTAACGAACCAGACTTCTCGTGAATTGTGGCGAGTGGATCAACAGAATCATATAGACTTGCTTGTTGAAAATACGGTGTTTGCAGAGTGGTCACCTTACCATACCATTTTGTTGGTATTCACCGAAAAAGAACTACAGCGCGAATTATGGCTGATTCCGGCTGATAGCTGGCAGCCTTTTCGCGTTTATACGGCGTTGAGCCGTAATTTTGATTTTGGCTACTGGCTGGATGACGGATTTTTGATTTTGGACGGGCATACCGTCATCTTTGCCAGTAATGACGGTTCTTCGTGGAACACACTGTACAATCTTCCCACACAACGTAACGAAGTTGTCGGTTGGTCACCCGATGACGAATGGCTGATGGTATGGGGACAGGATGCCAGCTTCAAGAATTGGCTATTCAAAATTCGCCCGGATGGAAGCCAGGTTCAGATGGTATTGCCGAAAGAGTTCGATTTCGGCGGTTTTCGTGGATGGCTGTCTGTGGAAAGTTTCGACTGGCATTTTTTACCCCTGCTCGGTGTTGGGGTTGTTTTGCTGCTGGCAGGCGGTCGGAGTCTTAGGCGTAGCTGAGGGGCGAGGTGTACTTTTTAGGGATTAGCAAGACAACGGTTTGGTGTGTAATAACCTGGAAATCTCATGAATAAATGGCGGACGCCCAACGGGGCGTCCCATGCGTGTAAACTTAAGCTTTAAATGGCTCCAGAAGGGGGAAAGCGACAGGCATGTGATTCGCTCTC
>JAKEEQ010000080.1 GCA_022616515.1 Chloroflexota bacterium | reverse complement strand
TTGCTCTTCATAAACTAATTATATCATACAAATCAAGAAAGGAGTAAGCGGCATTCCCCACCCGGCTAAAACCGGGTGTCCCCTGCCGTGATTTCTATGGACTCTCAAATGTTGCCTGCTTGACATTTCATTCAAAGTTGGCGTACACTTCAATCAGTGTCAACACACTGGTGCAGATACACCTATTGAAACAAAATGACCTTAATACTCGTATCAGGATACAGGACAAATGGCACTTCAGTACGCCATTTTAGGCACACTTAACCTGACTGGTGAAGCGTCAGGCTATGATCTGAGTACCAGTCTAATGAACAGCGCAGGCAATGTGTGGTATGCGGATCGACCGCAAATTTACCGGATGCTCAATCGCCTTGAAGCTGAGGGGTTAGTCTCAAGCCGCGAGGACCCGGACAGTGGGCGCGGTCGCAAACTGTATACCATCACTGAAGCTGGGCAGAAGGCCCTGCAAAGCTGGCTGGAATCCGATTTTGAAAATGATTGGAATCCACGCCAGCCAAATCTCTTGCGTTTATTTTTTGGAAAGCGTGTGCCGGATGATCGTATCCGGGAGCAGATATTAGACTATCGCAGTTATTTGCAACGGGCAATTGATGATCTGTTTCCACAAGCCGAAGCGAACATCAAACGAGGCGAGAAACGTCTCCCGGAAGATGCCTTTTACTGGCGATTAACGTTGGATCAGGGATTTAAAGTCGTTATCGCCCTCATCGAGTGGTGCGACGACGTTATTGAAAAATTGGATGAAAAAGCGAACAGGGACGCAAGCTAATGACGGGATTTGCAGAACTTAAAGACCTCCGCAAGCAGTACAACCCACCTGACGGGCCATATGCCGTTGGTAAAGATGGAGCCGTGAACCTCACTATTCACAAGGGTGAGATTTTTAGCCTGCTGGGGCCAAATGGAGCCGGAAAATCCACCATCATCAACATGATGAGCGGATTACTCACCCCAACTGCCGGGGACGTCATCATCGGGGGCTACAGCATTCGCCAGAATCCGCTTGAAGTGAAATGTCTGATAGGCGTCGTGCCGCAGGATTTGGCGCTCTACCCACGACTGAGTGCACGCCAGAATCTCGAATTCTTCGGGAAACTGTATGGCTTGCGGGGCAAAGACCTCAAACAGCGGTCTGATGAGATTCTTGAGTTGATTAGTCTGACTGACCGGGCCAATGACAAAATCGGTGAGTATTCCGGTGGAATGAAACGGCGGGTCAATATCGGGGTGGGCCTGATGAATCACCCGCAAATGTTGTTCCTGGACGAACCGACGGTTGGTATTGACCCGCAAAGCCGCCGCGCCATTCTGGATACCGTTAAAATACTGAATAAAGAGCATGGCATTACCATCCTGTATACAACTCACTACATGGAAGAAGCGCAAGAACTAAGCGACCGTATCGGGATTATCGATCACGGGCAGATTATCGCGCTGGGTACGCTGGATGAATTGACGGAAACAGTAGGCCAATATGACACCGTGAGTCTTCTCGTGCCGCAAGCGACGCCCGAGGTCGTACAACAGCTTAACGATTTGCCCAATGTAGAGCGCAGCGAAAACGTTAATGGTGAAATTCGACTGATTGCCACACAGGGGCGCACGGTGCTGCCAGAGGCTATCCGTATCTTGAATGAGGCGGGATTGACCCTGAATGCCCTTGAGATACAAGAACCTAACCTCGAAGCAGTGTTTCTGCACCTCACCGGACGCGCACTCAGGGATTAGGAGAGGCCATGTTACGCAGAATTTTGGAGATTAGTCGCGTCGATATTTACAACACCTTCACGGACCGTGCCGCGATCATGATTAACATCGCCGTGCCACTGGCAATCAGTATCATCATCGGGGCCGCTCTCGGCGGTGGATCCAGTGACATTTCCATTCAGGACGCCAGCGTAGGGATCGTCAATCAGGATGACGGTAATTTTGGAGCCATGTATACCTGCCTGATGGTGCAGGACCTTGACCCTGCCATCCGTGATACGTGCGCAACCGGGTTCGGCGTGGGCGGAGAAGATGATGCCGGGGATTCCGGCCTTTCGGAGTTTATCGACGGGGAAATCGTTTCGAATATTATCCGGGGTCGCCAGATGGTCGATGAAGGTGAGCTGGATGTCTTACTGATTATCCCCCGCGACTACTCCGATGCCATCTTCACTGGCGAACAGGCCGAACTGGAGGTTTACTACAATCCGGGCAGCGGTGTGCCAGTTGATGTCGCACGCACGATCATACAGGGAATTGCTGACCGGATGAATACGAGTGCGCTGGCAGGCGCAGTAATCCCTGAATATGTCAGCGACAATTTTGATGATATTCCCGCAGAGCAGCAATTTAACCTCATTGGACGCATTCAGCAGGAGACTTTCACGCGAAATGCGCAGGAAGTTATCGCGCTTGAGCGGAAAGACATTGAAGGCGAAGCCGAAGAATTTGTGGCTTTGCAATATTTCGCGCCCAGCATGGCGATCTTCTTCATGACCTTTGGCATGGCAGCGGGTGCGATCTCTATTCTGGAAGATATGCGTGACTGGACCATGCAGCGCATTATCACCACGCCGACCACACGCCCGGCGTATATGGCAGGCAAAACCGGTGGCACTTACATCTCTGGCCTTTTCCAGATGGGCATTCTCATTGCGGCGACACTCCTGGTTAACCGATTCATCTTCAATGATGACGTAGCTGTCTGGGGCAGCGATATTGCCGCGATTGTGCTGCTGGTGTTGTCCGTGGTGGCGGCGGCAACAGGTCTTGGCATGGTGATTGCGAGTCTGGGACGAAACTCCCAGCAAGTTCAGTCTGTCAGCACCATCTTGCTGATTACGTTAGCCACAGTTGGCGGCACGTTTATTCCGGTCGATGACGTGGCTGTTATCAATCAACTCAGAAAATTAACCCTCAACCATTGGGCGATTGATGGTTTCACTGAATTATCGATGCGTAACGGGTCGCTGCCCGATGTTATTGACAATATTGCCATCCTGTTTGTGATGGCGGCTATCACACTTGGCGTTGCCATTTACCTATTCAACCAGCGTGAGGATTTTAAAGGAGCTTAGAGCATGAGAACCATCTGGGATATTGCTTATAAGGACCTCTTGCTGTCTTTTCAAAGCTTGTTCCTGTTAGCCATTTCGCTGGTTCTGCCTGCGATATTGATCATCATCATTGGCAATGCTATTTCTGTGGATGACGAATCGTTGATCTTAAATGTTGACATTGTAGATGAAGACCAGTCTGCCCTGTCCGAACGTTTTATTGACATTATTGCTAGCAACGATAGTCTGCGTGTATGTGTTTACGGCAAGAACAATCCTGAGGCATGTGAACTGGACGATGAAGAAGATACGAACGAGCGACTGGAAGCAAACACCACAGTAGCCGTCATCACTATTCCAGACGGATTTCAGGAGCAGTTGCAGCGTGGCGAAACACCGATCATCACCTATCAAAGCAATGAGGACTTAACGTCGCCTACTGTTGCCAGCCAGAGTGTCAATACTGCCATAACAGCTTTGGCGGGACCAGTAATGATTGCACAGATTGGGCGTGACATTCTTGCAGAGGATTTTTTGGTCGGGGATACACAAACGTTGTTCGACAATTTGCTTGAAGACGCTCAGAATCATAACGCCCCGGTCGTCGTTCACAGCGAGTCGACGACGGGTGAGGAAAATGAGGACATCTTCAGTGGCTTTGACCAAACTGTGCCCGGTACATCGACTATGTTTGTAATGCTAACACTCTTTAACGCCGTATCTGTGCTGGTCGTGGAACGACAGACGGGCACGCTTCAACGGCTGTTTACCCTCCCGGTACCCAGGTATCAGGTTGTGCTTGGCAAAATGCTCAGCCCGATGCTCTTTGCCCTTATCCAATTTACCCTGCTCATTGTGGTGGGCAGCATCATCGGAAATGTGGATTGGGGCAACAATCCAGTGGCGGTGGCGCTCATTGTGGTCGCTTTTATACTGGCAGCGGCAGCCATCGGTTTTACTATTGCAACTTTTGTACGCACCGAAGATCAAGCCTCTGGCATGGCAACGTTTCTGGCGTTGACGCTGGCTCCGCTTGGTGGCGCGTGGTGGCCTCTCGAAATCGTGCCGGATTTGATGGTTATCATCGGGCATATTTCGCCGATTGCATGGGCAATGGATGGTTTTCAGGACCTGATCTGGTATGACGGCGGCCTGACGGATGTCTTGCCCGAAGTCGGCGTGCTCTTATTATATGCCGTTGTATTTACTGGGATTGGTGTGTGGAAGTTTAAGTACGAGTAGTTCGCTGCAATGAACGGGGCGGATGAGATCGCGCTCTGAAAACGGAAATTCAAAAATGCCCATTTTAACCATCGAAATCGTACAGCGGGACGCTGAAACCATTGCCCCGGACCTTGCCAGTAGAATCGCCGACCGCGCTGGCAATATTTTCGAGTCAAGTCCGGGTGGAACGTGGGTGAAAATCCTCCCGGTAGCGCAGTATGCTGAAAACCAATCGGACCAGCACTATTATCCCGTGTTCGTCCGTGTGCTGCATTCCCGGCTGCCGGAAGGGGAAGATATACAACGACAAATTGATGAATTGACTCGTGCCATAGCTGAAGAAACAGGTCGTCCGCCGGAAAATGTGCATCTGATCTACGAACCGCCCGGCTTGAACCGAGTTGCCTTTGGCGGCAATCTGGTGACATAAGAATCAAAAACGCCACCCTATTACAGATGGCGTTGGAATAGCAGCGAAGACTCTAGCTCAGGTGTGGCTCGATCTTCTCAAGGATGTGTTCCTTGGGACGAAAGCCCTGAACACGCTCCACAGGCTGTCCACCCTTGAACAGGATCAGGGTCGGAATACCCATGATGCCGTACTGCTGCATGGTATGCATGTTTTCGTCGGCATCCAGCTTGGCAACCTTCAACTTACCATCATATTCAAGCGACAGCTCCTCAACAATAGGAGCAATCATTTTACAGGGACCGCACCACTCTGCCCAGAAATCTACCAGTACAGGCGTCTCCGAATCGAGAACATCGTCCTGAAAACTGTCGTCGGTCACCGGGAAGGTTTTACCAGCCATGTATAACTCCGTTTCTTACGTTTAGATTTTCCGCTATGCTACGGCGGATAGATGGACTTTGTCAAGCAACATTCCTCTAAGATTCCTTGACATTGACCGCGTCCTGAGCACATGTTACAGTCAATAGAAAGTAAACTCAGAGGCCCTAACAATATGTCAGATGATGTTCCTTTGCGCGAACTTACCAATCGCCAGAGAAAATTACTCGAAATTCTCATCCGCGAATATATCGCCAGCCCGGAACCCGTCAGTTCTAAGACGTTAATGCACGTCTCCGAGCTTAGTGTGAGCAGCGCGACGATTCGCAATGAAATGGCGGTATTGGAGGAGGCAGGTTACATCCGCGCACCACATACATCTGCGGGACGTGTGCCCACCGAAGATGGTTATCGCTACATGGTGAAGCAACTTCTCAACGATCCACCGAAAGCCGATGTCACGGCCATTCAAGCCCATTTTCGTGATATTCCGGCGGAAATGGAGGCATGGATGCAGCATGCTGCCGTCGTCCTTGCTAACGAGACACACACTGCTGCTCTCGTGACCGAGCCGCGCTTGAAGTCCAGCTACCGCTTCAAGCAGGTCCAGCTTATCGGGGTGCAGGGACGTCTCGTGTTGATGGTATTGGTGCTGGATGGGGCAAACGTCCACCAGCAAATGCTCATCATGGCCGAACCTATCCCACAGGAAAAACTGAATCTGGCATCGGAAGCGATTAACCGGAATTGCGTTGACCTGACCGCCGAACAGGTACGCGAGAAAACACGTACACTTTCCAGCATTTTGGCTGAGGAAATTGGCGAAATTGTGGCCGATGCGCTGTTGACATTACGTGATGAAGGCAGCCGCGTGATTTATCGAGCTGGCTTGAGCAATGTGTTGCCGGATTTTGAAGATGATGGCGCACGGCAGGCGATTAAAGTGCTGGAAGGCAACGTGCCACTGGATCAGCTTATTGAAGAATTCCGGGATGCCCGCGTTGGGGCCGTGCATGCACTTGTTGGCGGTGATGGTCGCTATGAAGAGTTCAACCGTCTCAGTATGATTTTTGCCCGGTATGGGACGGCTCATGTAATCGGTACGGTTGGCGTGGTTGGACCGACGCGCATGCGCTATGGCAGCGCCATCTCAGCCGTTAGCTCCGTTGCGGAATTGATTAGTAATTTCCTGACGGAAGTTCATGGCGATGATTCAGCGGAAGTTGCCGAATAGGCGACCTCGCCCGCCCACTATCTAACGCTGCGTCAAGGCTGCCCGCACACGCGGCACCGCATGATGGACAAAGGCTAGCGCTCCGGCAAACTGCATCAGCATTCCAATCGACACAAGGATTGCACTATCGACGACAGCGAAACAGGCAACACCGCCGTTGATGAGAATGACCGCTGCCAGCGCGAATCTCAATCGCCCCCGTTGGGTCACCGTACCCGGCAGTCGCGGCAGAATCCAGTAGGCAACCCCCATTGACAGTTGAAC
This sequence comes from Chloroflexota bacterium, assembly GCA_022616515.1. Classification (GTDB taxonomy): domain Bacteria; phylum Chloroflexota; class Anaerolineae; order Aggregatilineales; family J027; genus JAKEEQ01. The sequence continues at coordinate 2,410 of JAKEEQ010000080.1, read as the reverse complement.
CATCCAACCCACCAGCAGCATGTCCACGTGCAGGAACAGGTACTGCCACATGTCGACAGGAAGCAGTTCCGGGTCACCTTTCTGGCTGAGCAGTAGACTGGCAATCATATAGCCGCCGAGAAAATGCAAGAACGATAACCGGATCATCCATACACTGAGGCTTGGCATCAGCGGCCTCCGCGCGGTTTAACCCGTCGCCAACTGACAGCAATGAGGAGCACAGCACCCAACCACTGCAACGCCGCTGCAACCACCAGTCCCCAGCGCAGGTCATATGACATCCCGCGTGTCAAACCAATTTCGAAGATGGCCCGCAGCAGCAGACCAATGTTAATGGCAGCAAATCCGGCCCACGCAATCCACGCTGGTCCATAGGGATCATCCCGGCTGATGATTGGGAACATCCAGTAGATGACGGCGAAGATAAGCTGTGTCAGCCAGCCAACCGTAATCCAGTGAATGCTGACCGGGCGCAGCGCAAACCACGTACCACCAATGTAGCCGTACTGGTTGGCAGTCGCAATGGACCACCCGGCCAATCCGAGCAGCAAATAGAGCATGGCGAGTCGAATAATGGTGCGACTAAGCAAGGGCATACAGCACCGCCGTCAAAAATCCGAGAGCCATTTCACTGATACCGACCTGTGATGGTTTCACTGGCTTGCGATATTTTGAAATACCCTTCAGAGCACGGAACGTGAGAATGCCAATTGCCAGCACCGCCCACCATGTCGTCAATCGAGTGGCTAGCAGGGCGAGAATCACAACGGCGGCAATGGCATGGGATAGCCATACTGGCAATGCTTCCCATTCTTTTCCTTTTTCCAGACATAAACGGGCACGAACATAGATGATTGCGGGGATAACCCGCGCTGCTAGCAGCACCCACAGGATGAAGGCAGGTACCATCTCCAGCCCGCCGATGATGGCAATCGCCGTTGCAGTGGAGCCAAGAGCAATTCCACCTGCGATTTCCGACACAACCGCTCGGCTTTGATTTCTGGCATCGTAATAAAGTTGGACCGCAACCATCGGTACAGCCACAACATACGGTATCAAAAAGACCGGATCGCTGTTTATTGCTACAATCAGCAGAGCAAGTATTCCGACGAGAGCGTAACCTATGGCGAAACGTTCTGCGTAGATGGTCCGCTCAATGCGACGGCCTTTCTGGTGGTCTTTAGCCGCCAACTTTAGCGGCTGGTGAACCAGAAAGAAGCCAAACATGGAAATACACAATACAGCAGCCTGCCATGTTGGAGCCACCAGCAGCCCCAGCAGCATTGGCTCAATGAGAAATCCCCAGCCGCCATGTTCGGCGGGCAGGGCAATCGAACGTAAATTGACCTTACGGACAGTAACGGCTGTCATCGTCTAATCTCCCCATTAAACTAGCGCGTAGCCGCATCATAGCCAAATTTGGAGGCGCTGTCAGGTGATCTTTCGACTGCATTTTGGTGACAAATGTGAAGCAAGCGCTATATTTCTGCGTTCGTTTAATTCACCATTATGGAGGCATGTATTTTATCACCTCGCCTTAATTCGAATTTTACACGAATTCAATGAAACTCTGTTGACAAAGCTATACACGGGGTGTATAGTTTTCTTTAATTTAATTATACACTGAGTGTATAGGTTATAAATGTCGGTCAAACACACACTGCTCGCACTTCTCTATCAACGTCCCATGCACGGTTATGAACTGGGCAAGCAGTTGACGTTGACCGTCAGTGCCGAATGGGATGTCAAGCCGGGGCAAATCGCCAGCACCTTAACGCGCTTGTATGAAGCGAGTCTGGTGGACTATGAGGTTGAAGAAATAGATGACGCACCAGATCGGAAAGTTTACTGCATTACAGATGCAGGCCGTGAGGAAGTCAAGAACTGGTATCTTACGCCAGAAGTACGTGAGTATCGTCTGGGCGACACTTTTTACATTAAGTTAGTTATGAGTCTGGTTGGTGGTCCGGCAGCCCCGGAACAGGTGTTGATCACTCAGCGCCGCGAACTCTACCGCAAGCTCCATGATGTGACTGAATTGCGCCGAAAAGCCGACCCAGTCACGCAGCTTCCGTGGGTCATGCTGCTGGATAGTGCGGTCATGCACCTGGAGGCTGATTTGCGCTGGATCGAGATGTGCGAAGCACGCCTGCCAGATCTCAAGCAGTATATGCCGCCAGAACCAGCAGTGAAAAAACGGGGACGACCGCGCCGGAGAACGAAAAAAACTGCTCCCGGCAATTAGTATCAAATCAATTGGAAATGAAGATGCAGCCAACCCAGCCGGATTACGGTATGCCATGCGCTGCGAAGTCTGAGAAAGGTTTCAACACATGAACGTCATTCGCACAGAATCACTTACCAGAACCTATGGTGATGCGGCGCATACCATCTACGCGCTCAAGGATGT
>JAKEEQ010000079.1 GCA_022616515.1 Chloroflexota bacterium | reverse complement strand
GAACGGAAACGGCACGTCCCTACAAGCGTTGGACAGGGTGGTAGGGACGCCCAACGAGGCGTCCACCGAGGAAAAGACTGGAGACCATTTTCACAGAAACGGAAGTTTCTCAAATAAGGAATGGATGATGGCTGATTTGAGCGAGTATCCCGAAAAATTGCGGGAGATTGTGGAGATATTTGACGAGGTAGACGAACAGGAGCGAATTGAAGTGTTGCTGGACTACAGCGACCGCTTCCGTGAAGTCCCAACGTCGATAGCGGTGCGCCCCTTTGATGAGGAACACCGCGTACAGCGCTGTGAATCGGAAGCCTATGTCTTCACCGAACCTGTTGATGATGAAGGCAATATCAAGTTCCACTTTGCCGTCGAGAATCCGCAGGGTGTCTCAGCAAGAGCCTTGGGGTCTATCTTACAGGATAGTTTATCCGGTGGGCCAGTGGAGGACATCCTGAACATCCCCCATGATCTCGTGACACGCATTTTCGGCAAGCGCATTTCGATGGGCAAAGGCGAGGGCTTGATGGGGATGGTGTCGCTGTTGAAGTATTATGCCCAGCAACAAGCTAAGAATCAAAACTAACGAGGGAAGGAACAGAGAGTGACTTTAGATATTCAGGCGGTCCGGCAAGATTTTCCGATTTTGCATCAGGAGGTTCATCCGGGGAAACCATTGGTCTTTCTCGACAGCGCCGCCAGCAGCCAAAAGCCGCGTCAGGTGATTGATGCACTGGAATATTATTACACCCACTCGCACGCCAATGTCCATCGCGGGCTGCATGTGCTCAGTGAAGCGGCGACGGATGCCTATGAGAAGGCGCGTGATAAGGTACAGAAGTTCATCAACGCTGCCCACCGCGAAGAGATCATCTACACCCGCAACACGACCGAGAGCATGAACCTGATTGTGCAGTCGTGGGGACGGGCCAATCTGTCGCAGGGTGATGTGGTCATTTTGAGTGTGATGGAGCACCATGCCAATCTGGTCCCCTGGCAGATGCTGGCAGCGGAGAAGGGATTCACCATCCGCTATGTGCCGCTGTGTGATGACAAGACGCTGAATATGGATGCGTTGAAGGCATTTCTGAGAGAAGGCAATGTCAAAGCGGTCAGCCTGACTCATGTTAGCAATGTGATGGGCACGGTTAATCCCCTCAAGGAAATCGCGGCGCTGGCCCATGAGGCCGGGGCGATAACGATTGGGGATGGGGCGCAGGCCGTGCCGCACATGAAGGTCGATGTACAGGACCTTGATGTCGATTTGTATGCGTTCAGCGGGCACAAGATGTGTGGCCCCACTGGCATCGGGATATTGTACGGCAAGCAGGCGATACTGGACGCCATGCCTCCCTTTATGGGCGGCGGCGATATGATTAGCCGTGTGACACTGAACGGCAGCACGTGGAATGAACTGCCCTACAAATTCGAAGCGGGCACACCGGCCATCGCGGAAGCGGTGGGGATTGGCGCAGCGGTGGATTATCTGTCGGGTCTTGGCATGGAAAATATTCACGCCCACGGGCAGGAACTGGTTGAATATGCCCATGATCGTCTGGCGGAAATTCCGGGCCTGACGCTGTATAACCCGGATGCGCCCTACCGCAGCGGTGTGGCTACCTTCACCCTGCCCGAAGCCCACGCTCATGATATTGCCCAGATTCTGGACAGTGAAGGCATTGCGGTGCGGGCGGGCCATCACTGTGCGATGCCGCTGCACAAAGAGCATTTTCATATCCCGGCAACGACACGGGCCAGTTTCTACCTGTATAATACGACCGAAGAAGTTGACAAACTGGTGGACGGCATTTACAAGGTCAAGAAGCTCTTTAATCGTTAAGGAGCAGCTATGATTAGACTGATCATTTTGCTGAACCTGCTGCTGTTGCCCGGATGGATCGGTGCGCAGGCAGGCCAATGCAGCGAACCGCTGATTATCTATGCGGAGGAGAGTGTGGTGCGCTGTATGGGTCGTGAAATACCGTTATTTGTCAGTGAGCATCAACTGCTGCCGGACATCGCCCTTTCACCCGATGGGGATTATGTGGTGTTCCTCGAACAGCGGGGTACGGTTGCCGATGAACAAATCTCGACCCTCGTTTACGATATGGAGTCGGAAAACGTCGAAGTGGTCAGAGAACAGGATAAAGCCGCTGCGGTACGGTGGCTTTCCGACAATTCGCTGCTTATCTCAACGCGCAAAAATCCGGCAGGACCGGGCATTGGCAGCCGGAATCCAGATGCGCACTGGCAATATTCACCGAAGCCCCGAAAGTTGGAGGAACTTGAAAACTTGCCGGATTTGCCAGTGGTGCACTATCGTGAAGACAGCGAAGAATTTGTGGTCATCGAACAGGGAATCCTGCGGGCCTATACCGTTGAAGGCGAGAGCCGGGCACTGCTCAGTGGGGTCGAATTTTCGGCAGATGATGGCGGGCGGCTGATTTTCGCGCCTAATAATCGCTATGTGGCCTATTTCAGTGAATGCGAAGACCCGCAACTGCCACCCAATACCTGTTTTACCGTATATGATTTTATCAGGGATACTGAGCAGCAATATCATGCCGGTGCAGACATTGCGGCTATCAGCAGTGCTGTCGTATCACCGAGTGGTCGCTTTATCGCATTTAACGGGCAGGGTAAATCTATACTGGTGTTCGACATGGTCTGGAGAGAACTACGATTTCGGGGCGACGACCGGCTGACGATCAATAATATGCGCTGGCTGGATGATGAAACCATCCTCTATACAGCCTCGCGCCAGTCGTGTTGTGACGCGAATCTGTTTACCGTGCAGGTACTTACCCACGAAGCACATCAGTTGACAGACACTGATACAATCAAGTGGATCTGATTGGAGCATAACGTATGGACATGTATCAAGAGAACATCATCGATCATGGGCAGCATCCCCACAACTGGGGTCTGCTGGAAGACTTCGACATGCACGCCCATGACGATAATCCACTGTGTGGTGACCAGCTTGAAATCACCATCAAACTTGATGTGAATGAAAGGGTGGTTGCCGTCGGCTGGCAGGGTGAAGGCTGCACCATCAGCCAGGCCAGCGCATCAATGCTGGGTGATGAACTGCTGGGCAAAACCCTCGACGAGATCAAAGCCCTATCCAAAGACGACATCCTCGAACTGCTGGGCATTCCCATCAGCATGACCCGTATCAAGTGCGCTCTGCTGTCCCTGAAGGTCGTCAAGGCCGCCGCATACGGTCTGGGTGAAGATGAGTAGCCAGATTGCACTATCATCTGATGCCCAACAGGTCCTGAAATTATCGGGTGAACTGGCAATGGCTCGCCACCAGCACCTGATTGACACCGAACATTTGCTGGTGGGGGCGCTCAAATATAACGAAGTAGCGCGTGATGGGTTGCAGTCAGCAGGGCTGTCCCCGGATGCGCTGGTGGATGCGATGCTGGTTGAACTCGGAATGATCCGTGATACACCGCTCGACAAAACCAACGGCCTCACTAAACGTGCCAAAGAGCGCATTGCGGATGCCAGCAAGGAAGCCCGTGTATTGGGCCATTCCACCGTCCATGCGGTCGATCTGGTGATTGCCATTTTGTCTGATCCGGGACCGCTGCTTCAGGAGATTCTGGACCAGTTGCCATCTCCCGACTTAGATACACTCCGGTCTTATGTGCGGACAAACGTGAAAGATATCAGTTCGGAGCGGGTGAACGTGGAGACGCTGGTCGGTGGTTCGCCACAGCACCGACAGGCCAATAAGCCCCCAACGATTGTAATCCGCAACGAGGCCGCCAAACGTGACCGCGAAAATCTGATTTTTGCCGGGATTGTCGTTGCACTTGTGACGGTGCTCGGCATCATTTTCGCGCCGGATATTGCTATCTCCTTTTTGCTGGTGATTGGTGGCTGGATTCTGTCGCTGACACTGCACGAATTTGGTCATGCGCTGGTGGCTTACTGGGGCGGCGATCATTCGGTGCGTGATAAGGGATATCTCACCATGAATCCCTTAAAGTATACGCATCCCTTTTTGAGTATTGGACTGCCGCTGCTGTTTCTGGCAATGGGTGGGTTTGGCTTGCCGGGTGGGGCCGTGTATATCGAGACCAGAAATTTGCGCAGCAAGTATTGGAGCAGCGCCGTTTCGATTGCGGGTCCGGCGGCGAATTTGCTGTGTTTGATTGTGTTCTCCGCACCCTTCTGGACAGGTTATGTCACCTATCCTGACATTCTGGAAACCGAGGATAGTTTGCGTCTATGGTCGGGGGTTGCTTTTCTATGTTGGGTGCAGGTAATGGCGATTCTATTTAATTTGATTCCGATTCCACCACTTGATGGATTTGGCGTCATTGAACCATTCTTGTCACCCGATTTCGCTTACCGGATGCGCTCAATGGGGTCGATTGGACTATTTCTGATAATTTTGTTGTTCTGGCTGCCGAGTACTGAGGGCGGCCTGGATTTCCCTGGCGAGTTCTTCAGACAGGTAGATGCGATTGCCGTTCAGTTTGATGTGGACGTGGATTTAGCAAGGGTGGGACTGCATTACTTTCAATTCTGGGAAAACTAACAAGGAGGGCACTGCACGTTGGCATTTGTAAAGGTAGCAACAACCGATCAATTTGATGATGGTGACCGAATTGTGGCTGAGGTGGGTGATACCTGGGTCGCCGTTTTTAAAGTTGACGGCAAGTATTACGCGGTGGAGGACATTTGCACGCACGACGACGGGCCGCTGGCAGAAGGCGAACTCCATACTGACGCCCCGGACCCAACCATTGAATGCCCGCGTCACGGCGCTATTTTCAACTTGAGAACAGGCAAACCAACCTTTCCGGCGGTAGTGCCCGTAGATCGCTATGAAGTAAAAATTGACGGGAACGATATTTTGATTGACCCCGACAATCCCATCAACAAATAGCCGGGTTCCGTTCCTACAGACTTGACATGGTTTTCGTAGGGACGCCCCGTTGGCCGTCCATCCTCTGTTTATGCGGTTTCTAGATTACTTTGCACTATGTCGTTGTCCTCGCATTGCAAAAACTGTCCACCTATCAACCCGTTTGCAGGGAGGGTATTGGGTGGGGTAAATGTTTGACTGATCGGAGTCACCCACGCTAACCACCACCCTTTTTGGTTATTGTGTGCTGACCGTTTCGTCTGAAGCAAATGTTGTTTCTTCGTCCACGGCCAGCGCAACAAACTCTATAGTCAGTTGCACCTCTTCATCAACATTTGCTACTGATGCAACACGAGGAATTTCAAGATTATAATCTCCCCGTGAAACAGTGGTCGTCGCCACGCCTTCCATGCGGTCCTCCGAGACCAATGTCACGGTTGCATCCCAAACTTCGCTCTGAGTGGTGTCTTTGATGGTCAGATTTCCCACAATCTGGAATTGCAATTCCTGGCCGATTTCCGGTGATTCCGGGAAATTCAGGACTTCAGCGGGTTCGAAGTTGATGAACTCATACTCATCGCTTGAAGATTCGAGGATAAAGGTGCGAATTTGACGGTCGCGCATGCTGCGGTCCGTTTCGAGAGTCCGGGCGTTAACCCGAATCGTCCCCACTGCCGAATTTGACGGAGTGTTGAAGTCCACGAGGACGTCCCCGGCGACTTCGCTGGTTGAGCCAATGACATCCGTTCGCACACCGCTCAAGTCTTCACGCAGGAAAAACTGCACGGTGGATTGTTCTTTATCAATGCGATACACCTGCTGGTTTTCTTCCGCGACCAGAGTCGGAGCGCTTACCTCTTCGCTGGGGGTTCCATCACCGCCAACAAACCAGACATATCCCAGAAAAACAGCAATCCCGATAACGACAATCCCGGCTAATGCACCAATGACAATTCCAACTTTTCTCATTACAAATACTCCCTCGCTTATCAATACTGCCGCTATTTGAACACAGAGATTTTAAGGAAATGTTAAAATGCGCCCGACTTGTGTAAAATGACCTAACGATTCTTAGCCTTTACTAAGGAATGAGGTAAGTCAGGAACTCCCGGCTAAAGCAGGGTAGCTCTGCAACGAGGGTAGCAACGCAAGTCCTGACTAGACGGCACAAGCATGTGCAGCCGCGCTGAGGGCTACAAGTACCCTGGGATACTTCTCTAGTTCCAGGCACTACGGCAGACCCCTTGAATGCCATGTTCGATGAACTAAGCCTTGAGTGCCCCGTCGAAGAGAGCATACTTTCTGAAAGGAAAGGCCGAATGTCGGCAAAACATACTGTATTTGTACTAAACAACGAAGGCAGGCCGCTAACGCCAACGACACCAGCACGGGCACGTAAACTGCTCAAAGCAGGTGTAGCGACACCGGTCTG
>JAKEEQ010000078.1 GCA_022616515.1 Chloroflexota bacterium | reverse complement strand
GACAATGTGGTTGGATTGGGGTCAGGGTTTTTCACCGATTTTGACTTTGACGCGCCGGACCACAGGTTTATGGACATCATCGCTGGCGGATACTATACCAACCACGACCCGGATGGCGATTGGTACTATGGCGCAGACATCAGCGTTCACCCGGACTACCGGGGGCGCGGCATAGGTAAGTTGCTCTATGAAGCCCGCAAAGATCTTGTCAAACGGTATAATCGAAAGGGTATCGTAGCCGGGGGGTTGATGCCCGGCTATCCCAAGCATAAGTACGTGCTATCGGTGCCGGAGTATGTGGAGAAAGTCGTTTCCGGCGAATTATTCGACCCTACCTTGAGCTTTCAACTCAAAAACGGGTTTGTGGTCAAAGGTCTGCTTGAAGATTATATCGAAGATAAAGCATCCGAAAATTGGTCAACTCTGATTGTCTGGGAAAATCCCGACTATCTGGACATTTAGAAAAGATGTTATTGTGAAACGCAATCGCAGCCCTAACTTAGGTGGTTGTTTTCTGGCGCTGCCAGCCACGTTCTGGCTGACGTTGTTTTTCCTTGCGCCGCTGGTCATTGTGATTCTTGCCAGTTTCTGGGAGCGTGGACTACGTGGCGAAGTTGTCCACAATTGGACCATGGAAAATTATCAATATGTAGACGAGCGATACCGCCCCATATTAGATCGTTCGCTGGGCATCGCTTTCCAGACAACGCTCTATGCACTTGTCCTCGGATTTCCACTGGCCTACTTTATCACCACTCGTCAGCGCCAATGGGCACGTCAGCTCAGCCTTTTCCTCGTGATTTTGCCCTTCTGGACGAATTTTTTGATTCGTACCTATGCGTGGCAGGTTCTGCTGGGTACGAACGGAGTCATTAATCACTATTTTCAAGCGTTGGGGTTGATAGACGAGCCGCTCGAAATCTTATACACCCAGAAGGCCGTCCTGATAGGGATGGTCTATGGCTTTTTGCCATTTATGGTGCTGCCGATTTACGCCTCATTGGAGCGATTTGACTTCAAGATGGTGGAGGCGGCAAAAGATTTAGGCGCAAATGAATTTAGCGCTTTTGTGCGGATTATTTTCCCGCTGACGCTGCCGGGTGTTATCGCAGGCTGCATTCTGGTCTTTGTGCCATCAGTGGGTGCATTCGTAACGCCTGATCTGCTGGGCGGTGTCGAGGGCCTGATGATTGGCAACTTGATCAATAACGCCTTCCGCCGCCGTAACATGCCACGTGGTTCGGCGACATCTATTGTATTGATGGGCATTGTGGCTATTGGGCTGTTCCTTTACCTGTTTGTAGTCGAACGAAGCAGCAGTGGCACTTCCTCTCAATCACCGGATGACGAAGAGAACGAGACGGCGCTTCAAAAACTGGCAAAAAATCCCATCGCTGCTGGATCAGCATTTGCGGGGACGACAGTCTCAACACCGTTGATGTTGTGGGACGACGTATCGGGTGAAATTATCCGTCATCTCAACATCCCGGATAGCGTAAGACGCTGGCGAGATACCACCGTACAGTTGACGGGCAAAGTCATCATGCTGCTGGCCCCAATTGTGAACTACGTGTTTCTCTGGATTCCAATCGTGGTGCTCGTCACTTTCTCATTCAATGACTCCCGCTCAACCGGGGTCTGGCGGGGATTTTCGACACGCTGGTATACCCGCATCACCGACAGTGTAGCCCGCAACAAAGACGATTTTTCTACCGAGTTGATGCTTGAAACCCTGCAAAACTCGATGATTGTGAGTATCTCTGCGACTATTATCGCCGCCATTTTAGGCACCATGATTGCCATGAGTATTGTCAGAGGGCGTTTCCCGGGCAAGAACCTTCTAGCAGGGCTACTGTATCTTCCTGTGGCAATTCCCGAAATCGCCCAGGCATTTTCGTTGTACATCTTCTTTAATTTAGCCTTCGATTACTTACGTGAGTCATCCGTTGCAATGGCAATTGTCGATACCATCAATTATGTGTTCGGTACGAGCTATGACTGGGGGTTTGGCTACAGCACTATCATCATCTCGCACGTGGCCTTTAACATCTCATTTGTGGCGATTGTCGTGAGAGCACGGTTGGTGGATATGAACCCCCGCTACGAAGAAGCAGCCCGTGATCTGGGGGCCAATGAGTGGGCCACCTTCTGGCGTGTGACGTTTCCAATCTTGTTCCCGGCGATTATGGCGGGAGCGCTGCTGGCGTTCACGTTGTCGCTGGACGACTTCGTGATTACCCTGATGACTACTGGAATTGGCACGACAACGTTGACGGTTTACGTGTATGGTCTGTTGAAGCAAACGGTTACACCGGAAATCAATGCCATTTCGACATTGATGATTCTGGCATCTACATTTTTGGTAGGTCTCTCGCTGCTGCTGCAAGGTCGCAGTGCCAGTCGAGTTTAATGTTCAGTATTTAATAAACAAGGAGCTTAGAAATGCGCAAATTGTTTCTCATGTTCACGCTAGTACTGCTGATTGCTGGCGCAGTCATTCCCGGCATGGTGCTGGCGCAGGGTGATGACGGTGAAGAAGAAAGAGTACAACCCTGGGTATGCCCTGAGGGTTTTGAGGGCCAGACCTTAAGTGTTTATAACTGGTCAACGTATATCGCTGAAGACACGATTCCCAATTTTGAGGAACTTTGTGGCGTTACGGTCGAGTATGACATCTATGAGAGCAACGAATCAATGCTGGCCCGTATTCGTGAAGGCAACCCCGGCTACGACATTGTTGTTCCCAGCGACTATACCATTGCAATCATGGCTGAGGAAGGGCTGCTTGAGGAACTCAATCTCGATTTGATTCCCAATTTTGTTCACATCGGTGAGCAATTTGTCGGTGCTCCCTATGACCCTGAAAATCAGTACTCCGTGCCGTATCAGTGGGGCACGGTGGGGATTGGTTACAACGTGACCGAAGTCGGTGGAGAAATTACCACATGGCAGGAAATGCTGGATTATGAAGGGCCTGTCGCGTGGCTCGAAGACCCACGTGCTATGCTTGCCGTTGGTCTGGTCTTGCTTGGCTATGACCCCAACACGGATAATCCTGATGAGATTGATGAAGCAATGGAATTCATGATTGATCATTCCGAAAACGTGGTCGCAATCGCTGCCGATGATGGTCAGGTGCTGCTGGAACGCGGTGATGTGAATATGACTGTCGAATACAGCGGTGATATTTTCCAGATCATGGATGAGTGTGAGTGTGAAGATTTCGCCTACATCATTCCGGCAGAAGGTTCCACTGTATGGACTGATAACCTCGCTATACCAGTGGATGCACCAAATCCAGAACTCGCTCACGCTTTTATCGACTATGTGCTTCATCCGGTGGTTGGCGCAGACATCAGCAACTATACTGCCTACGGGTCGCCGAACGCGACCGCCATTGAGTTGGGCCTGATTGACGAGGAATATCTCGAAGACCCCGCCATCTATCCCGATGAAGAAACCAGTGAGCGTCTCTTCTACATTACCGAAAATGCAGAAACCGAGCAGTATTTTCTGGATGCCTGGGACGAAATCGTCATTTTCGCAGGTATTGGTGAGTAAGCTCCGGTAACCGCACCATTATCAAAAAGAGAGTCCGCGCAGGACTCTCTTTTTGGGAGAAATATCCACTCAGTGGTCAATCTCACAATCAATTGGGTAATCTTTTGATGGACCGCCTATTGACGGACACGGCAGTGCCGTGTCCCTACGGGAATCGGGAATAATCGTAGGGGCAGCATAATGCGTTTTAAGAAAATAGTACGGGTTATCAACGAAGTGGGATCGGGTATACCCGACCCCTCCGGTGGGCGGTTCTTTCGGAGGGGCGCGGTACACCGCGTCCCGTATCAACCAAACCATAACCCGTATTTTGTTAAACTGCATTATGCTGTCCGTTACACTTTAAACCGGAAGCAAAATCCTGATAACTATACTTATCACGATTCTACTTCAACTGGCAGTAACTGGCAGTAAAAATTGAAGCAATGGCAGTGGCTTGAACAGTAGAGTCTGGATGTCAAATCAGACAATTGGAGGCAACTGATGACAACTCAAACCACTACACATCAAGTTACATCGACCAATTTCAATCTTCTCAAGACTGCTCTGCGCGGCAATGCTCTCTTCTCAGTAATCAGTGCTGTGGTGACGTTGGTCACCAGCGGTAGTGTTGCTGAGTTTATGGGAGTGGAGGACAATCTTCCGTTCATTATTTTAGGTGTCGGCCTCGTCCTCTGGGCGGTTGACGTCTATTTCGTTTCTTCACAGGACCCAATTCGCCCGGATTATGTGAAGATGATCATTGGTGGCGATTTGCTGTGGGTCGCGGGGAGTGCGGTACTGCTGCTCTTTGACCCCTTTGATTTTTCAACAGCAGGCATGTGGGCGGTACTGGTGGTAGCAGATATTGTGTTGACGTTTGCCATCGTACAGTATGTTGGCCTGCGCCGCACCCGTCGCTAATCAAATCAAAAAGAGGTCGCAGCGTGCGGCCTCTTCTTCATAAAATCTAACCCTGCCAGACAAACGTTGATTCCATCGCCTGCCCGCTGATAGGTTCGTTAAGCCCTTCACTGCTGCGTCTGACTACCTCGACCTTCCAGCGAATCGTATGGGACTCGCCCGCCGGTGGCTGCCATGTAGACGGAATTAGATAACTGTTGTTGCTCACTATATCGAACAAAGTTGCGCCTGACGTCTCATTGGTGATGGAAATCTGATAATACTCATCCGTTTTAAGTTCACCGGATGATAACCAGACCAACAGCATGACACTGCCGGGCATGGTCGCACCAGAAGCAGGCTGCAACAGGCGAGGCGGCGCGAAAGTTGGCGTCGGCGTGACGGTTTCGGAACCTGAAAAAGTTGGTGTGAAGGTTGGTGTGAAGGTCGGTCCAGGCACCTGTAAACAATTGAACTGGCTGATGAGGGGTGGGACCGGGCAAAAGCCAACCGCAGCAGACTCGCTAAAATCACAGCCGGAGCAGTCGATGCCATCTGGCAGCGGGTTAAGTTCACATATACGCTGCTGGGTAGTACCCGCCTTCAGAGCAATACTGGTCAGGGTATCATCTTCAACCGGGCAGTATTCGTATAAGGCAGGCCGGAAGTTGCGCAGACTTGGCGGGAGCGCAGTGGCGATGGCGGTTTGTGTCACATCAAATCCCTGTGGTGTTGGCGTCCCGGTTGCACGGGGAATCGTTAGCTGTTGGCCGAGTTGCAGGGTCCGGCAGTTGATATTGTTAGCTCGCTCAATAGCGGCGGCACCCCCAATCAATTCCAGGCCATATTGCACAGCTATCCCACCGCAAGTGTCACCATCGACTACCGTATGTATATAAGGCGCGGGGACTTCAGTTGGCGGCACGGCGGTTGCCTCGGGAACAAGTGTATCGGTAGCACGGGGAGTCGTCGTTGGTGGGAATGTGCTCGAAGGCGTCAGTGTTGGTCCACCAGGCGTAAAAGTGACAGTCGGTGTGCTGCTGGGGATTTCGGCAATCTCGGTAGTTGGTTGAACGGTCGGTTCCCGTGTTTCACGGGCCGGATCATCATCGCCGCCACAGGCCGTGATGACGAATACCAACAAT
>JAKEEQ010000077.1 GCA_022616515.1 Chloroflexota bacterium | reverse complement strand
GCCGTCATTTCGGTTGCCGGACCTCCCCGTACTGAGAGACATGATTCCAAGCAGCACGCAAATTCGATGCACATCATTGTAAACGCAATGAAAACTGCCAACGTGAATCGCATTATCACCATCGCCGGGGCTGCCGCAAAAGTGCCCGGCACGCGGCTCGGAATCAGGCAGCGGCTCCTGCGTATCCTCTTGCTAAGGATTGCGACCGATGTCATCAAAACCAAAGACATCGAAGTCAGGATTTTGTTTGAATCCGGACTAACGTGGACGATTATTCGTCCGCCCATAATTGGTACAGGAAAGCCAGCCGGAAAAGTAATCGCTCGTGCGGACGATTTAGCCGGAATGAGAGTAGATGTTGAGGATATTACGGATTTTATCCTGTCCCTACTCCAAACTCACGACTGGGATCGCAAAGCGCCAATCGTAATCTCCAGATGATGGAAACAGCTGTGATGATAAGCATAGATTGAAAGGCTGTAAATAATCATGCAAAACAAAACCGTTCTGATTACTGGTGGAACTGGTGGCATTGGGAAGCAAACCGCTCTGGCCCTAGCCAGGTTAGGCGCGCAGGTGATCGTCACTGGACGCAGCCAAGCGAGCGGGGAAGCCGCCGTTAGCGAGTTGAAACAACGCAGCGGCAGCCAGCAGATTGAACTCCTTCTGGCTGATCTCTCAACCCAGGCAGGCGTTCGTTCTATTGCCGACCAGTTTAAGCAGAAATATGGATGCCTCGATGTTCTCGTCAATAATGCTGGTTTGTCGGAAGCCCAACGGCGCTTGACCGAGGACGGGGTTGAAGCTGATTTTGCAGTGAATGTGATCGCCCCATTCTTGCTAACCCAACTGCTGATGGACTGCCTGAAATCCAGCCTTTCAGCGCGGGTCATCAACGTTACCGGCGGATTTCATCCGGCTAAAATCGAATTGGATAATCTTCAGGGTGAACGTTCATTTATGGGATTGACTAGCTACTCGCATTCCAAGCTGGTCATGATGGCGGTCATGTATGAATTTGCCCAGCGCACGCAAGGCTCGAATGTGACCATCAATGTTTGCTATCCCGGTCAGGCCAGCACCAACATGACTTGGAGCGTGACACCAGAGATGTCTCCTTTCATACTGCGCCTCATGTGGCCTCTGTTCAAGTTGATGATTCGCCCGGATGGAGGACAGTCGGCGGCGAAGGCATCGCGCTCCTCGCTCTATCTGGCAGCTTCCCCCGCGGTGGAAGGCGTAAACGGCACTTATTTCGATACGAAGAGCAAAATCGCCGCCTGGCCTAAAGCGGTTCTCGATCAGGCTGTGCGACAAAAGCTTTGGATGATTGTTGAGCAGCATCTTCGTGATGAAGATCGTCATGCTGTAAAATCGGCCCAAATGACAGGTGTGTGAGGAGATTCCCTTATGTCTGATTCACCGTTACCCCTGCATAAGTTCAGTCTGCGAAGAAAGTTCGACATACCTTTTATGATTGGGCGTATCGAAGAACTGCCCGCGATGGCACGTACTCCGCTGCCCCATCGTCACACCTTCTATGAAATTTTCTGGATCACGGGCGGAAGTGGCAACCATAATATTGACTTTGAAGCATATCCGATTCAAGGTGAGACCTTGTATTTCATCACGCCCGGACAAGTCCATTCGTGGGAAATTGAGGCACCCATCAGTGGTTACGCCATCCTGTTTACAGAAGATTTTTTGCCCGTGAACGGGCTGGAACCCATTACACCGCGCAGTTTTGATTTTTTTCATCGCGTGGATCAGGTACCGTTTCTGACCATCAAAACCGAAAACACAGGCCCTTTCCACGAAATTTGCCAGCACATGCTGTTGGAATATCAGGGGAATGATTATGGTCGTTGGATGATATTGCAATCGCAATTACGCATTATGCTCATTCATGCACAGCGGCACTATGCCAGCAGTGGCTTGCCTGTCATGATATCCACCACTGATCGTTTGGTTGAGGACTACATTGGCCTCATTGACCTGCATTTTCGTGAAAAACAGCGGGTACATGAGTATGCGGCCATGCTCAGCATAACGCCCGGACACCTCACCGATACCGTCCGTGCACGGACAGGTATGGCGGCGAGTCAGTTCATCTATCAACGTATCACACTGGAAGCAAAACGGCGGCTGTTGTATTCGGAACAAACGGTGGCAGAAGTTGGTTACGCGCTGAACTTCCAAGACCCGTCATACTT
The DNA here is from genome assembly GCA_022616515.1 of Chloroflexota bacterium. Taxonomy (GTDB): domain Bacteria; phylum Chloroflexota; class Anaerolineae; order Aggregatilineales; family J027; genus JAKEEQ01. Next base: position 754 of record JAKEEQ010000077.1, on the reverse strand, counting down.
TACCCGCTTCTTCCGGCGCGAGTGCGGCGTTGCGCCCGGTGAGTTCAGAAACAATATCCGCAAAAAGTACCAGAATCTCCGCAATCCGTCCCTGTAATCCGATCTCTGCTTCGTGCTAAGCTGAAAATGCGGCTATTAAGTCGTGTTTCAATAGTGTATGAAGGGAAAGGAACGATATGGGTTACAAACGGATATTGGCTTTGATTCTGGCAATCCTGCTTGTGAGCGTGGCGACAACCGCCCAGGCACAGGAGATGCCAGCCTTTGAAACCACCGAGGTGGCTGAGGGTTTGTACAGCTTTGGTAACGGCTTTGTCTACAATGCTTTCCTCGTCACGGATGAAGGTGTTATCGTCTTTGATTCAGTTGATGCCAACCACGCGCAGCATAGCCTAGATGCCATCCGAGGGATCACCGATTTGCCCATTCAATACCTAGTTTACAGCCACAATCACTACGATCACGAAAGCGGTGGGCAAATATTCAAGGACGCAGGCGCAACGGTTTTAAGTCATGAGGAAGTTGCTGTATGGCTGGAAGCGCATCCCAACCCCAATGTTGTGATGCCGGATGAAACATGGTCTGGTGACAGCCACACGTTGACTTCTGGAGGACGGGATGTCATCCTACATTTTTATGGATCGAATCATGGCAAAGGCATGACGGTATTCGAGTTCCCCGATGTGCGGACGATCTTTACCGTTGATCTGGTCGTGCCGGAACGTGTCGCTTTCATCTACATGCCCGACTTCTT
>JAKEEQ010000076.1 GCA_022616515.1 Chloroflexota bacterium | reverse complement strand
TGTTCCGCGATGCGCTTGTCGGCAGCTTCTTTTTGCGGCTGGGAGAGGGTCAAGCCCACCCCGCGCACATCATACTTTTCGGCCAAATAAGTGATCGGTCCAGCCCACCCGCAGCCAACATCCATGATGCGCATACCCGGCTTGAGGTCCATATGCTCTGCCAACAGGTCCATTTTGGCTTCCTGACTTTGCGTACTGGTTTCAATACCATCGCCCCACCAATTCGCCGAGTAAATATTCCATTTGCCACCGGTCAAACAGTAAAAAAATTCGGTGGGCAGTTCATAATGTTTGTTGGTGAGTTCTTTATCCGACTCAACATCCCAACCCTGATAAAGTTCGTGTTCGGGACGAACACCTTCCTCAAGATCTCGAATAAAATCGGTCTTTTTTGCTTCCGTTTTGGAAGTAGACATTTTTTGGCTCCTAACCTCATACTAACGCGAAATTTTCACAAATTTCGCGGTTAATAGTATCATGTTTACTATAACCCCGAAACTTGTCAAAGGTAGCAGGCGTGACAGACACCATTGAACTGATTGGTAAACGGTATCTTATTCAAGATGAGTTGGGACGAGGCGGCATGGGCATTGTACACCGCGCTACAGACCGCCTGACCCAGCAAACGATTGCCTTAAAACAGGTAACTATTCCCAGTCGCCAGCTTCGTTTCGACACCATGAGCGATACCGATGATGTTCGTCTGGCGCTGGCTCAGGAATTCAAAATTCTTTCTTCCTTGCGCCATCCCAATATCATCAGTGTGCTGGATTATGGGTTTGACATGCACGGGCAGCCCTTTTTCACGATGGAACTGCTCGACAAACCATTGAATATTGTTGAGGCCGGTAAAATAACATCCGTTGCCGGGCGTATGCAAATGGTTATCCAGACCTTACAGGCACTCCGCTACCTGCACCGGCGCGGCATTATCCATCGCGACCTCAAACCCGGCAATGTCATGGTGCAGGATGGTCAGGTTAAAGTACTGGACTTTGGGTTGGCACAGGGCATGGAACACCTACAGGACAAACCCAGCGAAACCACTGCCGGGACGATTGCCTACATGGCTCCCGAATTACTCAAGGGGGCCGGAGCCAGTGCCGCATCCGACCTGTATGCTGTTGGTGTGATTGCCTATCAACTTCTCACGGGGCGTCATCCGTTCCAGACCGAGAATTTGCAGGATTTGATGATGTCCATCATCAAAACGCAACCCGACCTCACCCTTGTTGATATTGAGGCCGAAATCGATTCCAATATAACCATTGACCAGCAGCAAATCATCGGCAACGAAGCCACCGAGTCGGCGCGGTCAATGGAACTTGATCTGGAAGAAGAAGCCACCGTCATCCATGTTGATCGTTCGGCAGTAAATGGCGAAGAGATTAAGTCACAGCGCGTGAGTCGTGAAGTCCTATCACCGCTTGCCCAGATTATCGGGCGACTGCTGGCAAAAACGCCTGCCGAGCGTTATGAAAACGCCCGCGATGTTATCCGTGATTTGTGCCGCGCGACTGGCATTGCCATCCCTGCCGAAACTGAAGCCATCCGCGAAAGTTATCTTCAATCTGCGGCCTTTGTCGGTCGCGAAAAAGAATTTAATCGGTTGCACAATGCGCTGTTGGACGCAAGGGAAGGCGAGGGAAGTGTCTGGTTGGTGGCAGGCGAAAGCGGCGTCGGCAAATCCCGGCTCGTCGACGAGCTGCGCACCCAGGCACTGGTTGAAGGGGCGTTAGTGGTACGCGGCCAGGCCGTGACCGAAGGCAGCGCTCCCTACTCGGTGTGGCGTGATGTGCTGCGTAATCTGAGCCTGCACGTTGAGTTGACTGAACTTGAAGCCAGTGTCCTGAAACTTATCGTTCCCGATATTGATGTTTTGCTTGAAAGAAGGGTGAAAGATGCGCCCGAGCTTGACCTCCAATCCTCTCAGAGTCGCCTGCTGCTGACGATTGAGGATGTACTGCGCAGACTAAAGCACCCGATTTTGATTATATTAGAAGATTTGCAGTGGGTTCAGGAAAGCCTGCGTGTGCTCAGGCGCATCAATCAGGCCGTGGCTGAATTACCCATTCTGATTGTTGGGACCTACCGCAATGATGAACGCCCCAACCTTCCCGACGAAATACCTGACGCCAACGTATTAAAACTGGATCGGCTTGAGGAAAACGCCATCGCCGACCTTAGCGAGTCCATGCTGGGCGAAATTGGGCGCAAGGATGAAATTGTTGGACTGCTGCATCGCGAGACAGAAGGCAATGTCTTCTTTATCGTTGAAGTTGTGCGGGCATTGGCGGAAGAAGCCGGACAACTTGATGAAGTCGCTTTTATGACCCTGCCTAAAAATGTTTTCGCAGAAGGCATCCGTGCCGTTGTGAAACGCCGTCTGGACCGAGTCCCGGAAGACGCCCGTCTGATGCTGCGCGTTGCTGCCGTTGCAGGACGGCGCATTGATCTCACGATACTCAAAATCATTCAGGAATACTTCCCGGTTGACCAATGGTTAACCACCTGCTCCAATGCCTCTGTGCTGGAAGTGCAGGATAATCGCTGGTGGTTCGCTCATGACAAACTGCGCGAAGCATTGCTGGGTGAACTGAGTGACAACGAGCGCCTGACAATCAATAAACAAGTTGCTTCTGCCTTTGAAACGGCCTACCCAGACAACCCGGCTTATTACGCTAAATTAACCTATCATTGGGGCGCTGCTGGAGTCGTTGACAAAGAACAGCAATATGCGACTCTTGCCGGTAAACAGTCACTGAAAGTTGGTGCGTATAAAGAAGCGGTGGTGTTCCTTGAACGCGCCACCGAGCTTGCTCGACAGACAGACATAGACAAGGTGGCACACGGTGAATTGGAACGTCTGCTTGGCGAGGCTTATTATGGGTTGGGTTTCCTTGTTGAAGCTCGCCAGCATCTTGTTCAGGCATTGGAGTTGTTCGGGCGCAAACACCCCTCCTCAAAGGTGGGCCTGATACTGCGCTTACTACAGCAGCTTCTCCGCCAGCTACTCCACCGGCTCACCATCGAACGCTTTCATCTGTGGCAAAAACCCTACGCCGATTCAGCGCGTTTTCAGGGGGCTGCCCTGACCTGTGAGCGTCTTAACCAGATACACTTCTTCCGCAGCGAGAAACTTGAGACCGTCTACTACGTGATTCAGGGATTGAATCTGGCTGAACGCACCGGGCTTGGTGGGGCCGAAATCGGGCGCTCGTATGCCACCATGTCAACGGCTATGGGATTGGTTCCGCTGCACGGTGCTGCCGAAGCATATGCCCGACGAGCTGATGAAGTGGCCCAGAACATTGATCAAATTGATACGGTAAGCTGGATATCGGAAATTCGCGGTGTATACGAGGGTGGACGCGGTAATTTTGCAGATGCCGAGCATTATCTGCACCGCTGCATCGACCTTGCCGAGCAGGCCGGTGACCGTCGTCGCTGGAATGAAGGCACATCACTGCTGTGCTATACCCTTCATTATCAGAGTAAGTGGGATGAAGAACTCAAATATATCGATCAACTCTTCGCATCGGTAGACCGCTACGAAGATATACAGGTACGAACCGTGGCAACGATTGCCCACGCCGAAGTATTGTTAAAGCGCGGCGACTTTGATCAGGCACTGCAACTTGCCTTTGATCGAAAGCCAAACGTTGAAGAGACTCACGTTCGTAACAATGCCATTCGCACCTTTGGGGTAATAACACAGGCATATTTGCGCAAAGGTGATCTTGTCAATGCCCGGCAGTATGCCGAACAACTTGGTTCCCTCATTGATCAATCATCAGCAGCGGCCTATTTTATTTTCCCCGGCTATGCTGGATTGTGCGAGTTTTATCTCGCGGAATGGGAACGTGATCCGTCCTCTGCCAACAAGTCACTGGCGCAAAAACGGCTAAAGACGTTTGGAGCATATGCCAGGGTATTTGACATAGGCAAACCCCGTTTTCTGACCTATCAAAGCTGGTTTGCGTGGCTGGATGGAAATACTGAAAAAGCCACCAGTCTTGGCGAACAGGCCATTGAAAAAGCCACTGAGCTTGGTATGCCCTATGAGCTTGGCATCGCCCACGCATTAATGGGACGCTTTATACAGGGCAATGCTGCCACTCAACACTTGAATAAGGCTCGTGAAATCTGGGAAGAGCTTGGGGCGGAGTATGAATTAGAGCGGATAAGCTCGTATGCATGAACGCTTAATGAAACAGTTGGAAGATTGCTTTAATGATACTGTGGGGTCAATTGATGAATTCCCCGAGCCACTCAGGAGCCTTCTATATAAGGTTAACGCAACCTACAATGAAGCCGACAAAGGCGGGCTGTTCTCGGATACAGCACTAGAAGCCCGTGACCCGGGCCAGCGCCAATTGGATGCAATTGCCACCGACCGTGAAAATTACATTATTACGTCCATTCTAGATCACACATCGGTGCTCGTCCTGCTGCTCAACAGTCAGGGCGATATCATCTGGTTTAACCCGGCGTTGCAGTCACTAACAGGCTATTCCATCAAGGAAGTCCAGTCCCAAACTTTCTGGGATATTTTCGTTTCCGAGGAACAGCAGCAGGCTATCAAGAATGTTTTTAACCGGCTGGTGGTTGGTAAAACACCCATCAATTTTCGCAGTTTCTGGAAAACGCGCGATGATCACACCCGCTTGATTGAATGGTCTAACGCGGTGCTGCTCAATGAAGATGGCGATGCCGAATATATTGTCTGCACGGGCGTCGATAACACAGAACAGCGTCGTGCCGAATCCGAACGCGAACAGATTCTGATGGATCTTCAGCATCGCACCAACCAGCTCAAAACCGCCGCTGCCGTATCCAGTTCGGTGGTCAGCATCCTCGACCCTAAAGAACTGATGCTCCACACCGTAAACCTGATTGTGGATGCCTTTGATTTTTACTATGCCGGAATGTTTCTGGTTGAAGATAGTGGCTACGCTGTTCTTAAGGCTGGAACAGGCGAACCCGGCGCAGCCATGCTGGCTCAAGAACACCGCCTGCGGGTCGGTGGTGATTCGATGATCGGGCAGTGTATTGCGACGGGCCGTGCACGTATCGCCCTTGATGTCGGGCAGGAGGCAATTCGTTTTGACAACCCGCATCTGCCGCTAACCCGTTCGGAATTGGCATTACCATTGATAAGTCGCGGTGTGTGCTTCGGAGCACTTACGGTCCAGAGCACCAAGGAAGCCGCCTACAGCGAGGAGGATGTTGCCATCCTCCAGACGATGGTGGATCAGGTGGCGGGGGCCATCGAAAATGCGCGGCTGTTTGAAGAAGCCCACCGCGAAATTGAGGAGCGCAAACAGGCCCAGCGTGCCCTTGAAGAGAGCCGCAATTTATTAAGCATCATTATTGACACGCTTCCGACCTATTTTAATGTGAAAGACCTTGACGGACGATTTATACAACTGAATAAATGGAGTCTGAATGATTTCTTTGAGAATTTTGATGTAGAGGAGATTCTTGGCAAAACCGACTTCGATTTCTTTCCAGAGGAGATTGCAACACAATTCCGCAGTGATGAGATAAAGGTTATTGAAACAGGTGAACCCATTATCAACAAGGAAGAATTGAACATCAGTCTTGATGGAAGAAGCCGGTGGATGTTGACCACCAAAGCTGCCCTGCGTGATGCCAGCGGCAAGATTATTGGTACGGTGGGGGCAGCCCATGAGATCACCCGTCAAAAAGAAGCTGAAATAGCCCTGCGTGAGGCCCGCGATAACCTCGAAGAGCGTGTCCAGGAACGCACTATCCAGCTTGAAGCCGCCAATCGCGAGTTGGAATCGTTTGCTTATTCGGTTTCCCATGACCTGCGAGCACCGTTGCGGGCTATTGACGGCTTCAGTCAGGCGTTGATGGAGGATTACAGGGCGGTCCTGGACGACGATGGTCTCGATTATCTTCAGCGTGTACGCAAGGCCAGCCAGCGCATGGGCCAACTCATTGATGATTTGTTAATGCTCTCTCGTGTGACCCGCAGCGAAATCCACAAAGAACGTGTCAACTTAAGTGCCATTGCCCATGAGGTCGCTGGTGAATTGCGCCAGATGGAGCCAGAGCGTCAGGTAGAATTCAAAATTGAAGATAACTTAATGGTCAATGGTGATGCACGGCTTCTGCAAATTGTGCTGGAAAACTTATTGAGCAACGCCTGGAAGTTTACCGCACAGAAACATTTTCCTCGTATAGAATTGGGGTATAATAAAGAAAGTGGAGAGTATTTTGTTCGTGACAATGGTGTTGGGTTTGATATGGCCTATGTCGATAAGCTTTTCGGCGCATTTCAGCGTTTGCATACCGACGATGAATTCGAAGGCACTGGCATTGGACTGGCAACGGTACGTCGTATCATCCATAGACATGGCGGGAATATCCGGGCTGAGGGACACATTGGCGGGGGTGCCACGTTCCACTTCACCCTGTAGGGAAATTAAATGTATCGAAAAAAATCAATGATTTTGTTAGTTGAAGACAACCCGGATGATGTGTTGTTGGCTCGTCGGGCGTTGAAAAAGAACAACATTGCCAACGATCTGGAAGTTGTTCATGATGGGGCTGAAGCGCTCGATTATCTCTTTTGCCGGGGTGAATACGCTGACCGTGACCCGGATGAAATTCCACAGGTGATTTTTCTGGACCTGAAGCTCCCCAAAGTGGATGGATTGAGCGTTCTTGAAGAAATCCGAAATAACGAAAAGACCAAAACAATCCCGGTGGTTGTCTTAACATCATCCGACGAAGAACAGGACCTTATCGAGAGTTACTCGCTGGGTGCGAATAGCTATGTGCGCAAGCCAGTGGACTTTGATGAATTTATTGAGGCCGTCCGGCAACTAGGATTGTACTGGCTGATTATCAACCGGACACCATAGCCGGAAACTCTACAATGAACCGGCTGCCCACG
>JAKEEQ010000075.1 GCA_022616515.1 Chloroflexota bacterium | reverse complement strand
TTAAACTCAGTGTTTCTTCATCTGCCATGGGTGCCGTCCTTGCTTGATGCTCCCTTATCTCAGCTTTCTACTTTGATCTCTATTTTTGATGCGATTGCCCTATTCCTTCTCTGGCGAATCTATTAAAAACTGTGCACCGTATCTGACCAGCGATGAGAAAGCGCCCAGCCTGACCTTGTTGAAAGCACTCCCGCCAAAATCGGGCGCGTACCACTGGAAGATTTTGCTCATGACGATGCGCTTATGCTCAAGGTCAACTGCAAACTCCCCACCGTTAATAAAATTTTGCGCAGCGAGATCTAACTGCTGGTCGATAGTTGCCTCATCATAGACATTAATCGGCGGGCAGGATAACGCGGCACAGACCAGTGCAAAGTGAATACGCGGGTCAAGCTGTTCCATGGCTACTCTTGCACGCGGATCATGGGTGGGGAATTGAGGACCGGGGATGTCTGGCATTGGCGCGGAGAACACCGTGTTCGATGTCACTGGCGCTGAAGCGATAACCGTCGATAACATAGGCAGCTTTCGCGAAAAATCCGCGAATCTCGTTAACTGTGGCCCGCACATCAAAGTGAATGACACCATCAATCACCAGCGCATTATACAGATTAATCCAGAATGCCAGTTTTTGCTGGCGGGTCTGCAACTGATCGAGTGTGAAGCTTTGTAGATGTTGTGTAGCGCGGCGAAAGTCCGGCAGGAATTCGTTATCGCGTAGCGCAGCGTAGTCTACTTTACCCTGCTCAATATCGAATCCCTCGGCCTTCAAGCGACGAATGGCTAAATTTAGCGATCCAACCACATCCGCTGTAGATAAGTTGGGTGTGTTTTGCTGGCAGTTCAGGGCATCTCTTGTATCCACACCTGCCAACAAATGATAGATGCGTTGGGGAATGGTTACTGGTGTAATCGTAATGCACTTGTGATCGGTATTCATCAAAAGTCACCTCGTCCTTCACTCGCTATACAGGACGAGGTAACAACAGCGACTCTTTCCTCGGCGGCTTCAACCTATTTCGCTACCGTACCTGTCATCAAACCAATTCCGGTACCAAGTGCGTTCCTGCGGTAGTTGTAGTAGATATGATACATCTCATCCAGCTTGAACATCGATAACGATGGTGCGGCGTGAAGATGCGTATTGATGACCGGATTCCCTTCATATTTTGTCCACTCGATGCCATCCGGGCTGGTAGCATATCCCAGATATAGTTCATGTTCTGGATTGCCAGAGTACCAGTTGGTGGTGGGTGGAATGTCAAAACCAACATAGAACAATTCCCAGCCATCAGCCGTTGGTACCGGATTGGCAGCATCAACACCCATGAAATCCCATTCATCATCGCCGCCAATATCCAGAACCGGTTCATCGCGCAGGGTCCAGTTGACCAGATCAGGTGAGGTCGCCAGCCCCATCTGGCTGTTTGTCCAGCGGCTATTCATGCCCGTGTAATACAGTCGATACTCGCCATCGACCCTGACCAACCCACCCGGATCGATCCGCCGGTCCCAGCTTCGTTCGCCAAAATCCAGCACCTGTTGAACTTCCCAGGGGCCTTCGGGATCGTCAGCGGTGGCAAGAAAAACCTTTGAACCGGCTAAATGAGCATCAGTGGCGTCCGCAAACATCAAAACAAAACGCCCCTCGTCAACCATTGCCGTCAGAAATCCAACATGATTAAACGTTTCGTCTGGCGAAATGATCGGATTAGCCGCTGATGGTTCAAAGTGAATTGCATCCTCGGAAATCATGAGGCCCACTGCGCCCAAGCCGCTCGGACCATTATTCGAAATCCCACTGAAAAAGGCATAATAGAGACCTTCATGTTCTACCACCGTATGCCCTTGAATCCCACCGTTGTTCATCGACCCGACATCACCCACCGGCAAAACTGGATTTCCCTCCACATCAGCAAAATCAAACTGCATCGGGGACTGACCGCTGGCGGTGAGGGCAACTATCATAATAAGACTCAGACAAAGCAGCATTATTTTTCGCATGATTTAGCTCCTTTTCTCGATTGGAACCTGATGTTCCAGAACCAGAGTCGGAGTTAACTGATGGTAAACTTCGCGCCAGATGCCCGCCATGCGGTAGCCATTGTTATCCAGCCATATTCCTAACGCACCGCTGACAATGTGATCGACGTCGCGCTCGGTCTGGATGACACATGCCGCCAGATCACAGCCCTCCAATTCGCGCATGGCAAACGGCAGGTCATTGAATGAAGTGGGCGGGTTTAGCACTGGATTACGAAGAATATAGCCAAATTCCAGATCAACGGGCTTCGTATGGTCCGGTTCAGCGTTATGCCCGATAGCAATCATTGGCCCGAACTGGTCAATCCGCTCTGGTAAGGCCACCTGCCGGAAGGTCTGCACCACCACATTAAAGTCGGGGAATAAGCCCCGTGTGGTCAGAATCTGTTGGGCGGGCAGCGACTTGGTGGTGATATCATACACCTCCAGCAACTGTCCCGACCGCTCAATTTGATCGAGCCGTGTTTCAACATGCCGCAGACGGGCTGCTTCTTCGCGCAGTGCTTCCCGAATCTGGGACTTGCGCAAAATCAACATGCCCCGGATTTCCTCTGTGGAGATGTTGTCATTGACCAACTGCGATACCTCTTCCAGCGAAAAACCCAGATCCTTCAGTGCGATAATCCGATTTATATCTGACAGTTGTTCGCTATGATAGAAGCGGTAGCCAGATTCAGGGTCTACGTAGGCTGGTTTGAACAGGCCAATCCGGTCATAATGTCTCAGCAGTGAGACACCGATGTTGGCAATCCGGGCGAATTCTCCAATTTTGAACATCAGTTATCCTCCAGACCTCATGCTAAACCCTGTAACGATTGTAGAGTCAAGGACCGAATTTTATGAACATCATGCAGGTGTACGAGATTTTACTGGATTACTATGGCGAACGCCCCCACCAGCCCCGCCGCAAGCCAATGGTTGAACTCATTATGACCATGCTCTCCCATCGCACCACCGCCCGCAATGAGCGCGTGGCCTTCCAGCAGTTGTGGGACCGCTTCGGCTCGTGGGAGGCCATTCGTGATGCACCCGTTGAAGAAGTGACCGAAGCCATCAGCCCTGTCAACTATCCGGGGCAAAAAGCGCCGCGCATTCAAGCAGTGCTGCGCATCATCACTGAACAACGCGGTGAGCCGAATATTGATTTTCTGGGGGATTTGCCGCTCGACGAGGCGCTGGACTGGTTGACCGCCTTGCCCGGCGTCGGTATCAAAACCGCCTCGCTCGTCATGTTGTTCTGCTTCAAGAAGCCTGTCCTACCCGTCGATACCCACGTCCACCGTATCAGCCAGCGGCTGGGTTTTGTCGATGAGGATACCTCGGCAGAGAAGGCCCACGAACTGCTGCTAGAGGAACTGCCCCACGACCCATATGTGCTGTATAACTTTCATGTGGCGATGCTGCGGCATGGACGGACCCTCTGCACATGGTCCAATCCGAAATGTATCCCCTGCCCGTTGAAATTCACCTGCCAGTGGTATGCAGAACATGGGGCGTGAGCGGGATAGATAACGTCATGTATCCAGATTAGATAAAATTCAAGTTCTGATTTTTCTGTGCCAAATGAGTCGATAGACCGCCCCAAACACGTTACAATCTACAGGGTTCACAACATGAGAGGTTGACGGGGATACAGTGGTCGGACACGGCACTGCCGTGCCCCTACGCAACCGTTCATTTAAAGGCGACTCGCCATGATACAGATGGGTGCGTAGGGAAGCCCAGTTGGGCGTCCGCTGCCGAAAACAGCCAGGATCAGCGGCTTTTGCAAAAATGTCCGCCTTTCAACATGAGGAGCAGACACCTTTCCGGTGGTCGGGATGCGTGTTATGATTTGCAGGTGGCGACAGTCAGTCAATTCTTCGTCGGGGCTTGTTTTTAATTGTTCAGCATCAACTAATAGATTGATTTAGATTTGTGAAGCTGCAACCTTTTTGCACTTCACCTGCGACTAAAGGGATAAGTTATGAGTTCAGGTGCCAGCGATGAGCAACTGGCAATGCGAGCACAAAAAGGAATGAATGAAGCTTTTTTAGAGCTTTATGACCGTTATTTAACAAAGGTCTACAACCGGGTAAAAAGCCGTGTACCGATTGGGGATGCCGAAGATGTAACACAGGACGTATTCGTCAACGTGGTGCGATCATTGAAAAACTTCGAGCAGCGGTCACGCTTCAGTACATGGTTGTACACCATTGTGAATCGCACTATTGCGGATTATTATCGCAAACACTACCGGCGTCAGGATGACCAGAATGTCGAACTGGAGATGGACACTGGCAAACTTGATTTACCATCCTACGAGCACAACCTTCTGGAGGATAATGTTGTTATCCACCGGGCGTTGAATGCGTTACCAGAACACTATCAGGAAATCATTCTGATGCGGTTTGCGGATGGGCTGACCTTCAGGGAAATTGCGGAAAGCAAAGGCGAATCACTGGAAGCAACAAAATCGCTTTATCGACGGGCAATTGAAGCAGTGCGCAAACAAATTGGTGATGAACAAAGTGGATAATCAATATAATGACGAACTGGCTGAATACACAGATCGAATCCTCGCGGGGGAAGATATGACCGTATCTGCCGAAAATCGGGAACTGGCCCAAATTGTGAACCAGATCCGCGACACGATTCGCCCCGACGATGCGCTCCCGGCTAATTTCAGGGATCATCTCCGGTCACGTTTGGTTGATGAATTTAACCGCAGCACCCGCGAACAGCGGATTGTGCAGTTACAGCGCCAGCGTACCATCCGGCGAGTGGTTCAGGTGGCGGCAGTATTCGTGGTGGCCGGTGCTCTGGCGGTGCTGTTGGATAGCTCCGGCTTGATGGGAACCGCAGGCGACGGCGACACCGATGTCACGTCGCTGGTGATTGCGCTGGCAGTGATCGCGCTGGCAGGTGTGGCATTTTGGCTAATTTCGAATCGCGCAAATTAGGGCTAAATTGCTATTTGCCAAAAATAATTAATATTGTGCTTTTTGACTTGTTTACTTCCCCACCCCGTGGCTATACTGATTGCAAAAAACGAGTGTCATGCAATCAGGTTGTCCCTTGAGAAAAATAGCCCTCACCTTGTTTTTCATTGCTGTAGTTGCCGCTAAATCGACCGCCTCAGGTCAGGGCGACCCCAACGCGGGGGAGCAAATTACAGGCTGCCTGCCGCGAAATACAGGACAAATCAACGATCCTGACAACCACCACCCGCAGAATTGGGAGCACAGCATATTTGTATGGCATGATGGGGTGGTCGATGATCTCTGGGATCACACTGATGGCTGGAATCAAACATGGTATGCCGGACGCAACTATCTTAAGACACGTGGGCAAAGAACATATGGTGCTCAACATCCAGACTGGTACTATCACGTAGGGACGTTATATGCCGATGTTTTAGGTGACGGGGACACGGATTGGGATGTAACGATTGATCTGTTCCAGTACGGGCAAATCTACTATAGTTACCGCGTTGAAAATCAGTGTATGATCCGCAGCACCTATCTGGGGTTATGCTGGCGTGTCACCCCCACCCGCACCTCCGGGTATAATCCACTGCGGCGCAATTCAGACTACCAATGGTTGGAACAGGTGCCAAAAACGCTGCTGCCAATTAATCACAATGCCGACCCCACCGCCTACTGCTTTGAATACCAGTAGCGATTTGGGGTGACGGTAAGGCTTTGACGGATACGGTAGTTGAGCTAGCGGAACCCATAGATGGTGTCCCTACGGGAATCGTGGATGATCGTAGGGACAGAATAGATGCTGTCCGTCAATATATCACCACTACCGCGATTTTGTTCCATTCACACCAAATGCGAATTACTTTGCTATAATCAAGCAAAGTAAATTTTCGTTGGCTCAGGTGATCTGCACATGTCCATTGAAGTGCTTGCATATATTATTGCGATAGCAATCCCAATCTTCTATACCTATATTATCTTCTCGCTGGATTTTTTCGGCACAACCAAACGGCGCATTGTACTGGTATGCCTGCTGTGGGGCGCACTGGGGGCCTATACGCTGGCCTACGGGCTGAATACACTCATGTTTAGCATTCTCAGCGCGGGTCTGGTGGTGGGTTTAACCGCGCCTATTCTTGAGGAAATATTGAAGTCACTGGTGCTGGTGTACTACGTCCAGCGCCCGGAGTTCCGCTACATCGTGGACGGGGCAATTTATGGGTTCACCGCCGGGATTGGCTTTGCCGCGATTGAGAATATCCAGTACATCAACAATGACCTTGCAGGCGGGGCATTGACTCTGGCGGTCAGCCGGGTGCTGTCCACCAATTTAATGCACGCCACCGCCAGCGCCATTGTCGGCCTGTCGCTGGGGGCGCTGCGCCGGGTACGGACACCAATGCGCCGCGCCTTCGATCTGGCTGGTATCTTTGGCGCGATGTTAATCCACATCATCTTCAACAACATCGTTCAGGAGCTGGAAGGGCCAGTACTCCTGCTGGTGGCGATTGTGCTGGGTGTGAGCGGTGGAGTCATCATCGGCGTCTTGATTAATCAGGAACTCAAGGAAGAAAAAGAGCGCTTCTCGGAAGCGCTGGGTCTCCACGTGGGCGTATCCACCGGGGAGCGCGAAGCTGTGCAGAATGTTGGCAGCGCCGCGATGGAAGAAATTTTTAAGGAGATGGAGCACAGCTTCGGCGGTGATAAGGTCATCCTCATCCGGCGGCTCCTCGCCACGCAAGCCAACATCGGCATTTTGCGAAATAACCTCAAAGCCCCGGCTCCCCAACGCCTCTACGATGCCTGGGAAAAGGAAATCGAAGAACTCAAGCAGGAAGTCGAGATGCTTCGCAAAAAGCTGGGTGTCTATGTCACGTCTTACATGAACAATATATTTCCCGAACCCAGCGACCCGCTGTGGCATGAGGAGCTTGGTCGCTTCGATCCAACATTGGTGCATACCTTTGACAGCTTTATGCGCGTGTCTGAACTGGCCCACAGCTTTACGCCGGAACAGCTTGACGCGCTGGCGGAACGCCTGCACCACATCGACATCATGAACGATATAGATTTGACCGACCTCGCTAACCTGAGCCGGGCGATTGTCGTGCGCGAATTCAATGATGGACATGTCCTGTTCCGGGAAGGGGACATCGGTGATGCCATGTACCTCATTGAGGAAGGCGAGATCGACATCAGCATTAACCAGCAGGATGGCGCTCAGAAACACCTTAAATATCTGGGGCCGGGCAAGGTGGTCGGCGAATTTGCGGTACTGGATGGCGAAAAACGGTCGGCGACAGGCACAGCACACGGCAACCTGAAAGTCCTCGAATTGAATCGCCAGATGTTCCTGATGTTTATCCAAAGCCGCCCCCGCGTCATCTTCGCCATGTTGAAGGTTCTGGCCTACAAAGCACGGGTCACGACCCGTTCAGTGGAAGACAGTATCCAGTATGCGCGGCTCATTGCTGACGGTAAATATGAAGAACTGCGGGCGTTGGCAGCCCAGACCCGCGCGGCAATTGATGTGCGCGACATCCAAAAGCATATGGTTCAGCAGAACAGTGACGAGGAAGCGGACCCCGGTTTGCTGCTGACAGGCGATGCCGAACCGACCGATATAAACGCTACAACGCCCATCAAGTTGTGCCAGACTTTTGCCACTGTTGCCACCAACCTTGAAGTTCACGAGAAAGGGTTAATGGGTGGCGATAACTAGCGGTTGGCTATAGTTGTGAGATGCTGGTATCATAAATGGGTTAGCAAGGTGTGGTTACCCCTCCGGCTCTGCGAGCCACCTCCCCGCAAACGGGGAGGAGTTTAAGCTCGGTGTGATACCAGAGCGTGGTTTTCACCATAGAATGATGCTGCTTGAAACATTTTTATCAAGCAGACATAAAAATTCTCCCACGTTCGCGGGGGAGAATCCCGAAGGGCAGAGGGGGTAAATTTGTATCATCCTCAACTGTAACCAAAATCGGGAACTGGCGTAGGGACGCCCCGTTGGGCGTCCGAAAAATTGTCATGAAGGCGGGAGTTCCCCAAATAAGAGGACCGAGGGCAGAAGGTTTGGATGTTGCCGAACAGCTTCAAAAAACAAAAATTTTTGAAGGTATAGAATCAGAAGCACTGGCTGCTCTGAGTCAGGTCATGAAGCGAGAACGCTTTGAGGCAGGGCATATATTATTTGAAAAAGATGACCCCGGCGACGCGATGTATATCATTTTGCAGGGTGCGGTGCGCATTTATATCGCGGACCGGGAAGGCAACGAGTTCACCATCCGCACCTTTCACAGTGGCGATATTCTCGGAGAATTTACGCTGCTGGACAACGATAAACGCTCAACATCCGCTCAGGTGATGGAAGCATGTGATATACTGTCGCTGCATCGTGACGATTTTATGGGATTCCTCAATGAGCGGCCCACCATTGGCCTGCGTATGATGCAAAATCTATCGAGCCGCATTCGCTACACCACCACCTATTTGCAGACCGTGGTGAATGCCACCCAACTGCTGGGTGAGGGCAATTATCAAGAGGCACTGGCAAATATTAGTGACTCGCCAAATCCAGACATTCATAATCTGGTGGCGGCTTTCAAAGACATGATAGAGAGTGTCCAGCATCGGGACCGGGAATTGCAGAAACAAGCGCAGTCAAATGCGAACAGCGATTAATAATGGGAAATGTTGCGTAAATCGTTATAATTACATCAAGATATTCAACCACTGTTCTTCAAGGAGTATTTACATATGGGGCAAATCATCTCCATTCACTCGTTTCGTGGCGGCACAGGCAAATCGAACCTGACAGCAAATATTGCTACACTGGCGGCCTTAGATGGAAAACGTGTTGGTATTGTGGATACGGATATTCAATCGCCCGGCATTCATGTCTTATTCGGTTTCGACGAAACTAACATAGAAGCGTCTCTCAATGACTATCTTTGGGGCAAAATTCCGATTGAAAAGGCAGCCTATCCCATTCACGAAATTGCCGGGAAAGACCCCGACCGCGAATTTTTGAAGAATACCAAGATGTGGTTGATTCCTTCCAGCATTCGTACCGGAGAAATTGCCCGAATCCTGCGCGAAGGTTATGATGTCGGGATGCTGAATGATGGTTTCCACAGCCTGATCGAAAAATTAGATCTGGATATTCTCTTTATTGATACCCATCCCGGTTTGAATGACGAAACACTGCTGTCAATTGCCATTTCAAATGCTCTGATTATCATTCTGCGCCCGGACAACCAAGACTTTCAGGGGACGGCTGTGACGGTTGATGTGGCGCGTAAACTAGAGGTTCCGAAGCTGCGCCTTGTGGTCAATAAAGCACTGTCTCAAGTGTATGATATACAGAAACTGGGCCAGTCCATCAGCGAAACTTACAACGCAAAGGTGTCGGCGGTGCTGCCGCTTTCGGAAGATGTAGCCTTTAACGCGAGTAAGAACATTTTTGCGGCGCTCCACCCGGATCATCCGTGGACAAAGGCTGTAAAGCAAGTTGTCCTTGATATAATTGACTAGAGATTGGTTTCCTTACTTAGCAGTATCTGCGGGCAGGGTATCCCACCACCCTGCATACGCTCTTCAGATTCAGAAGGGATAGACTATGGGCGCAACTTGTTGGATCTCCGGTGGTCCGGCACACGCATCTTGTCGCTTTTGTGGGCGGTTTGTTTCCAAAGATCATGCATCGAAGATGCCGTTCTTTCTGACGGTGTATGTTGGGGCGAAGCAAATTCCAAAGGCCATTGTCGTGGCAGATGCTATCTGGTGTGGGGTCTGTCGACCACAGCCTGAACCAATTGAGATGCCCGACATCTATTAGTTAAAGGGGACACGGTTATGAGTTTGTATGATCGCCTCACCAACCAAATCGGTGATGACGACGAACCAAGAGGCGGTTTAACGCCGCTGGATATTGCCGACTTACCTGCTGCCCAGCGCAAGGTGATGTTCTCGCTGCTGCGCGATACTAAGGCCGCCACCGAAGGTATCACGCGGGCGACGCTGTTTGAGAAACTGGATGCTCCAGATGATTTTGAGGAAACCCTTAATTCACTGGTGACTAATGGTTGGCTCATCGCTGTTGGGGAAGAGGACAGCCGCCGTTATAAGGTGAACATCCGCCGCAAGCGCAGCAGTTCGCTGAGTTTTGGCATCTGGTCATCCCTGTCGGAGCGCATCACCGCCAAGATGGAAAGCATGGAATCCGATACCCCCAGCCCCAAGCTGCCTGATGCGTTCTCCAGCCAGGGGAGTGCAACCCTCGACGAGCAGAATTCTGACGAGTAGGCTGTAGTTGCCCACCTGAAGCTTTGCCTCTGTCCCCCCAATCTTCAGGGGGATTTTTCTTCACGCCACCAGAATAATCGACCAAAGCACCATGACCATTCTTCCGTTATAATTGGTTGGGTCGAGTAGATGGAACTGGAATAAAAATTATGGAACTTGACGCGAAACTACGCGCTGATCTCAGTCGTTTTTTGCCCGCAGACCTTCTGCAACAACTGCCCGAACGTAACTCGGTGCGCGACGCCATCCAGCGGTTGGGGAGTCTGTACACCAACGTATCTTCATTTTTGCCAAATTATATTGTCGAAAATGAGGAGATGTTGATGCGCGACTCCGGTCAACTGCGCCCCGGCACATTTATGTTTGCGGATGTGTCCGGCTTCACGGCCCTGTCGGAGACATTGCAGGCCAGAGGCGGCTCGGAAGGTGTCGAGATTTTGACACAGGTTATTAATGATTATTTTGCCAGAATGCTGGAAATAATTGCCAAGTCCGACGGGCAGCTTCTCAAATTCGCCGGGGATGCGCTGCTGGCCTTTTTCCCACAGCGGGCCACCGAACGCATGGATGAAGCCGAAAAAGCGATCCGGACTGGCCTGCGTATGCAGCGTTCAATGCAGGAATATTTCCAGCCCATTCAAAACCAGCTCCTTGACGAACTATTTGGCAATCACGAACTTGAACTGACCATGTCCATTGGCATCAGCCGGGGTGAGTTGTTCGAATCACTCGTTGGCAACACCAACCAGCGTGATCATATTATTCAGGGCAAGCTGCCCGGCATGGCAGAAGCCGCCGAAGACGTCGGTATCCGCGACGATGTCATCATTGACGGCCCGCTGTATGAAACGTTTAAAGATACCTTCACCATGCGCGAGGCGGGTGGCGGTTTCTATCAGGTAGTCGATGATCTGGGCGATGATCTGGGCGACTTTGAGTTTCATATCCCCCGGCGGCGGCGCGGAACAGCAGGCTCGCTCTTCAACTTGATTGAGTCTGACCCGATTTCCGAACTGCGAGATGAGCTTCACAAGGTGCAAACGGTCGCCTGTTACGTGGCCCCGGAAGTGGTCAATAAACTGGCAATCACCGCCGAGCATGTGACTGCGGAAAATCGCCCTGCAACGGTGATCTTCAGCCATGTTTGGGGTTTCGCGGAGATGCTGGAAGCATGGGGGCCGGGCGAAGTGGATCGCATCATCCGCATCCTCAGCCGCTACTACACCATTGTGCAGCGCATTATCGCCTCCTACGGCGGGGTATTGACCCGCACCGACCCCTATAAAAGCGGCTTCAAGATGTTAACCACCTTTGGTGCACCCGTTGCCCACCCCGATGACCCGCAGCGGGCGGTTTATACTGCGCTGGAAATTCTGCGCGAACTGGAAAAATTTAATGAACGCCTGCTGGAAGAACTGCCCCCGGAACTTCACCTCAAGCCGTTCATCAAGCAGCGCTTCGGTATCACGCATGGCAATGTGTTTGCCGGGGAAGCGGGCTGGCGTGCCCGCCGCGAATATACCGTGATGGGCGATGATGTGAATCTGGCTGCCCGCCTGATGAGCAAGTCCGAGTTCGGCGACATCTGGTTGAGTGCGCGAGCCTGGCAGCGCATTCGTGACGATTTTGTCACCGAGACCCTTGAGCCGATGGCCCTGAAAGGCAAAAGCAATGTCATTCAGGCGTATCGCGTGGTCAGCACCAAAAAATCCACCGATGAAATTCCCGCCATGTCCGACACGCCATTTATCGGGCGCGACCTGTTGATGCTCTCGCTCACCGCCATGCTGAAGCGGGCCGTGGAGCAGCGGGTGCGCGGGGCGGTGGCATTGGTGGCGGATGCAGGCGTTGGCAAAACTCGTACGGCCCACCAATTGGTGCGCAGTGCCGAAAGCTTTGGTTTCAAAGTCGCCTGGAGTACATCCCAGATTATGGATGACCGCAAGACGACATGGTCATCCATCATTGCCCAGCTTTTAGACATGGACGATCTGCCCGCCGAAACGAATCGCACGACCTATTTTGAAGAGCAGTTGCACACACTGGGGCTGGGCAACGTTCCCGCCCTGATGGATTTGATGTCAGCGTATCTGGCCGATACGGTACGGCGCAAGTCTACCGACGAGATCAAAATCGGCGGCAACGTCCAACCCGGCAAGAACATTTTTGATCTGACTGGACTTCAGGAAGAGGATGAACGCTTCCGCACCGAGCCAACCGGATTATTTCAAGCCGTGCGCCGTCACATCACGTCCCCCGAAATACCGACCACCGGGGCCGCCGGGGTATGGGATGATCTGGAGCGCAAAACCAGTCTTGAAGAAGCCATCGTGCGGTTTATTTCCGCCTACTGCGATAAACATCCGACCATGCTCGTGATTGACGATATTCACGATATGAACATTTACACGCTGGCAATCGTCGAGCGCTTGTTTACCGAAATTTTCGACAAGCCACTGGTTGTCGTTAACACTATGGAACCTGTCGAGGTCAATCTGCCCCGCGAATTACCGCGTCTGGAAGTTTCCGACCTGACCCACGAAGAAACGCTGCTGATGGCGGTCAAAATTATCCGGGCCAGCGAGATCGGGCCGAAGTTGGGGGATTTCCTGTGGGAGCGCAGCAGTGGCCGCCCCTTCTATATCGAGTCGCTGCTGCACAGTTTGCAGATTAACCATCAGGTATTGACCTCGAAAGGCATTATGGAACTACGCGAGGATGTGGACATTGACGCCCTTACTGAAGACATCCGCGAACTCATCATCAGCCGCATTGACCGCCTGCCCACCGACCAGCAGGAAGTTTTGCGCTATGCCGCTGTACTGGATATACCCTTCGACCGCCCGATTATCATGGCGCTGACCGGACGCGATAATGAAGAAAGCGTGCGGGCGGATTTCCTGAAACTGGTGCAGGGCAAGATTCTGGAACGGCTGCCGGATGGCTCCTACCAGTTCATTCATGGCGTGACGCGGCGCACCCTCTACGATAACCTGTCGCGCTATCACCGCCAGAAAATGCACCGCGCCGTCGCCGAATATTTTGAGTCACTGCCGGAGAATGAGCGGGCACTGGTCGTGGTGGCCCACCATCATGTCAAGGCTGGGTCGGTGATGCGAGCGCTGGAGATGATCTCGATGGCGGCTTCCAAAGCCGAGCAGGACAAGGACCTCGAAGGGGCGATTGAACTGTACAACCGCGCCCTTGAACTCGTGCCGAACGACGAGACGGTCAAACGCCATCTGGAGAGATTACTGGAAATCAAAGAGGAGAAGATGGGGTGAGGTTGTCCTCCGGCGGTGGTCGAGTCAGTCACTGATCGAAATCAAATCCAGCAAGCAGTTACTGCCTTGTATGGATTCAATTTGACTGACAATCTTATCTGTTGTGCCAATTTCAGAAAACTCAAAATCTATGCCACGCATTCCCAAATAGAGCTGACTCAGATTGTTTTCTTCTAACTTTCTATTCAGCAGCTCAATAATGGTTTCTCCGCTTTCATCATCGTAAACCCAGGTGGTAACGCCAATGATTTCTATATCGTTACAGATCGCTTCTCGTGAGCTATCATTGGGCAAAACATTGCCATAATACTGGTAAGCAACCCCTAAATCATAGGCAAATATGACGATAAATTCAGGGGTGGTATCGCTTTTCGCTGAATAAATAGCCGATGGTTGATAATCTTCTGCCGACAATACAGAAGCAGGTGTTAGCGTTTCTTGGATATCACATGGCACATAATATTCACCGCTTGGTGTTGATCGATTAACAGGAAAATACAAGCCATATATTTCCAATTTTGGGAGCGGCTGGCTGTCATCCGAGAAAACCGCAATGCTTATGTTAGCATAACCAGGATAAATATAATTGTTCGGTGCTGTTATATCTAATTTTTCATCATAGACAACCAACTCATTTGATGAAAGATTGTAGATATCTTGAATATCTTGAGCGATGGTTTGAAACTCAGTTTCACCTACTCGATAATCATTCCAACGTGGCACGAAATAGGTTACATCCAATTTATGCCAATCTACAATCATGTTCCAATATTCCTCAAGACTCAAGGTTTCAGGAGTTGCGGTTGGTGTAATGAGCATAGAGTTGGTACTTATTGACATTCTGCCATCATGGAATAGATTCATTCCCAATATTAATGGCATCATTGCTACTACAAGCATTGCCATGAATTTTTTCATGGCTTTACTTTATCCTTTCCCAACAGGCCAAATCTTCATCCCGAAGTATAACTCCGATTTTGGAACCGTTTAGAGGCTGTAGGGCAAGAATCGTTTTGGCAGAGATGACGACCCCGCACTGTCCAGCAAGACTGCCCCGTCTCTCCAATGGCGGTCTATCAAAAGCGGTTTAAAATAGGTGGGACATTGAAAACCACATATTAAGGGG
Organism: Chloroflexota bacterium; assembly: GCA_022616515.1. Taxonomy (GTDB): domain Bacteria; phylum Chloroflexota; class Anaerolineae; order Aggregatilineales; family J027; genus JAKEEQ01. Next base: position 10,322 of record JAKEEQ010000075.1, on the reverse strand, counting down.
TTTTTGTGATGCCATTGATGTTAAGAAGTTCCGCATTTGAGTCTGGTCAAACCATTCCCACGAAATATACCTGTGATGGTCAAAATGTTTCCCCGCCGCTGCAATGGACGGGTGCGCCGGATGATACACAATCGTTCGCATTGATCTGCGATGACCCTGATGCACCGCGCGGCACGTTTACACATTGGGTGCTCTATAACCTCCCGCCGGATGCCAATGGCCTTACCGAAGGGGACGATTCTGGGGGTGGGATGCTGGGGCGCACCAGTTTTGGCAAAGCCGCTTATGGTGGCCCATGCCCGCCGCGTGGACCCGCTCACCGTTATTATTTTCGCCTGTATGCCTTGAGCGAAGAGGTTGACATGTCGGAGGGCGCGACCCGCGATCAGGTGTTTAACCGCATCCAGCCACTCATCCTCGATCAAGCGGAGTTGATGGGAACCTACAGCCGGGCCTAATAGTAACGTCATGAAAATTGTGCTCGATACGAATGTGTTTGTGGCGGCGGGCTTCAATCCGCGCAGTCATGCCGCCGCGATTGTGCGGGCTGTGGAGGATGGCGACTTCACGTTCGTCTGGAATGGGCCAACCCGTGCCGAGACGCGCCAAATCCTTGAGAAGATTCCGCCACTGTCATGGGAGCGATTCGAGCATCTGTTCCAGCCGGAAAATGAATACACAGGTGAGGTCCATCCAGATCATTTTGGGCAGGTTCCCGATGTTGGTGACCGCAGGTTTGCGGCGCTGGCGGACACTGCCGGGGCGGTGCTGGTCTCTAATGATGATCACCTGCTGTCGGTGAGAGACCAGCTTGAGATCACCGTGCTGACGACCGGAGAATTTCTGGCGGAGTATGGGTGATGCCTGCCGGGATTTCCTCACTGAAGGTTGGCCCGGTGAATGGCAACGCCGACCCCGTTTGTGCTCCGCTTCATAGGTGAATTCACGCAAGTGTTGTTTCATGGCTCCAAAGCTGCTGCCGGTCATCCCGCTCACCAACGCCGCGATGCTGCTCTGACCACAATGGCGCATCACCACCATTCCCAACACGTACAAGGACAGCACATAGATCATACATTTGCCCAAATGCGGCATGTACCTTGTCTCATTATATTAAATATCTACCCCTGAAAAGGGATTTAGGGTGGGGTCACATAAAAACAAATCATCCGGCTCAACTGCGTAAGTCCTAATTAAATTAACGGAGGATAATATCATGGCCTGGAATGAATTGCTAACTATTGACTAAAACATTAGCAAATTATCAACCAAAGTTAATGTTAGTAGATTGGTTGGCTGGCGCACTGAAGGCCCTTTATGTACGATTTTATGTGGCGGGTGATTGGTTAGCGCGACCGTTTGATGTCGTGAAACCAGTCATTATAGGGAAGCAGTTCACGCAGTTTCACGACCTTATCCACATCCAGAATCACATTGGCGTCCAGATTGCGCGGCAGCGTCCGCATGGCGACAGGATGTAGATGCTGTCGTTATCATCCAGCCAGACCGCCACCACCGTATCGATGGTATATTCCCCGGCGGTAATCATGGTGCCAATGGCGTTATGCTCCGCGCAGTAGCCCATACTGGAACTCGTATCGACATTTACACCCAGATAAAGATTGCCGTTGGCGGAGAGCAACGCACAGCCCACGCTGGCGATGGTGAATTCGCCGTTTTGCTTCGGCTTGACGACGGATGCTGCCTGCTGGATAAGTTCTTCGACGGTCATACGATTTCTACCTGTCAATTTCGCAATCACGCTTGCGGAACACATTGCGTACAAGTATACAGCATATACGGCGTCACCCGTCTCTATTTTAAGCTGTCACACCACGCAGGCTCTCAACGGTGATGTGGCTGCCAAATAATGCCCACAGCAGCGCAATATTCACAACGAGCGGGAAAATAGACCAGCCGGAGAACCAGATGATTTGCAGCATTATTGAGAGCACGACTCCAGCGATGATGAGCCACGGAAACCACTCATCTGGTACACGCCAGCGCAAAAGGGCTGCCGCCGCCAGCAAAAAACATAGGGCCGACGTAATCGACAGCAGCGGCGTGAGGGTATTGAGCGTATCACCTGTGACGAGTGTATTGGTTTCTTCGGCAAAAGGCCAGATGAGCCTGCCGCCGACCCACCACGGTGGTGAAGGGTCCTCGGTTTGCAGCGGAACCAGCCCGGAGAGGTTGACCTGCGCACCCAGCAGCAACAGGGCGAGAATGATGATCCACATTTGACGTTTTCCTTTCTAAATATATTAGGCGAGCTACTTGGGTAGACTCCTGCCCATTGTAGACCTGTGCCAAAAATGCTTATCATGACGAATGGCACATAAAAATTACGAAATCCTCCTTTCTGCCCGGAAGTTGCGCTTTTACATTTATATATCGCAGCCTCTATACCGACTTAGTGGCATATTGTTGGAACAATAATCCTGCCAAATCACGCGCGTCCTACCTGGCAGGTAACAGTCTTAAGATGGGCGGACAAAAACCATTGTGTAGATTGTCAAGGAAGGCAATCAATAAGCGGACGTGCCGTTGCGCGTCCCTACGAACAACGATGGCGTGGGTAGGGACGCCCCGTTGTTCGTCCGCCAGTTAAAGCACCCGAACCCCCTTGCTTAGCGCGGCCTTGATGTGGCGGAGTCCTACACCATCGGGCAATTTCCCTAAAGTGTCACCTTCTTAGTCCGGGGAAGTCATCGCGTGGAAAACGGCTGCGTCATAAATTTGTGTAAATTTTGTTGCACAGGCAACAGTAAACCGATAGACTAGGAATGGTACTTCTGAAGGGTCATTGAGTGTACAGTCACGATTGGCTGTTAACTCAGTGACGAATGACACTGTTTGAAATTGGCATGGAGCGGTTACATTTAGTACAGCGTGATACAAAGCCTATTTCGCACTCCCATTTGCGGGGGTAAACGTTATAATAGGGGTACCTTAACAATTGGACACAACCACCTGCCCACACCTGGAGGACTAATTTGCGTTCTATACTCGCCTTACTGGTTGTTGGAATTGGGATCATGATGATGATCGCCTCGCCTACGAGGGCGCAGGAGGGAGAACCGTTCGAAGAAGACGTGCTGCGTGGTGCGGTACTTTATGCCCAATATTGCAATGCATGTCATGGCGCACAGGGTGAAGCCATCGCCCCCGGTGAAGGTTTTACCGCCATTACGGACTATGACCCTAACTTCGTCAAAGGGCGTATCACCAACGGTTATGACTCAAACATCGAAAATGACATCGCAATGCCCGGTTATGGCGAAGACGCAGGCGGTCCTCTGAGTACAGCGCAGATTGACGACATTATTGCCTACATGGAGACCTGGAACAATCCCCGCGCCGAAACGCCTGCCCTGCCCGAACCAAACATTGAACCCGGGCCAATCGAAGTGGCAGATATCGAAAGCGCCGAACACGGCGCAGTTGTTTTTGCTGAAAACTGCCTGGGTTGTCATGGCGTCGAGGCACGGGGCCTCGATCTGGAGAATTTCCCGTCCTTTGCACCGGATGATCCAGATGTGATTAGTCTGGTGAACACTGGTGACGGGCATGGTATTGTTCCAGCATTTGGAGAAACGAATGGGGGTCCACTGTCTGAGGATGATCTGGCGGATCTGGGCATCTATCTGAGAACCCTCGAAGTTGAAGCAGGAGAGGAGAATCCAGAGGGTGTTGACATCCTGATTATCGTTCTGGGGCTTGGTGCAGTACTGGCGGTTGGCGGGGCATATCTCGCCGCGAGTCGCCGCTCGGCTGCGTAAGACCTGTCGGACAGGGCCGTTCAATAAGCAAGACATAAGTTATGAGGATGGTTGTATGGATAACTGGGAAAAGACACCTGAATTAGCGGAAAAAATCCGCCCTCGCAGCGGTCAACGTCGTGTCTATCTGTTTGCCGGAGTGGCATTGATAGCTGTCATCGGCTACCTTATTTTCAGCGGACTTGGCAGTCGTTACTACATGACCGTTGATGAGGTGATGGCCGATCCCGATAAGAATCTGGGCAAAAACATTCGCTTGACCGGCGCGGTTGTTGGTGATTATGAATTTGACCAGCAGACCGGCACGTTGTATTTTGTGGTAGCCCACATCCCCCGTGACAACGACGAAATCCGTGAAGCAGGCGGAATTGATGCCGTGCTGGCGGCAGCGGTCGAAGACCCGACACGCCAACAAATTCAGGTCATTTATGAAAATGCCGAAATTCCAGACCTTTTGGAAAACAAGGCGCAGGCCATCATGACCGGGCATCTGGAATTGAATGCCGAGGGCGAATACGTCTTCTACGCCGAAGAACTCACGCTGAAGTGCCCCAGCAAGCACAGCGATGAAGGCGGAGAGAGCGTAGACGACGCGGCGTGATGGGTTTCAAGACTAGCTGTTGATGAAACCAGTGACAAGCACCCCCTCTGTGTCTCCCCCGTTTGCGGGGGAGATAGTTGCGCAACATTTCTTTTCCCCTCTGTCCTTCGGACATCTCCCCATAAATGGGGAGAGGGATTCACGGCTCTATCAGTTCCCTCCCCATTTATGGGGAACATGGGCCGAGAAAATCAGGGTGGGGTTAGAAAGACCCAAATCCCGAAATCTATTTCAAATAGAACACAGGGCATAAATCAAACAGGGGGTAGTAGGGAACAAGAACTTACTGCCCCTTATTTATAAACAGGAATAACACATGATTGCAGAACTTGGCATCATTACATTGGGCCTCGCGCTCGTAATGGCGATCATCGCCGTCGTGACCGCGCTGGTCGGGGAGATTAGCAAACAACCGGGCTGGTTGGTGGGTTCACGTAACGCACTGCTCCTTACCCTACCGCTCCTGACAGCCTCGTGCCTGATTTTAATCTGGGCACAGTGGACCGGGGAATACAGCATCGTCTACGTCAGCAGCGTTGCGGCCAACACCCAACCTGATCACCTGAAGATCACGGCGCTGTGGGGTGGGCAGGCTGGTTCACTGATGTTTTATGGCTGGATGCTCAGTGCCTTTTCGGTGTTGGCGGTCATATTTGCATGGCGCAGCCAGCGGCGCTTGATGGGCTGGGTTGTGGTGGTGATGAGTGCCACATTGGCCTTCTTCCTGATGATCAGTTTCATCTTCGAGAATCCGTTTGAGCGCTTCTGGATATCGCCGGGCGGTCAGGATTTTACCCGTGAGGTAGCCCTGCTGGCCCCGGAGGGCAAAGTCGAAGCCTATCCCTGGCTGGCAACCACCAGCGCTGGAGAGACGTACACCGACTACAGCACTTCCAACGTTATCGCGCCCGACTTTGGCGGCGCACCTTTCCTGCAAAGCATTTCGGAATATGATGGACAGGGCCTTAATCCACTGCTGCGTCATTGGGGGATGATTATTCATCCCCCGTTTCTATATCTCGGCTTCACCGGCTTCATTGTGCCGTTCGCATTTGCGATTGCTTCGCTTATCAAGGGCGAGATGGAACCCTCATGGATTCGGGTGGTGCGACGCTGGACCCTGATTGCGTGGATTTGCCTGTCGGCGGGTCTGATTCTGGGTGGTCGCTGGGCTTATGACGTGTTAGGCTGGGGCGGTTATTGGGGCTGGGACCCGGTCGAAAACTCGGCATTTTTGCCATGGTTGACCGGCACGGCCTTTTTGCACAGCGTCATGATTCAGGAAAAACGCGGGATGCTCAAAGCCTGGAATATGATTATGATTATCACCACCTATCTGCTGGTGGTTTTTGGCACGATGGCAACTCGCACCGGCCTCCTCAGCAGTGTTCACTCCTTTGCCGAAAGCCCGCTGTCCGTTCCGATGATGTCATTTTTAGCAGTGACGGCTATCCTGAGCATTGGCCTGTATATCTGGCGCGATGGGCAGGGCTTTTTCAAGGGCGACCACGAAATCGAAAGCCTGTTGAGCCGCGAGAGTATTTTCCTGCTCAACAATCTCGTGTTCCTGACGGTCACGGCTTTTGTATTCTGGGGAACATGGGCCGAGAAAATCACCGACTTCATGGTCGGGCTTGGCCTGCGTGAATCCGTTATCAACTATGGACGCCCCTTTTATGAAGGTCGTATTCCGGTCGTTGAGAACATCCCAATCATCGGGGCGTTGTCACCGATTGGTTTGCTGTTTGGCATCATTTTTATCCTGATGGGGGTTGCGCCGCTGGTGGCATGGCGGAGGGCGACGGCTCAGCGTGTCGGTCGAGCGATACTTATCCCGACCGTGCTCAGTCTGCTGGGACCGCTGTTCATCATGCTGGTCTACGATGCCGATGTCGGCGCGATGATTGGCATGGCCCTGTTGACGTTTGCCCTGACGGCTACGCTGCTTGAAATCCACAAGGGTGCAATGGCCCGCTACCGGGCACATGGCGAGGCTTATCCCATCGCGGCGATCAATCTGATGATGCGCAACCGGCGTCGTTATGGTGGATACATCATCCATCTGGGCGTCGTATTTATGGGCATCGGGATCATTGGCAGCACCATTTTCCAGGACGTGCGCAATATTACACTTGATCCCGGACAGACCGCTACCATCAACGAGTATACCATTCGCTATGACGATGCCTTCACAGCAGTTGCCGAAGACAATCGCACAATGATGATTGCAAATGTTACATTGTTGAATGAAAATGGCGGTCAGATAGCTAAGCTTCGCCCACGGCGTGATATTTTCCGAAATGCTTCACCGATGTCGATTTCGGCAGCTTACAGCCGCATTGAGGAAGACGTGTATGTCCTGTTGACCTTCTGGGAAGGTGATCGGGTGAGTTTCCGCGTATACTACAATCCGCTGATCACTTTTGTGTGGTTTGGCGGCGTGTTGATGGCGTTTGGAACCATGATGGCGGTGTGGACCAACGAAGAGAAAGCGGCCCGTGTTCGGGTGCGTAGCCCACGCCAGCGTCCGGTTACTGTCGCTGCCAGCGCAGGTGATTAACGACCGGCCAATCAATGCAAAATAACACTACCCCTGTCACGGAGAGTGTCTATGATAGGGGTAGACAACTCCCTTCCGGCGTGGGAGGGGGCGGCACTTTTTGAGAGAACAGACTTACCCCACCCTGACCCTCCCATCCCCTCTGTCGCTAGCGCGACATCTCCCCATAAATGGGGAGAATTGGGGGGGAGGGAACCGGAAACCTCTCCCCCATTTGCGGGGGAGACCGAGAGGGGGTAAAGGGGAGCTTTAGGAGTTAGAGGAAGAAATCAAACCACAATGAAGAGATATGTGCTCATTCTATTGGCGCTGTTTCTGGTTGTTGTAGCGGGTGCTGAGGATATTCAGGCGCAGGGCGGCGACAAATATCCCCCCGGCGTCGATCCCGATAAGGTATACGAAATCTCACGCGAGATGTACTGCGATGTGTGTCAGGGTGTGCCGCTGGCGGACTGCCCGTCCAGCCAATGCCGCGTCTGGCGCGAGGAAATCGCCGTGTATCTATCCGAAGGCCGTACCGAAGAGGAAATCCGCACCATTTTCGCCAACCGCTATGGTGATAAGGTATCTGGTACGGCGGTGGATGACGGTGACAAGCTGCTCACCTACATTATGCCTGCCATCGCATTCTTAGTGCTGGTGATCGGTATCGGAGTGATTGTCAGCCGCTGGGATCGGGGTCAAAATTCCAAAGCATTACTGGCGGCTCAGGAAGCCGGGACGCTTGAGGGGTTTGAGCGGCCTGTGCCGGATAATGTTGATCTAGAATATCTTGAACGATTCATGAGGCTGTTGGAGGAGAAAATATGACAACTTCTGACCCATACGTCGAAGATCTATACGCTGAAGAAGTAGTCCCTCAGGACGAAACCACGTCGAGGTTCAAGCTTTCCCCTTTCATGGTGGTGATTGCCGTCGCGGTCGTGCTGCTGCTGGCTGTCGCTGGCTGGGGAATTTACCAGAACAGCCTTGATACCAGAACATCCGGCGAAGCACCTGATTTCACCATCACCACCTATGAGGGCGATGAATTTAAGCTGTCCGATTATCGCGGTGAGGCGGTCGTGGTCATCAATGTGTGGCAAAGCAACTGCCCACCCTGCCACGAAGAAGCCCCGATGCTGGTCCGTGTTTCAGAAGAATATCGTGATAAGGGCGTGATGTTTGTCGGCATCAACGCTAAAGACCCGGATTATGTTGCCGTCGATTATATCGCCCAGTATGGCATCACCTATCCGAATGGACTGGATGTCGGTGACCGCATTCAGGACGAATACCGCACAACCGGCTATCCTGAGACGTTTATCATTGACCGCAACGGTATGATTCAGCGCCATTTTGCAGGTCCGCCATCTGAGGCGACTCTGCGGGCCGAGATCGACCGCGTTCTGGATATGGGATAAGGTGAAAAATGGAGATTGCTGCTGTCCTGATTGGGGCTATTCTGCTTGCTGGAGCGTTATTCGTCACCTTCGCGCCGATTTATCGGGGTGGCGGGGCGGAACGCGGCGAGGAACTGCGCTATCAGGCCGATGACCTGCGAAATCGCCTGAACCGCGTTCTGGACAGTATCGTAGACCTCGACTTTGACTTTGACACTGATAAAATCGACTATGATGTCTATGCCCAGCAGCGCAAGATGCTTATCGGGCGCGGAGTAAGTATCCTGATCCGGCTGGATAAGATCGAAGCTGAACTGTTTGAAGCCGATGACGATCTGGAAACACTGGTCGAGCGCCGTCGCAAAGAGGTTAAGAAAACGGATTCTGCTATTGAAGCCGCCATCGCACGCAGACGTGAGGCGTAGATGCCGAGAATTTTAGTGATCCTTTTTGTTGTGATGCTTCTCCTGCCAGTGCCGGTCACTGCGCAGGAGACTTTCACCATCAATGGGCAGGTTGTACAGGGAACGATTGACGGAGCGCCCCTCCCGCAAAATCTCCCGCTCCAGTTGGTGATCATCGGGCCGGATAATGTGGTCGTACAGGAATTTAATACCACCGCCGGGCCGGATTACAGCTTCAGCTTTGCCGGTGTGCCAGTGATGGGTGATGATCACACCTACGCCGTGACCACCACGTACGCCGGACTGCCGCAAGTATCGCTGCCCGTGCCCGCCTCGGAAGCGTCATTCATCGAATTCCCCCTTTACGAAACCACAACCACCATTAACCCGGCGCAAATGCGTATTCTGGCCGGAGATATGATTATCGCCTTTCAAAATGTGGAGCAAATCGGCGTCGCGGTAATCTTTGAAATGACCATTCTGAATGTGGGTAACCGGATTCTTTACGGCGAGGAGCCGTCCTTCACGTTTGAACTGCCGGTTGGAGCTTATAACGTCGCGCCGCTCATCGAAGAGGGCGTCCAGACCAGAACGCAGATGCTGCGCTTTGAAGCGGCCACTATCCCGCTGGTTCACGATCAAGCACCCATTTTGCCCAATGTACCGCATACCATCAGCGTGTCCTATTTCATGCCTTATGAATTGGGAGCTATCATCCATCAAGTGTTTCCGGTGGCGGTCACCAATCTGACCATCTGGGTCCCGGACGGCACGGTTTTCGTCGAAAGTGATTATCACCAGAAATCTGAAGACACGATCACTGACCGGGGGGTTACCTACGTGGCCTATGACCAGACGGAATCCATCGAAGTTGATGAGAACAATGCCGCCAATGTGATCTTCTCGTTGGGTGGAGTACCGCCACAGAGCCAGCGGACCTCGGTCAATGAGCGGTCGGATGATGACAACGGCGGAATCAGCCCGCTGATTTTCGCACTGGCGGGTGGACTGCTGTTGCTGCTGGGTGTAGTCTGGTTCGTAGCACGTCGCAGAGTAGATGAGGCCGCATGATCGTCGTCGACAAACTGGTAAAATCCTACGGGTTCTATCCAGTGCTGCGTGGTATTGACCTGACGGTAAAACAGGGCGAATTTCTGGCACTGCTCGGTCCTAATGGCTCCGGCAAATCGACCCTGCTGCGTATTTTGAGCGGCTTATCGCGGGCCAGCAGTGGCCGCGTGACGATTGGCGGCTGGGAACTGCCCAACGAAGCCGCCGCTATCCGCAAACAGCTTGGCGTGGTGAGCCATCTTCCCCTCCTCTACGATTCGCTGTCGGCTGAAGAAAATCTGATGTTTTTTGCCCGGCTGTATGACCTGCCAGAAGACACCCGTGAAGATCGTGTTAAGGAAATGCTGGATACCGTCGGCTTGAAGGTACGGGCGGGTGATATTGTGCGCACCTTTTCACGCGGGATGCTGCAACGGCTGGCGATTGCCCGTGCCCTGCTGCATGACCCGCCGATTTTACTGCTGGATGAGCCGTATACCGGCCTTGACCAGAATGCGTCGGCCCTGCTGGATGATTTGCTGC
>JAKEEQ010000074.1 GCA_022616515.1 Chloroflexota bacterium | reverse complement strand
CGACGAGTTGCAGCCACTGGTCGCCGAATGTCAGGCACTTTACGATGAACTGGCACAATATCGACTGCTGTGAGTCATCGCCGCGCCCCCTTGCGGTTTTGCCGGGGATGACTTATGATGAACAAGCATCAATTATTCTCGTTCTGTTGCCCTTTTTGAATATAATTGAGATAAGTACAGGCTATCGCGCAATAAATTCGCGGTTGGGATAATCGCGTTTGTTCATTACAAGTGAGTCAGGGGTATTCCATGCAGTCTATGTTCTCACCACACCAACTACCGCGTTTGCTGGTTGTTGATGATGATGCTTATAATATTCATCTCCTCACGCGCATCTTCCAGCGTACCTGCCACCTTGATACGGCTGTGGATGGCCGTCAGGCTCTGGAAATGCTGGCGACTAATGAATACGATGTGGTGCTGCTCGATATTGTGCTGCCCACACTGACCGGTTTGGATGTCCTCAAAATTATTCGCAGTGACAAAGATATTTCAGAATTGCCTGTTATCCTGATTTCTTCGATTACGGAACTGCCGGAAGTAGCACGGGGTATTCGTCTGGGGGCCAATGACTACGTTAGCAAGCCCGTGGATATTGATGTCATTCAAGCGCGGGTCAACACGCAGGTCAGCATCAAGCGCTTTATGGACGAACGCCGCAGCCTGATTGTCCAGCTAACCCATGCCAACGAAGTCAAAGTTCGGATGATGCAGGTGGCTTCGCACGACCTCAAAAACCCTCTCAGCAACTTGAAATTGTTGATGAACGTCATGCGGAAACAGGCTCATGACCCCGAACGGATTCAAAAATTGGTCAATATGGCGCAAGATAGCCTTGACGCGATGCTGCGTGTCGTCGAAGATTTTCTGGATAGCGGCCTCGATAACGACAGCGACATGCAGGTGAACTTGCGCCCGTATGAAGCAATGACTATTGTGCGACAGGTCTTAAATCAGTACGCCGTCGCTGCTTATAACAAAAACATCAGCTTTCACGCTCATAATATTAAAGGCACCATCATGGCCGATGCCAACCGCTTGCTGCAAGTGTTGAGCAATCTGGTGAGCAACGCCATTAAATATTCCCCGCGTGGCAGCACCGTCACCCTCAGCGCCGAAATGGTCAACGGTTTATGGCGGCTGCACGTCATTGACGAGGGGCCGGGTATCCCGGAAAGCGAACGTCCTTATCTCTTCCAGCCGTTCAACAGGCACAAAATCAGCACAGAGCCGACGAATGGCGAAACCAGCACCGGCCTTGGCTTGTGGATTGTGAAAGAGATGATGGCATTGCAGGCGGGGCAGGTTGGTGTTGAATGTCCGGCAACAGGGGGCAGCATCTTCTGGGTGGAACTACCATTGGCCTCACGCCCGGCTGAGGTGTGATGAGCCGCGTGACCGCTTGCACGCCGTTGGGTCAATCCCCACGAATTCTTGAAGCGCATTATCGTGTCCGATAATATGAGGGATAAATGACTCACTGCGCGACATTAACCCATTTTTGAACCAGTTGAAGCAGTGGCTAGCCAATCATGAGGACATTCTCGCCGTATTATTGGTTGGCTCGTTTGCGCGAGGTACAGCACACGATGAGTCGGATATTGATTTAATCTTGATTTGTGAGACACCGTGGCACTATCTTGGCGACAACCAGTGGCCGGAAACCTTCGGGCATATGCTGGAAATACAACACGAAGATTGGGGCCCTGTTCAGAGCAAATGTGTATTCTATGAGAATGGGTTAGAAGTTGAGTTCGGGCTGACCACAGCAGAGTGGGCGGCCATTTCGCCTGTTGATAGCGGCACGCAAGCGGTGATTGCCGATGGCGCACAAATCGTGAGCGACCCACAGGGTATGTTAGCGGCGCTGGTCGGGACGCTCAACCACGACTAGCTGTATTCAATTCCCTCATTTTCTCTGCGTCTGTTCTGAACGTGCTGCTTCATGTGTAGGGGCGAACCCCTGCGTGTTCGCCTGTTCGGGACGACACATAGGTCGTCCCCTACATTTTCTCTGCGCCTCTACGGTTCGATTCTTAAGGAGGTTCTCACATTGCACCTGACCACCGACGGAGAATCACACGAATTCATCAACGTCAAAGCCTATCGCCAGCAGCATGGCCTCCCGGAAACATTCAGCGTGGCGTTGTTCGAGCCGAAAGATTTTACGGGTCTGGCGGCGATTGATAAGGCCGGGGCCGAGATGAATGAACTGCGGCAGGCGATACTGGACACCGTACCGGAAAAGCTGACTATTGCCAATGTGCTGGCGACAGCCGATACCTTGCAAGAACTCTTTCGCAACGGGCTGTACGGCATTAATGAGCGTATCGGCCTCAAAGTGGTCGAGGTGGAATATGCCGTGGCGGGTTTTGGCGATGTGCTGCGAAATTGGGTTTATGCCCTGATTCGCGCCCAATCTGCCCGCGTTGAGCCGCCCGATTTTCAGCAGGTTTATCACGACTGGCTCAACAGCAGCGCCCGCCTGTCGCAGCGTGTGCATGATTATGACCATCGGCAACAGCAATGGCAGGTACAAATTGTCAACAATGCTTATGGGCGGGTTGGACTTCGAGTACAACGCGGGGACATGGTTGATTATGTTGACGATGGTGTGTATGCCTGTCCCGCGGAAGGCTATATGACCGTGCTGCTGGCTGAAATCGCTGCTCGCTTCGCAGTGGGATTGGTTACTTCTGATTAATTCTTCCCCCAAAACATAGCCACATTACCCTAGCAATTTGTGAAATAAAGCACTACACTGACGCTTGTGAACTATTGCACAAACAATCGTCTGAGAAAACAGCCTATGTCGAAAACACAACTCAATCGAGTGCGCCAGCGTATCCGCGCACACGTCCGCAAAATGCAGCGCCTGCGTCTGCAACGCCGCTAACCAGAACAACCAGCGCGAGTCAAGCCGACTCGCGTTTTTGTTGTATTTCCTGAAAACAATCTTGTCGGGTGCAAGGGCGATTCATGAATCGCCCCTACAATTTCACTTCCAGACCGAGATTACACTTTGTTTACAATTGCGTTGAAATTTTGTAACATCTTGCGGCTATTGTAGTGATGCAGTCAGCGAGTAATCACTATCTCCCCCAATAGCGATTTATCTCGCGGCGACTAAGTGAATATTCGTCGGGTGTGTTGACCCTTCCCCAAATATCCTTTCGGCTTCCCCTAAATGCAGGTTCAGCCCGACGACAATTAGCCCTGTGCTGGCAACAGCCGGGGCTTTTTCGTTTTTTACGCAAAGGCGCAAAGATAGAAAGGCGCAAAGGGTATTTTTGATTGTGAATCTTTGTCTTCGTTCCACCTCTGAAAATACGATTTCAAGCGGGCGAACATACGGGTTCTCGGACATCAAAATAAGCCCATTTGAACCTGCGGGCGGGTTTGAAACCCGCCCTACACATGAAAAAAATGGGTTCAAACGTAGGGGAGGGTCTGTGACCCTCCCGCAGAAGTGAGGCTGAAACATCGTTAGCTTGATGCGTGAAAACATACGGGTCCGCCTCTACATTTTCATCCTTTTTGGCAAAGGTGGTTCATTTCTCGCATTTCTTTCGAGACGGTACATCAGGTAGAATGAGGTTAAAAGAAAAACGTAGCTGGAGGCTTATGCCCAAACCGAAACTGCCCTACAAACCCGGCAAACCCCGTCCCAAGCGCGAAGGCCGACCCCGCGGCACGTATCGTAAAGGTTCGCGCAGTGAAGCCGACAGCACCCCCCACGATAGCACGATATTTCAACTCAAACTGAATGGCATGGCTCATGGCGGCTATGCCCTCGGCACCCACAACCAGCGGATAGTCTTTGTACCCTATACCATTCCCGGCGAAAATCTCAAGGTGCGCGTCGTGCAGGAAAAAGGCCGTGTGTTGTTTGCCGAAGGGATTGAAATGGTTGATGCCTCGGCTGACCGTGTGTTTCCACAGTGTCCGCATTTTGGGCCCGGGCAATGTTGGGGCTGTCAGTGGCAGCATATCGCTTATCCCGCGCAGTTGCTGTTGAAACAGGATGTGCTGGTAGACCAACTCTATCGCCTCGGCAAGTTTGAAGACGATGTGCTGGATAGGGCCATCCGCCCGGTGCTGCCATCGCCGCAGCAGTGGGGCTATAACTTTAACATGAGCTTTGAGCGCGACAGTGCTGGCACCCTTGGCCTGCATCGTATTGATGGGCGCACAATTCACGCGATTACGACTTGCCATGTGCTGCATCCCGATTTGCAGGTGCTTTATGACATCATCGAGATTGACTACGACGATATGCAGCGTCTGTCATTGTGGCGTGGCAGTGATGGCGAAACCATGCTGATTATCACCATGAGCAGCGAAGAAGCCCCCGAACTGACCGCGGATTTGCCTACCAGTGTCAATGTGATTCTGCCGGATAATGAGCCGGTCAATCTGGTGGGGGATGCGGTGGTGTATTACGAAGTCGGCAAGCGCCTGTTTCGCGTGACCGCAGGCGGCTCATTTCGTGCCAACGTCGCCCAAATCGAGAACCTTGTCGCCGCAGTGCTGGATATGCTGGCGCTCACCGAACATGATGCTGTGCTGGATTTGTACGCGGGTGTGGGGATGTTCAGCGCGTTTATGGCTGCGCGTGCCGGGCTGGTGACATT
>JAKEEQ010000004.1 GCA_022616515.1 Chloroflexota bacterium | reverse complement strand
CGGTCGGGACAGCAGGGGGTGGTGCGCCCTCGTCGGCGGGTACTTGATTGCCCAATTCGCTCAAATCAAGCTGCGCCAGTTGGGGTTCACGGTTGGGCGGCTGTGCCCAGATGATATGTGCCTCACCATTGCGCGGCGGCACGTCCCAGACTACCGAACTCTCACTGTCGGTGTTGTGATACACAATGCGCATCTGGTCATAGGCGATGATGCCGCCCGGAACACCTGTAATCTGCTCATAGGTTTCTGGCAGCAGCAGCGCACTGTTGGGTTCAGTCCCCAACTCAAAGAGCAGGAAGCGCGATTCGCTGAACTCAATGTTGTTGGTTTCAAAGGCGATATAGCTGCCATCGTCCGCCCACTGTTGGCTGAAGATGAAGAAGTCTGTATTGACATAGACCGGCGTTGATTCTTGCTGTTCAGGCCGCTGAATTCCGATGGTGTTGCGCGGACTGAAAGGCCCGACTGGCTCCAGAAAACCCAGATCTTCATCAAGATAGGTAAATAGCGCTGTGCCATCGTCGGGCAGAATATCAAGCGAAGACTTGTTGTAGAAACTATCGCTGACGGTGTTTGCTGCAATATTCCACTGGAAGGCAGGTACAATCTCGCCACCCCCCGCATTTGCCAGAATAAGCTGGGCATGGAAACGGCCTTCACCGTCAAAGTACAGCGGTCGTACAAAGAAATTGCCGGGTCCTGTCACGGCATCAACCAGCAGTTCGTCGGCTCCGTCAGGCAGTTTGGCGGCGAGATCAGTATTGCTGAGCTGGTTCAGGAACGTGCCCGTGTCGAGGTCAATCACCACCAGCCGCCATGTTCCAGCTTCAACATTGGACAGGCCAACCACGACTCTATCCGACGGATAATTGAAAATGTGGGTATATCCGGCGGGGCCAGCCAGATCATTCACCGAATATCCGAGGTGGGCTGTTTCACCAACCGCAACATTCACAATCTGAAAATCCCCGGTCGCAAAATCGTAAATGGACAGCACATCATTCCCCGATGCGAGGGCGTGAGTCTGTACCAGATAACGCCCATCGGGTGAAATCACCATGCGCACCTCGCGCGGCGTGGCTTCATTAGGATGGGCGGGTCGCAGGATGGATGCAATCGGGCCTTCTGGAGTCAGCAGGTACAGCAGGTCGGTACCATCCAGATACACCCAGGCATACCACATCGCCTCCGGGACGGGTTGAATTTGTGGGGTTGCGGTGGCGATAGGCGTCGGTGAGGGTGGAACTTCCTGATCGGTGCGATCAATGGGGCTGCCATCCTCGCCACATAGCACCATCAGACTGCCATCGGGACTCAGGCGATAGTCGTAAACAGTGGTACCAACGGTTATCTGGACGCTATAGCCTACCACCTGACCCTGCGTGTAGGTTTGTCCCGGCACGGGGCAGCCCAGACTGCCATCATCAAAGACACGCTCTGACCATTGCCAGAAATGTGTTTCACGGGTAATGGTGATGCCTAAACGCTCACTCAAATCAGCCATCGCCTGATCGATACGGGCCTGTGCCTCATCGGATTGGGCGATGGTGATTGTCGGGGTCGCGAATAAAATTCCTGCGAGTAGTAACAGCAATAGACGTTTCAACGGTATTCCTCCTTGATTCGGGACGTTCTATGTGAAATCGTTTTGGAAATTGAACCTATCTGACCCCTCCCTAACCCTCCCCATGCATGGGGAGGGAACTTGTTGCAACGCCACGGTCGTCACGATAAGTGGTCTTGGTCCAGTCTCCCCCAAACATGGGGGAGATGTCGCGCTAGCGACAGAGGGGGTTTGTGTCTTCATTTCACATATCGCGTTTCGGGATAAGTGTAGTAAATCCAGTACGATATTGCGAGTGGCTAATATAGGCGATTCACCACCGATTGCGCTTGACTTGGGGGGTGTACATTGTATAATAACCAGGCATTCGGAGAGGTAGCATAGTCTGGCCTAATGCGCGCGCCTGGAAAGCGCGTACAGGGAGAATATCTCTGTCGTGGGTTCAAATCCCACCCTCTCCGCCACAACACAGGTTGGATTAGCCGTTTCCAGCCTGTTTTTCATTTCAGGGAGAAAGTAATATGAATCAGTTAACGAGTGAACAGCAGCAGTCGCGGGTGCGGCGCATCATCTTCTTTATGGGCCTATTCACGGTCGGGATTGTCGTCGTCTGCGGCTTTACCGTCTTCTTGATTCGGGAGTCGCTGGGTGATAGGCGTGAACCGGAAACCGTTCTCGATGGCGCGACCGTGCACACGCTGGTCGAACTACCGGGCGATGATGCTCATCCCCTGCGCATTGTCGTCGGCCCGGATGATAATCTCTACGTCAGCAGCTTTTGCACGGGAACTATCTGGCAAATCACGCCGGAGGGTGAACGCAGCACGTGGTATGATGGGGATGACGTGGGGGCAGCGGGTGGGCTGGCCTTCGATAACGACGGCAATCTTTATGTCGTAGATCGGGGCGATTGTGATCCGCGTGAGGGAACATCACGCCTCAAGCGAATCTCTGCCGACGGCGCTGCCGTTGATACGATCTCCGGCATCGGCGAAGACGATATTCCCAATGACATCGTCGTTGACCCGACCACCAATATCCTCTACTTCACCGATACACAGCACTCCAACGTCCGCTATATCGACGAGGAAGGCTCGATTCAGGAGTGGTGGGAACTACCCGAAGTCGATAACAAAACGCCCCGCCCGACCGGACTCGAATATGATCCCATCAACGACGCGCTGATTATCGCGGATACCGCCTCCGGCACGATTTACCGTGTGCCATTTGCGGCGGAACGCGAACCACTGGAGCCACATCAGGTCATTTATCAGGACAGCGAACGCGAGTTAGACGGCCTCACTATCACCGAAGACGGCGAAATCATCTTCACCATGTTCAACGTGAATAAGGTCGCCCGGCTCATGGATCAGAGCGGGTTTGTGATTGCCGAGGAATTCCGCGAACCCAGTGATGTGGCGTATCTCAATGACCACATCTATGTGACCAATTTTGACGGCGTGGGGCTGGCTCCCATCATCGGCTTTTTCGTGTCGCCATCGCTGCCCTTCACCGTCGATGTCATTACTATGCCAGAAGAAACGCCCATTCCGCTGGATTAAATCGGTACGGGAATTGAGCTAAGTTGGTTCTGTGAATTAATTTATAAAGTTTATAAATTAATTCAAAAATCCCGCCCGGACACGATCATCTGAGCGGGAATTTATTCATTTAATAAATTAATTTCTGGTTTATGAGTTGTGATTGTGACTGATAGGGGTGTCAGGTGTAATTTCCGGCGGACGCCCAACAGGGCGTCCCTGCACACAACCCTTGTAGGGAGGTCGCTTGCAGCCTCCCTACATTCAAATTTGGGCTATTCGCGCCTGCGGTGCTTTCAGAAAAACAGAAGTACAGGATACAGAATTTCAGAACTATCGTGAAGAACGAGCGCAGCGGAACCCTATTCCGAAGCCTCTGGCATCTGGAGAGAAACCGAGACCATATGTGACATGGAAAGTCGCAATATTGTTATCATACCAGGACCCGCCGCGTATGACCCGTTTCACATTAGTATCTTCTGTATCAACAGGTTGGGCCGTTTCCGATTCTAAATTGGTCCATTCCCACACATTGCCAGCCATATCTACCACCCCGAACGGACTGTCCCCCTTACCTTCATACCGGGTCACAGGCGACGTGGTATTGCCCTGATCGCGCCGTTTTTGCCAGTCTCGCCCATCAACATCATTATTGCAGCGTGAACTATTCCAGTCATTACCCCAGGGATAGATTCGATCATAATCGCTGCCCTGTGCCGCACGTTGCCACTGCCACTCAGTCGGTAAGAAGATATTCTCGCCTGTCTTTTCGCTCAGCCATTGGGTGAAGGCGTATGCCTCAAACCACGAAATACCGACTACCGGGTGGTCAGAATGCCACAGAGAGTGCCACTTTTCATAATTCCAGTAGTCAGGTGTTGTATGCCCTTCCCTTTGTATCCAGTGCCAGCCGCTTTTGGTCCACCAGCGGTCTGTCGTGTAGCCGTTGTCGTCCATAAAAACTTTGTATTGGGCAATGGTCACCGGATATTTAGCGATGTTGAAGGCTGGAACATTAAATGTACCATGTGCACCCTTGAGTGTCACCTGCCGGGCTGGAATGTCAATCCAGTCAAAGGGAGGGGGAAGGATGTCATGGGAAGCTGGCAGGGTCGAATCGGAAAAAGGCTGATCCCCAATATATTCAAAGTCACTGTCTTGAAAGGCTTGCTGCAAGGCAATCGCCATTGCCGTTATTGAATCGCCGTCATCTTCCTCTTCAATGACTGGTTGGCTTTGCAGAGCGCGGCTGTCTTCGGCCAGTTTGCCTCTGTTGATGTCATCAGTGCTTAGGGCAGGTGTCTTTTTGATGTACTGGCGAATGCTTTTTGCCAGACGTGCACAATCGCTTTCAAGGTCGGGTTTGCGACGGATCGTAGCCGCTTGCAGCCATTGCAGGGGTGCAATGCTGGGCGGCAAATCCGCAAAATTTGGCATCTGCGCTTCCATCACCAGTACCGGGACTATCAGTTTTCTCTGCTCCAGAGCGCTTTCAATCTCGATACGTACAAAGTCGTTCTGCTGGCTGGCTCGTTCCTTCATAAGACGCGCCCAATTGGGGCCGATGATGCACAGCACCACGTCATTGCCCGCCACCTGTTCAGCAAGGTATTGCCGGAAATCGACGCCGAAGGGGATACTCTGTACATCCAGAAACACATTCTCCTCACCAAAGTGGCGAATCAAATGATCGTGGATATTGTCGGTCACATACTGGCTGTCATCACGGCGATATGAGATGAAGATTTTGATGATTTGTTCAGGCATAAGTCACATTGCAGCTACAGATGGTCAATCAATAATCATGATTATGCCGTTGGTTGCTCGTTGAAGCAACTCTGGATGTAGTTCTCACTCGCGAACTATGTGATAGAGCAAGCAAGCCGAAACCCCAGATAGTAGTACCTCACATTTGGAAACCTGAAGTTGCGGAGCGCGACGCGGAAGACCCCAACGTTGTAATCGGACCAAGAGCCGCCGCGCACAACCTGCTGTATATTAGTATCCTCTATATCAACAAGCTGTGCTGTTTTAAAAGCGGAATGGGTCCATTCCCAGACATTGCCTACCATATCCACTACCTCGAATGGACTGTTGCCTTTGTGCTCAAATCTCGTCACCGGGGAGGTCGTATTGCCTTGATCACGTCTTATCTGCCAATCCTGTCCATCGATATCATTATTGCAGCGTGAGCTATCCCAGTTATTTCTCCAAGGAAACACACGACCATCATCGCCCTGCGCCGACCGCTGCCACTGCTGCTCAGTGGGCAAGAAGATATTCTCACCTGTCTTGTCACTGAGCCACTGGGTAAAGGCATAAGCCTCAAACCATGAAATGCCCACCACCGGATGGTCCGGTTTCCACAACGATTGCCACTCTATATCATTCCAGTAGCGGGGCGTAGTATAGCCCTGTTCTTGTAGCCATCGCCACCCGCTTTTCGTCCACCAGCGATCCGCTGAATAGCCACCGTCATTCATAAACACTTCATACTGCGCTACTGTCACCGGATATTTTGCGATAGTAAAGGCGGGCACGTCAAAGGTGGCATGTCCATCCTTCAGAGTCACTTGCCCTGCCGGAATATCAATCCAATCGAAAGGTGCGGGGAAGAGTAGTTTTGCCGGGACAATGGCGAACTGTTTCACCCTGTCTGCAATACCGTGTGGATCATAGTTACCAAAGTTTTCCTGAAACCATCGCAGGGCATCAATGACTACCTCGTCGTCAGCAAAATCAAGCATTGTTTCGAGACGGCGATACTGGCTAGCCCGCTCCGCCTCATACGCTTGACGTTCCTGCTCACGCTTTTCGTTCTCAATGGCTTGCTGAACGCTGGCTTCAAAAGAGTTGGGGTTAAAGGGTGTGGGGTCTTCGCCTGAGGCTTTGATGCGTCCGAGGATTTCGAGTGCGGCAGACCAGTTGCCTTCACGAAATGCCCTGCCAAAATTCGCAACAGCGTCATTGACATCAAAATCGGCTGGCGCAGCGGGATGATTGTGTTTCGAGGTCAATGTGGATTGATTCTGCCCGTGCTGGCGCGGGGTTACATGATGGCTGATGCGTTTCAGCAGGCCGTCGTCCGGGAAACGTCCATCCAGTGCATCAAAATATTGGGTCACGACAAACAGCGGCCAGTTGTCCCCGTTGAGCAATATCGGAAACAGCGGCTTTTTCCACTGGAGGGCGAGGTGGGTTTCACGCTTGACCCAATCGGATAGCTTTGCTTCCGGTGTCATGACAACAATAAAGGCCCCACAACGATCAATACCGTCTACGATGGCATCCCACCAGTCCACACCGTATTTGATGCCGACCTGATCAATCCAGATATTAAAGCCTGACTCTTTCAGAAATTCGGCAAGACGGTTCGCGTAGGTAATGTTTTGCTTGCTATAGCTGATGAAAATATGAGACATACACCGGACCTGCATAAGAAGTAATTAGTATCGCGTGTATCTTACCACATGATACGGAAATTGTGATAGTTGTCTGTTTAAGCTGGCGGACGCCCAACGGGGTGTCCCTACAATCGTTACACCTCCCCATATGGGTATTTTGTTGTCTCCTCAATCAACTGCCACGCATCAGGCGTTAAATTGAAGGCGTCATACACGATGTCATTCAGGCGGATTTCGTGGGCGATAATCTCAGCCGTCAATGCCTGATGCTCCGCTTTTTGCTCGGCGAAGAATTTGCACCATTCGCTGCCCTTCACCGTCGATGTCATTACTATGCCGGAGGAAACGCCAATTCCGCTGGATTAGAACGGGCGTTATTCAATCGTCAATTCGAGCGGTTCGGCACTGATCCAGAGTGCATCGGCCTCGGCGGGTTTATCGAGAAGCAGCGCATCCGACAAACGGTTGAGAAGGTAGGCATGCACAACTACCTTCCCGGCGGGCAAGTCGTTGTAGGTGCGTATGCGTCCAAAAACGCCCCACGGATTGAGATACACCTGATTTTGCGTACTGGTTGGCGCTTCGGATTCAACAGAAACCGGCATCGGGAGACCGCCCATTGGCCGTGCAGGGGCTGCATTTGGCCCCACCAGCCAGCGCCTGTCAAGCGTCGCCCCTTCATAGCTATCATTGATGGCGAGAACCTGAATTTCAATCGTTTCACTCTGTTTCCAGGTAGTTTTTGCAGTCTGCAAGGTGAGTTTCATCGCTGGCTCCTAAGGGGTTCCACCGCCGCCACCGGGTGCAGGTGCAGGGCCGGGACCCGGAGGAACGTCAATATAATTGGCATAATTTGTACCGCCGACATCACGCGGGCCATAATTGCGATAAAAGTCAGCCGATCCGCTATCCGCCGTATCGGTAGTGCCGCCGGGGGTATTGGCGGTGGTGTCGGCCTGTGAGAAGGCAGTAATCGACGTATTCCAGTTGATAATCGCCTGTAAGGCTGTGCGGGCAGCCGCTCCGTCAGCGCCCTGTACGAGCGCATTGGCTTCTCCGGTACGAAGCCGTACGCGGGTTTCCAGCGGCAGGATATTGGTGCCGTAAATCGCATGGGTGCTCGTGATATGGCGTTCTTCATGGCGGTCAATGCGGGCGGAGGCTCCGGCTGTTATGTAATATTGGCCGTTCGCGCCGGTATTGACGCCGTTATAAGAGCGGGTCACAGTGGTAGTGCCCGTACCCGCCTCAATCCAGGCTTTGGCCTGACCACCTGCCGCAGCGGGTTCGGCGGTTTTATAAACCGGTGCTACCAGCGTAATCGATCCCACCCCCTGGTTGCCCTTCCCGCCAATTCCACCAGCCCAATGTACCAGTCCGCTTGCTGCTTTACCGCCATTGACAAAGGCGTGGGGCGCATCTCCACCGTCAAGTGTGCCCCCCAATTCACCAAATTCATTCTTCTGAAGTGTCGAGAATCCGCTACTCGCGTTACCGGGCTGGCTCAACATACCCTGTCCTGTTTTGCCCTGATTAATGAAGGCAATTGGCACCACATCACTTTCGATTTCGCCATCCATTTCATCAAACTCGTTGGTCTGGGTGGGTTGAGGGTCGGGTTGTTCAGTCCCATGAATATGAATCTCGACGCCTTCTTCCGTCGGCTCGGTGGGATGCATTTCTTCTTCTGAGAGTTCCTCGTGGGTTTCCTGACGCTGGAGAGAGGCAATCCAACGCTGGACATAGGCGTTGCCATGGGAATGCTGTAAGCGCAGTATTTGCTGCTGCTGACTGTTTAATCCGTCGTGAAGCAAATCGCTGCTTGATGTCGGTGACTGCTCCGTTTTTGTCTTTTGTAATTTTTCATCGTTGTGTAAATGGTCGTGCTCCATCGTTGTTGTAAGCACCTCATCTAAATTGATCCCAATATTCATTATATTGCAGATTTTATCAAAGTGATATTTGTGGATGAGTAGCGAGGCAGCGACAGTTCCCCTCCCCTCAACGTTGAGGAGAGGGGCGTTTTCGGCATTTTGATGCGAGATAGTTTGTAGAAACTATCCCAGATCCGCACGCGGGGCGACCAGCCAGCGCCTGCCCTGGTTTGCCGCGCCAATAACCGCTCTTCATCGAAAAATCCTGCAACTCATCTGGCATTACTCTAATGTCACTTCGTTGCACCGATGTTAAACTGAGGCCATAGAAGAGAGCAGGGAGAAATTTTGATGCGTGCTGTGCTGGAGTATAGCGAAATTATATCTTCGTATGAATGTGAGGAATCATGAAGAAGTCATTTCTGATATTTTTGTTGTTTTTGGTATTCCCTTCCCCTATCTCAATAGAGACAATTCAGTCGCAGGGAGCAAATGTAAGAATACTTGGAGGACCGGGCAGAGCGGTTCTTGATTCTTGGAGTCCTAACGGAAGTCGATTAGCGATCCACAGTAGTTACGATTTGACGCTTTATGACGATGAACTGGATGAAGTTGAAACAATACTGCTGCCCGGCATAACCAATGTACAGTGGAGCCCTTCCAGTAAATTCCTTGCGTTCACATACACCATTGCAGAAGGTCAGAACCGGGCAGTTATATGGGATGTAGAGAGTGAAAGTATATATATGGAATTAGGTGACAATATTCAACATGTTTGGCATCCAACTGAAGACGTAATCATAACGTATCAAAATAATCACGCCTCACTCATTGATATCACGACTACCGACGAAAAGCGAACATTTACCTTTGACGAGGGCCAGGCAATAACCGATGTGTACTGGGGTGCCAACAGCCAGCAGATTTTGTTTGCCATCGCCGGGAATGTCGACACATTCTATCAACTACGTGACCTGGAAAGTGGTGAGGCGCTGGATACCTTTACGCCATCACGTGTAGAAGGTGAGTTCTTCGATATTGTCTGGAGCAGTGAGACACGGCAATTCCTGCGCTACTCAGCCAATGACCGGGAAATAGAAGTCATGGATATTGCGACATCGGAAATTGTGAACGCATTTCCGGTTGATGATCCCATGCGATTTAGTTTTGACAAAAATCATCTTCGGGTCGCTTATGCAAAAGAAGATCATTCAATAGAAGTGATTGATCTCACCAGTGGAGACAGCATTGTTTTAAACGGACATACCGATGCTGTTGGAGAACTGGCATGGAATTCAGATCATTATCTGGCAACCAGTGGGAATGATGGTCACATTATTGTCTGGGATATTGGATCGGTAGATATCGTATTTGAATTCAATTTATACACTGATCCGTATAGTGGTTTAGCGTGGCATCCCGATGGCAATAAACTGGCAGTTGTTAACGAGAATAGTTTCATGGCGTGGATAAATGTTAGACAAGGTGTGATTACTTTCGCTGGCAATCATTTTTCGACTGAGATAGACACAATGAATTGGAGCCAAGATGGCAATTATATTGTACGCTCTATGTGAAATTAAAAAGCAACGTCAGCATCCCATTGAAAAGACTGAACATCAATGCTAAAGCGTGTGTACAAGATGCGTTTGAGTAAATG
>JAKEEQ010000073.1 GCA_022616515.1 Chloroflexota bacterium | reverse complement strand
TCTTTATGTCATGGACCTTGACGACCAACAGCCCATTCAGATTTACCATCTGCGCGACCGTTTCGGTTTTATAGAAGGCTGGTCGCCTGATATGAATTGGGTACTGGCCCGCTCTAACAACACGCGCATCATTACCAGTGTGGACGGGACGGCACAGTACACTTTTCCGAGTTCGTACGTTTTCTGGCTTGAAGACAGCCGGGCACTGGTGGTGGAAGTTGAGAACTTTTTCAATGACCGCCAACAAGATTTGCGTGACCTGTTCATCTTTAACCCGGTAACCGATGAACGCACCGTTCTCAACCCGACTATTACAACTGTTTCCCTCAGTACATTTCCCGGCTCCACGATTCAGACTATGCTGCGTGAGCATAATACGAGTCTGGTGGCAAACTCAACGGGAGGGCCGGGGGTCTTTGGGTTTCCGTTCCTTCTTCTCAATAGCAACATCCAGCTTCTGCTTGACTCGCCCAATCAGGTAAACGCAACATTGAATCCGTGCGCTACATGGATCATTAATGAAATTCCCCTCTCTAATAGCGGCGGTGAGGCCACCACAGTATACACTCTGGAAGACACGCTCAATCTCAGCGATTTCGCACCCGTCGGCGAAGACTCATTGCTCTTCACCCGCTGGTACATGGACAACTGCGATACGCAGGTCGAAAGCCTTCGCAGTGAAATTATCATGGTTAACACGGAGGGCGAAGCAGAAGTTGTTGTAGACGACATTTATCCGGGTATCTCGACCAGTTTTATGCGAGCATCCACCGGAAAACGGTATGCTATATCGCCGGATGGGCGCTATCTGGCAGCCATTACCGGCTCCTTCACCGGAATGAAGAGCGCTGTTAGCGTTGTTGATCTGAGTACGGGCAACCGCGTTGATGTCATGGCATGGCAATCGGCTGATGCTAATTCATTTCTCATCTGGGAAGCCTTCACCGCCATATTTTGGGTAAACTAGATGAGAGTAACATGTGCGTTTGCTCAATCATGCAACCAACACATCAAATTTCCTGTAATGATTAGCGAACACGACTGAAGATTTGGGGAGTGATAGGATTATGAAACCTCGCTACTGGTTTTTCAGTGCCATTATCCTTGCTTTTCTGCTGGCTGCCTGCGGTGGTGGCGGCGATGATGAAGGCGGATTGCAAGGCTCAAACAATACCAGCGTTTCCAGCAATGACAACAACGATGACAGTCAAACGAACACGGAAACAAATAACGATACGTCAGAAGATACCGTCAATACCAGCTTCTCGAATACACCATCTATCACAGCCAATGAACGGGTCATTCCTGCCGTTGCTGAATTGGATGGAACACTGGTTTTTGTTCAGGGGGACATGAACGCCGATCATCTGCTGCGCGGAACGGGTGGAACTATCTATATAACACAGTTTGATGGCTCCGAACCTGAACCTCTTATAGATAGAGTGTTTGCGTCAACTCTTACCCTGTCACCCGATAAACGTTATCTGGTATTCAACGCCAGCGAAGGTCGCCACCGCTATGTCTATTCTCTTGAAATTGCGACTCGTGAAATCCATCAACTATCCCTGCTGAGCAATCAGTTTGGCTTTGTAAATGGCTGGTCGCCCGATGGCGAGTGGATTATACTCACAGCGTTTCAGCAAGGCGTCATTGTCACCCGGCTGGATGGAACCAGCAGTTTCGAACTTGGGCCGGGCGCTAGTCTCTGGACCACTGACGGACAAGTTATCTTTTTCGAGATTGCTAACTTTTTCCAATTTAATAACCCTACTCCTCCAGAAATTGTCGCAATGCAGGTTATCGATCCGGCAACTGCCGCGGCAACGGATGTGGACTTCGAATTCGACACTAGTAATACTAACTTCGGTGCCCTGATTGCCAATGCGGAAGCGGCAGGCTTCGACGTCGCTCCAACGTTCCAGGTAAGTTCTCATTTCCCTGCCACCTTCCTGACCGAAGACGAGCGCATATTTAATGTACAGGGGGTAACGGGGCCTGATCCCAATTCGTTTTTTAATACACCACCTCACTGTGGGCAATGGCAGATGAGTTACGCCGGTGGAGCGGAGGATATTTTTCTCGATGTGCTGGATACAGCATTCATCAGCGATATTTATCGCGAAGCGGAACGGGTGTTTTATGAACGCTGGTACTTCCCGGATTGTGAGCTTGCCGAGGAGAATTTGGTCGTAGCGCTGGAAAGTGTCGTTCCCGGCGAGGACCCGCAAGTTATAACCGACGAACTATATCCCGGCGTTGATATTAATCTCGGATTCCTGAGAGCCAATTCTGGCAGGCGCTATGCTGTCTCACCAGACCAGCAGTACGTTGTCTGGATTAGCGGGTCACTGGCAAGTAACAACACTAAACTTAACGTGACTCACATCGATAGTGGCGATACCATCACCATCCTCGAATGGCAGTCATCGAACAGCAATACATTCCTGGCAACCGAAGCTATCAACGCGGTATTCTGGATTCCGACCCCCTAACCTGAAGAACGATGAGGGCTTCGTTCAGCGAGGCCCTTACCCCAGAAAATAGGGTTCGGGCAGGCCCGGCACTTCCACCACAGCCCTGAAAAGATCGCCCGCCATCGGGTTCTCCTGAATCTCGACCTCGGTATAGCCTTCCCATGCCGACGTGATGTACAGGTCGGTTAAATCCGGCCCGCCGAGCGCCACACTGGTTACTTTTTCGACGGGCAGGGCGATCTCCCGGTCAAATTTCCCATCGGGACTATAGCGCACAACCTTCGCCCCGCCATAACGGGCACTCCAGATGTATCCCTCACTGTCTACGGTGAGACCATCAGGGACTCCTGCATCGCCGATCTGGATAAATACACGTTTGTTGCTGATAGAACCTGTCGGTGGGTCAAAATCGTAGGCATAAATGACACACAGCGGTGAGTCCGTGAAATACATCGTTGTATTGTCCGGTGACCAGCCGATGCCATTTGAAATCGTTACGCCGGTGACCATTTTCTCTACCGTCAGGTCATGATTAAGACGGTATAAGCTGCCGGTAGGGGATGACGGATTCATCGTCCCCGCCCAGAAGCGCCCCTGACGGTCAACAGCCCCATCATTGAAGCGATTATCCTTCAGGTCAAATTCCAGTTCCTCTACCGTCTGCAAATCATCATCCCACATGGCAAAATGCTTGCGGGTTGCCAGCACCATTCCGCCTTTTTTCCGAAAGCCCATCGCACAGACATGATCTTCAAATTCTATGGCCTGATGGATTTGACGTTCAGGTTGATAGGTGTGGATGGTATTTTGCAGAATATCCACCCAATACAGTTTTTGCTCCTGTACGTTCCAGATAGGCCCCTCGCCCAATTCACAGTTAACCGCCAGAACATGTTCCACGTCAGTCATTTGCTTACTCATTTCTTTGCTTAAATTCCCAGAACACGCTTTAGCAATCCTTCAAATAGTTGATCAGGCAGGATAGATTTCATCGTCCAGAGCATGTGTGCATCAGTACCCACCAGATAGCGTAATCGCGGATTATTCGACTGTGCGATTTTGAGTATCTTGTTGGCAACCGCATCTGGCTCCGGTGCTCTTGTCATTGCAGAAGTCGCCCCTTCATAGAACTTTTCGCGGACTTTATCATAAATCGGCATCGGATTTTGTGGAAAGATGGCACGTTGGCCCATTTCTGATTTAAAGCTGCCCGGCTCAATGACGGAAACCTTGATGCCAAATTGCCCGACCTCACCGCGCAGTGACCCGTATAACGCTGCAAGCGCAGCCTTACTGGCAGCATATGCCCCGGAACCCGGCAGAGAAATGCGTCCGCCAAGCGACCCCACGCCAATGATATAACCGCTCTTTTGCTCTCGCATATGGGGCAAAACAGCCTGAGTCATGCGAATAACACCAAACAAATTTGTATCATAAACTGGCATGATCTCATCGACTGGTGTTTCTTCAACCGAGGTAATCTGTGCCAGCCCGGCGTTATTAACCAGCACATCAATGCGGCCTGTTTCTTGAACAATTTTGCTGACACATTCTGCAACCGATTCATCGGATGTAACATCAAGCTGAACCATTTTCACACCATCGAAATCATCACGAGGATAGCGGCTTGTTCCAAAGACTTGATAACCATTTTGGGCAAACACTTTTGCCGTGACTTTACCAATGCCGGATGACGCGCCCGTGATAATCGCAACCTGTTTTTCCATGACCAGTTGGCTCCCAGATGAATATACCGCCGACCATTGTACCGTTAATACCCCGTAAACGAAAAACTCCCCCTATCAAAAATGAGAGAGGGAGTTCTGTTTAGTGACGTTGAGATTTATTCCTCCGGCTGCGCGTCCACGATGGTAAACAGCGAGCCTTTAGTGCGCCCAAACACATCGGGCATGTAGAAAGCATAGCCATGTGAGGGCATCGTCTGGAATTCACCGGGTGTGGTCGCCTGAATCTGGTAGGTGTAGGTGTAGGTCCCGCGCGGCAGGAAGTCCGCGTACAGGTTTGCCTGCTCATCACGCAGTTCCGTATGATCAAACCACCACCAACCCCAGTACCAGAATGGATCCCAGTGCCAGTAATCATCTGGACGCAGCGTTGGCCCCTCCACCTGACGGCTCGTAGTCAACAGCGATGTGTCAACCGCCTCTGTACCTGCCGGAATGGGGTCTTCCAGCACGAAGTAGTAGATGTCCTGTGACAGAGTAATTGTCAGGCGCACGGTGATGGTATCCCCAATCGCTGCCCCGGTGATCGGCTGCTCTGGATCATCGTTCAGGAAGTATTCGCGCTGTACCGTAATGCCCCGGCTGAGCGCATCAACCTCGGAGGCGGGCAGGCGCAGATTCATATGTGTGGTGTAGTACATCACACCCTCACCTTCATCACGGGCAAAGACGAGACGATTGAGTTCATCGGTAGACAATTCGCTGATTGGAATTTCGATGCGATTGCCTTCACGGACATTCTCCGGCGTGACTTCGCCCGACCCGACCAGATTACGGTCCAACGTGACGTTGTAATCGTAATTACCCTTGAGTTCGCCTGTCAACATCATCCAGTCTGTCAAACCAATCACGGCCCAGACCGTTTCCTGCGTGGTGGTCCAGTGATCGCCGTCGCGGGCAATCATCAACCAGCGCACCGCATTTGCCAGCAGGTCACTTTCGGGCGTGGCTTTGATAAGGGCACTCAGGACAACGGCAGTGGTGCGGGTATCGCTGGACCAGTTCCACCAGTCAACCCAATTCTCTTCCCAGTGAGCACCCGTTGCCGATAGGATAGCCGCACTGGTCAGATCACTCACGAGGTCGTCAATGGCCCCATTCTGTGGGAACAGTTCGAGATAGGCCATCAACAGGTAGGCGCGTCCCATATACGACATGTCCAGCCGGTGCTCCATCAAGTCTTCATAATCCTGCAAATCACCCTTATCATCACGGGCCATCACGTACAGGTAAAAAGCCTGGCGATTGAGCTGCCATTCAGAGGTATCAATCGTCGGGCGAATCAGATCAGCCCGGACAAAGTTAAGCGCATCACTCAGCATCGCCTGATCAACAGTAAAGCCCGCTTCACGCGCTTCAATCAAACCAAGTGCCGCATAAGACGTTACCAGTGCGCTACTTTCCATTCCGGCAAACCAGCCCCAGCCACCATCGGGATTTTGCGCCCGCTTCAGAATATCAAGGCCCTCGGTCAAGGCCGTGACCAGGTTGGCTTCTAGCACCGGATCCTCAATATCAAGGCTCTTAAGGGCGCGGTAGGTGACAGCATTCGGCAGGAAACGGCTCACCGTCTGCTCGATACACTGGTGTTTGTAGTTGCGCAGGTAGTCAAACGAGTCAATAGCGGTTGCCGCCAGCGACGGATCAATCTGGATGACCAGTTGTCCATCTTCCGCCGGGATACGGGTTGGCAGGGCGATGCCTTCCGTCCGTGAGCCAACATTGCGAATCAAACCCGCTGTGCCGACCGTATCGGGTGCCGTGTAACGATACACCGGAATCAGCCCGTCTTCATTGGCGAGACTGGGTTTGGCGGCATCGGCAAAGTCGCTGCCAATGGCAGTGAAGGTCAAATCCACACCTTCAACATCATTCACCGTCGCCATCCAGCGCACACGAGCGCGTCCCCCGGCTTCAATCGTCACCGTTTGCGTGTCTGGCCCATCCAGCGTCACGCCCTCATATTCCAGCGTGGCTTCGATTTCCTGTGCTTCTTCAAGATTATTGTTGACTACCATTGCCAGTTCAACGCGGTCATCCACCACCAGAAAACGCGGTGTGGCCGGGCGAACCAGCAGCGGCAGCGTCACCAGCAGTTCATCTTTCGCATCCCCCACTCTGGTTTCGACGGTCAACGCCTTGACATCTAGACTCCACGTGGTCAGATTATCGGGCAGTTCAACGGTCACACTGGCCGAACCATCCGTGCCTGTGACAACCGTTGGCTCCCAGAGGGGTGTTTGTTCGAAGTTTTCGCGAATAACTGGCGGCTCAGGCTGTTGGGCCTCGTTACCGCCAACACCCCGACCAGCTTCATCCAGTGCCGCTTCCATCGTCGGAGCCGCCGCCGGGGCATCCCCATCGGCAAAGTCATAACCCGCTTCTCCAGCCTCCGTCCGGTCATCCTCAGCCGCTTCCTCCGCGGGTGGCTCTTCAACATTCTGATCGGTGATGACATCCAACAGGCTGTCCAGCGCCACTGACGTGTACACGTAATTGTACTGCGTGCCATAAAAGGCATTCTGAATGGTAGGGCTGTTCGGTGGAGCCAGTGCCAGAATCGCCTTGTCCGTCAATGTAAAGCCGACCTCAGCCTGCACAGGTTCACCACTCGCATCCGTGACCTTCACATCAAACGAAACGCTGTCACGCGGTTGGGCACGCTCTTTAGAAGGCGTTACCTCAACATTGAGCTTTTTCTGCACCGGAACCACACTCAAATTGAGTGAACCTGTCAGATATTCAGGATTGAGGCTTTCCTCATCGACCCCTTTCATCAATGTCACCCGGAAATAGCTATTCGGCGCGAACGCATCGGTGATAGGCAGTTGATACAGCAGCGTTGAACCTTCAACCGCAACCACTTCGTGGAACATGATGTTCTCGCGCTCAACCGTAATCAGGGCGGTTGATTTCCCGGCAAATGGAATCGGGATCAAGATTTCGGCGGTATCACCCGGCGTGTATTCAGTCTTATCGGGCACAAGGTCCAATATGCCGGATGGTTCACCCCACCACACCGGACGGTCACCAATCACATAGAATTGCAGGGTACTGGCGTTGAGGCGCTCACGCTCGTCCATCGTCTCGGCACGCAGGCGGAAGATACCGCCGTTAGGGGGTGTGAAGGTGTACGTCGCCTTGCCATCTTCGCCCGTGACGATAGTATCGGTCAGAACTTCAATTTCTTCCTGTGACCATGTATAGCGCCCAAACTGGCCTTCAATTAGTTCGCGTGTCCAGCGAATTTCCACCAGCCGTAAATCAACCTCATGCTCCGGCACGATTTCGCTTTGCGGATTGACCGTAATCAGTTCGACCGTCATCTCCTCACCCTCGCGACCAAACGCCTTGTCAGTGAGCTGTCCGACATACACATTAGAGGGATGCACGAGTACCGATGTCCGGCCACTAATGGGCTGGTTGCTCTCATCCATGACTGTCCCTTCAATGTCAATTCGCATTGGGCGAGTCGTGCCAATACGCACTTCTTCCTGCTGTACGAGATAATTTCCGGCAGCATCGGTCTTGTCTTCACCGCTCAAGTATAAGCTGGGGAATGTCGCCGTCGCGTCATAGAAGGAATAACGCCCGGGCCCGGTATAGTTGAAACTGCCGCCGTAACCATTGGCATAGTAGTAGACAGCGGCATTACTGACCGTGCCGCCGAAATAGTACGAGGCATTAATCACCGCGCTCAGCGATTCCCCCTGAACGATTTCAGTTTGTGCCGCTTCCACTGACACTTCATACTCCGGCACCCGGAATTCAGCAATGCGGAATGAGCCAATCCAGCGGTCGTTAACATACACCCCCACATCACCCAGCGCGACATCTTCCGCCAGGGCAAGTTCTCCGGCGAACGTACCAAACTCGGTCAAGGGCAGTTCTCCCTCAAACAGGATCGTTCCATCACTGGTGTTCTCAAGTTTAATCGACACGCTGCGCTGATTCGGGACGCTATAATCTACGTCATCTTTGTTGCGCAGTGTCCCCTTGTAATACACCGTTTCGCCAGGGCGATACAGCGGGCGGTCCGTATACAGATAATCCTGCGTGGTTCCGGGAACGCTGAAGCTGTTGCTGAAGTAGATGCCGTAAGCATCAGCGGTTTCGGCTTCAACCATCAAAAACGGGTCATTGGGTGATACGCTGGCGGGTGTGCGGAAGATGCCGTCGGCGTCGGTTTCGCCGCGTGCCAGCAGGCGGTCGTGATGGTACACGCTCACAAACGCATTGGGGACCGGGTTGGTCGTGACCATATCCGTCACCCATACCATCATCTCTTCATCGGTGCGTTTAACCGTGACAGTGGCCGTAACTACCGCAATGGCAAACTGGTCATTGCGCGTCTGAATGCGCTGGTCGCCATCAGTGTAAGTCGAGTCCATATCCACCCAGTACACGCCGAGGGGCAGCACACCACCCTCTTCGCCCGCCAAAAGGATGTCCGTCAGGGCGTTATTGCGGTCTTCCGAGTCAAATTGCAGGGTCCATTCATCAACCAGATTCTCACTCGTCACCCAGCTTGGGCGATCCGTTTCATAGTAATAACGGTTAGCGAGAGTCGCTGTATCAATGGTCTCAACCGGCACTTGATACAGCCGAATATCTGCTTTAGGCGTGCCGCTGTAGCGAATGGCAAAGCGCGTATGATTGCGATGCGCACCTGTCAGCATGAACGTTCCGCGCGTGATTGGTGACAGCGATGTTGGCAGTTGGGAGGTGGTGTAACTGAAGGTGTAATCTTCTTCTATGACGTTGCCGTAGATGTCTTCTGCACCCGCCAGCAGCGTAATCGTATAGGTTGTTTCCGGTTTGGATGGAAAGCCCAGTGTAATATAATCGGTCTGCTCTTCTCCAACGAACGGAACCCATTCTTCTGGCGCAGGCGCAATGACAATCTTATCTTCCAGTGAATTTGATTTCATCGGTGACCGGAAATAGATGGATGCGCCATAGCCGGGGTATACATTACGCTCTCCATTTTCGGGGCGGGTTGATGCCACACCCGGATAGGGCACGGTGCTGAAGTCGCGCGATATATCCGCGCCAATCGTCGCATCACCAAACGCGCTCTTAGCCGTATCTTCAATGTTAATCCGGTAGTTGGTTTCGATGTCCAGCATGTCATCGGGTGTAAAGGTGACGTACGTGCTGGTTTCATCCCATTCAAACGAGCCAACCACAGGCTCTAAATTGCTGGAATTGACCAACTGAAATGCCGTTTCAACGCTGGCACGGTCCATCGACTGAGAGAAGTCTACCCGCACGGTTGCATCCAGCAGCAGGCCGCTCTGCCCCGAATAGGGATAGATGTTCGTCACCTGCGGCGGTAGGGTGCTGAATGTCCATGACACCGGCTCGGCCAGCGGCGCACCATCAATGCTCACCAGATCATCTTTTACCGTGACGGTATATGTCGTGCCTCCCGCGAAGATTTCCTTCGGCGTGAAAACGAAAATCGAGGTATTGACCCATTCACCCGTGCCCTCAATCGCTGGCTCGATGGTAATCGGGTCCGGTAAATCGTCCAGTTCGTCGGTCGCTACCAGCGGTGTCACCGGGCGATTAAACGTTACGACAATGGTCGCATTGGCATCCACATTTTCGGTGCCATCTTCGGGCGCAATCGCCGCCACTTCCAGCGGGCCAACGGTTAACACATCGACGGTGTAGGGGTCTTCCAGCGGAAGTTCATTGGCGGCTGCAATGGCACCTGTGCCGATGGTAACCTCATAGGTTGCGCCAATGCCCCAACTTTCCGACGGCGTGAAATTCACGGTACGCGGGTCGGTCCATTCAAGCGCACCCTCAAGCGGAGGCGTTATGGTAAACGCTTGTTCAACGGCTGTCGTTACCATCACCTGGTCAAAGGTGATCGTCAGCGGCTCATTACCGCCCATCTCAACACCCGGCAAAGGCCATACATCAATGACCTTTGGGGGCAATTCCTGCGATGCCCCATCATCTTGCGAGGATACAATGCCAACACCCGGAATAAGGGAGACGAGAATGACGAGCGTCAGCAGGCGGAAGAGTGTGTTTTGCATGATTTTTTTCCTGAACTTGAATATCTGCTATGCACATAACGACCATTGTTTCCTATTAGTTCCAATCTCGCTACAATGATGGTGGAGGAACATATGCAAAACACTCGCCTGCTAAATGTTGTCGGGCACACAATGGCCGCCCACGCCTACAACGAAGACAGGAACGGCATTCCCGCCATTTTTATCCATCCTTTCGCCACCTCAATCGCCTTCTGGGAGCCGGTGCAAATTCCCCTCATCAAAAACAATCTCCGCTGGTATTCGCTGAGCTTACCCGGTCACTATCCCGGTAATTTCAAACCCGGTTTCACCTTTACCAATATGACCGCTGAATATCTGGCATCCATTGTTCATGAGGCAATTACGCAGCTTGTCGGCGATTCACCGTTCATTGTCGCAGGTGTTTCCGGCGGAGCATTCATGGCCCTGAATGTCGCCTGCCATTATCCCCATCAGCTTGCGGGTCTGGTCTCGATTTCAGGATTTGCTTACGGACGCTGGATTCGCCAGTTACAGCCGCTGCGGGTACGCATCGCCTACCCCATTGTGATGACACTCTATCACCGCTATTTGTCACGCTCTGTGCAAAGTTTCCGCAAGGCGTCCTATAAAAACATCTTCGATCTGGACAAAACTCGGACCGAAAATCCCGATTTGGACGCCATCATTGATGCTGTGTACCCGGACTACACAAAACTGTCGGGTCGGATGCTGAGCCTATACTCGCGTTCTCTGCCGGATATGGATATTCGCGAGAAATTGCCACGCATCAAGTCGCCTGTGTTGGTGCTAAACGGCGAAAAAGACCCCATCATCCCGCCCCGGCAAAGCCAGATCATCCTTGACCATTTACCGAATGCCGAGCATATTGAATTCAAAGGGGTAGGTCACTTCCCGATGTGGGAAAATCCAAGCGCCTACCAGCATGTGATGAGTGTGTGGTTTCAGAGGGGTTTGGCGTGAGGTTACACAGTATCGACGGTCATACAATGGCATCCATTGCCTACAACGAAGATAAACCGGGCATTCCCATCATTTTCATTCACGGCCTGACCGATTCGGTGCATTTCTGGGAGGAGATGCAAACGCCGCAAATTCTGGAGAACCGCCGCTGGTATTCAGTGAGCTTGCCCGGTCACTATCCGGCCCAATTTCCCGGCCATTTTCCCTTCACCGCCGAACATCTTGCTGACATTACTTATCGCACCATCCGCCAACTGGTCGGCGATGAACCGTTTATACTGGCAGGCGTGTCTACGGGAGGTTTCATAGCGCTCAATGTCGCCAGCCATTATCCCGATCAGGTGTGCGGCATTATCAGCATTTCGGGCTTTATCGGTGGCTGGTGGCATAAATTCGCGGCCTTTTCCCAGCTTGTTGCTCGTCTTGGAGTTGCTGGCCGCTGGACCATCATTTTCCTGCTCAATATCGGTGGCTGGTCAAGCTGGATTTTCCGTACCATCAATCTGATGACCACTCACAGCCAGCGGGCGGCACTAACCTATCAGCCTGATTTACCCGTCTTCATTGAACGCAGCATGCACGCCGATTTCGCCGTCAATCCGATGCGCAATATGTACCTGTATATTGCCAACATGCGCCGCATCAATCTCGAACCACACCTGCCGTGCATCAAATGCCCCACGCTGGTTATCTGGTGTGATCATGATCCCTTCATTCCCCGCCGACAGGCCAGGCGCATTGTGGATCATGTGCCGCAAACCGAACTGGTCGTGCTTGAAAATACCGGGCATTTCCCGATGTGGGAAAACCCGGCCTATCACAGTTGCGTTGCCGAATGGCTGGACAGTCACAATCCGTAATTGATGAATGACTAGCTCTCGCAAACTCCCTCAGATGGCGGCGTACCAAACCAGTAATATGCTCCAAAGCCTGTCTGATCGGGGAGGATATCAACATATAACGCCGACATCCATCCCTCATTACCACTGACCGGCTCGCGAACCCGGAACCAGGGGCCATCGTTGCCCAACAAATTATCCGACCCCAGAATTTCCAGACAGGTATTAATCGGCAGTACATGGGTAATCTCGGCATCGAGATTGGGAGCAGTCCGCATGTTCAACTCAGCAACACTCACTCGGATGGAAAACGGCAGGAAAATCACCACCCTTGAGTTAACCCACCCGGTGGTTTCTGTGCCAGCTACCTGCACCCGCGACTGAAAGTTACTGCGACCGAGTTGTTTGCCATCCCGGTCATGGACGATAAGCTGAGTGCCAGAGTGAAGTCGCTGCACCAGCCCGCCATTGTCATCCATCAGATCAATTGCCTGCGTTGTCCACACAATGGCTGTGCCCGGCGTGGGATGGGCATAAAGGACGGGCAGGTAACACCACCACCCGCTTCCGGTGTTGCGGTAATACCCCGACTTCACCCAGCCTTCCTGCCCGGTAGCCAGTACCCGGATTTTTAGCCAGCCACCACCGTTGCCCTGCACACCATCCACGCCCAGCGGCTCAAATTCGGTATCACGGGTGAGCATCGTGATAATATCGGCATGACGAGTCGGTTCGGTGCGCAGATTGAGTTCATCGGCTGTGATTGTGCCGCGATACGGGTACTCGGTGACATACGGTGCCCATACCCAGCCCTCCTGCCCGGTGTCGTTAATCCGCACATAATCCCACAATCCAGAGCCGCCTCTAACGCGCTGCTCGAAAATAGTCACCGCCAGCCCGCCCGGCAATCGGTCAACGATATTACTGTACCCGGCGATTTCCGGTGAAGAGCGCAAAACAATTTCGCGGCATGACAATCCCGCAACACTATCTCCCTGAGCGTAGCCGTCCCCTGACGGAAAACTGACCAGAGCCAACAAAATACTGACAAAAAACAAGATGCGCATAAGAACCCCCTTATGTTTTTTCTGCATTGTAAGAGGGTTTTTGTGGGCGTATGGCAAACAGCTATTTGTGGTCAGTCAGGCGTAGGCTACAGTTGGATGTGCGAAAAGAAAATGAGCGGCCTCACCAGAAGCCGCTCATCGTTATCAGGCTGTTACGCAACAGTGCTGCCGATGTTTTCCTTGAGGAACTTTTTCACGACGTGCACCGGCACCGCGTAACCCACATTTGGCCCCGTAATCAGGGTGTTGATGCCGACCAGCCGACCGTGACGGTCCACCAGCGGACCACCACTGAAACCGGGCCGCATATGCAAATCGACGGCAATCCAATCCTCATTAGGCAGTTGCAGTTCAGGCGGCGGATGTAGACCGATAACGATACCCGACGTCACCGCATTAACGATGCCCCACGGATGGCCCACCGCGAAAACCCATTCACCCGCATTCAATCCACGCGAGTCGCCGGGTTCAATGGTGGGCAGGTTGTCGGCGGTTATCATCAGGGGGGCGATGTCATGGGTTGGGTCCGATTCGATGATCCGCGCTTCAAATTCGCGCCCATCGAACAGGGTAACGCTCAAATGGCCGGAACGCCCACGCCCTTCAACGACATGCGCGTTGGTCAAAATAAGCCCCTGCTCATGCCAGATCGTGCCCGCACCAATGCCCCGCTGCCCATTGTGGATCTGGACGAGGGCTTGATGCACCCCGTCCACCACATCCGCCATCTCATTGTTCAAGCGTTGGAGGATGTTCATAACCTTTACTCGTTTTCGCCAACCGTGAGGGTGACAGTTTGCAAATTGCCACCACGCACAATCTTCACCTCAACGTTCCTGCCGATGGTCTCGCCGCTCAACAAGGCCAGCAGGTGATCCATATGGCGCACAGCCTCGCCATCAAAGCCGACAATGGTATCACCCAGCACCAATCCACCCACCTCAGCGGGGCTGTCCGGTTCCACTGACACAATCAGCAGACCGGTTTCCTGCTCAAGCTCTTCGGCAATGCTGGTTGGCAGACGAACAGGCTGCATCGCCACACCGAGATAACCGCGCCGCACACGTCCATGTGACAGCATGTCATTGACGACACTTTGCAGGGTGGTATTTGGCACAGCAAGGCTCACCCCACGCGCCAGCCCGGAGGTGTTCAGGCCGATGATGTTACCGCCTGCATCCACCAGTGGACCACCGCTGAAGCCCGGATACATCACCACATCCGTCTGGACATAGTGCGTGAGTTTGCCGCCCATCGGGGTACGCCATGCCCCACGCATTGAGCTAATCACGCCCAGCGTGGCCTGCACACTGCTGCCCGGACGCCCCAGCGCCAGCACCAGATGACCGACCTTGACGTCTTCAAGATTCGACCAGTTTGGCACATTAAGGCTGGTGCTGGTACGCAGGACAGCCAGATCGGTTGTCGGGTCACGGCCCACCAGTGCCGCCGCAACCGTTTCACCATTCGGCAGACCAATATTGATGTTGTCATCACGCCGCACGACATGATGGGCGGTAACGATGACCCCATCGTTAGACCATACAATCCCTGTCGCGGGCAAACGTCGCCGTGCATCGACCGATACAATGCTGGGGCTGGCACCCTCTACGGTGCCAGCCAGCGTTTCAGATAATTCTTCCAGTACACTCATTTCCACTCTCCTTCTACATCATTACCAGTACAACAAGTAGGTGTGCGTTGGTTTAGCGCAACCATAGTGTGCCAGACATCAAGATTGCACACATCAGGCGTTCGGTTAGGCTCAACCCGGAAAAATGGGTAGGTCATGCCGGGCGATTCTTTCCCGACCTTTAGCTGACAAACCCTTGACCGGATGCTTTCCGCACAGTATTGTCTTGCGGGCATACCGGACAAGGATAATGATGACCGATTGGCTAACCCCATTTTTGACAGCAAGCCCCGCAATGGCGTGGTTTTTCCTCGGCATTGGCACACCATGGGCACTTGTACTTCTGCCCCGCCGCGACTGGCGTGATTGGACTATGATTACCGGGTTAGCACTGGCGTTGGGTCCCGTTTTTGGCACAACGTGGTTGTTTATTCTGGGGACAGTAGCCAAATTTGATTTTCTTACCGCGCTCACCGGAACCATTATTGTAGCGGTTATCGGGTTGTTGATTGCATGGTCCCGCCGCAGCAAACCCGTGCCCGATGATGCTGTTATCCCAGACGATGGCCTGCGTTTTCCGGCGCTGAAGTGGGCCTTGCTGGCGATGATGACGATTGGTGTTGTGGCAATGATCTGGGATACTGCCTTCTGGCCTTTCCTGCGCTACGATACCCTGTGGACCTTCGGCTATAACCCCAAAATCTTCATCCTGCACCGCGAAATCCCGTCATGGATTGATTATTATCCCCAGAATGTGCCTCTGACCTTCACCTTTGCCGATCTGGCTTGGGGCGAACACAACGATCACGCGGCGCGTGCGGCGGTTCCCTGGTTCTTTCTCAGCACAATTCTGGCAACATACCTCTTAGGGTGGTGTGTCTTCCGGTCGCGGATGGTTGGTCTGCTCAGTGCCGGGTTGTGGACACTGCTGCCATCATCGCTGGTCTGGGCCAGCAGTGGCGACCTTGAACATCCGATGGTGACGTATTTCACACTGGCTGCCTTATTTTTCATCCTTGCCTGGCGTGAGACAAAACATGAAACTCGCTATGCCATTTTGAGCGGCCTGTGTCTGTCCGGTGCGATGTGGACCAAACCTACCGCCGGAGCCTTTGTTATGGGCGTTGTTCTGGTGTTGGCGGTGGTGACAGTAATCGCTTATCGTCGTCAGAGTTGGGCATGGTGGTGGTCGCGCGTTCGCATCATGGTTAGGGCGGGCCTTGCCTCGGCTCCCATTGGCGGAATGTGGTATTTTCGTAACATTCTGGCAGGTCACGCCTGGACCAATTTACCTGCAAGCTACTGGACCGATTTAGCCCAACGGTCCGGGATGCAGCTCACGTGGCTGTATGTGATTGCCGCCGTTGCCAGTCTCTATTTGATAACGCGCCAACACCGCACGCCACACCAGCTTGCCCTGACCATTGCCGGAATTGCCCTCCTCAGCATCGCCATTCTGCCCACGCTGTTAAGCATTCCGGAGGGTGGCTGGACCAGCGACACCACCTGGGATTGGCTGAACGGCTTCCGCGAACCCTATCGCCGCCTCAATGCTCTTGAGTTTGTCCTCATTTTGATAGGAACCGGACTGCTTATCTGGTCGGGGCGTCATGAATGGCAGCGTCTTTCTCTGCCTACGCGGCAGGGTATCTGGCTGATGGTAGGATTAGGAGCGCCCTTTTTTGCGGTTTATTTCTGGTCCTTCAGTTACCATTACCGTCTCGGCCTGACCGTCCTGCCCCTGATGTTGACGCCGCTGGTGGCTCTGTTTACCGCGTGGCTGATGCCGATCATCTTGCAAAATCGGCTGCGCAAAACCGCGATGATTGTGATGGTCGTGACGCTAAGTCTTATAGCGCCCGTCGCTGCCTCCTATCACACCCTGCTCAATACCTTCAAAGAAGACGGCGTGCGCTCCGACCGTGAAAAATATGCCTATGCCAATCCGGCCCTGATGGATACTGTCGGTTTTTTGGAGGATTATGCCGCCCAACATGGCGACAAAAATTATCACATATTGGCCCCCGGCGAAAACAGATTAGCGTTTTTCTTGCCCGAATGGGATGTTGATGATGAAACGCTGCCTGCTGAAATAAATGACCTTGAAGACTACGACCTGTTTATCCCGCTGTTTGCACCCTTCCTGTGGCGCACGTCTAACCTGTATCCCAATCAAGTGCAGGCATGGCTCGATATTGCCGGGGTTTATCCCCCGCCGCAAAATGGACAATTGCCGCCGGATGGCCCGCATGGACAACCCATGCCGCGCGTGCTGGTTCCGACTAGCCCTGTTTTTGACGATGGAACCTTTCGTTATATTGTTTACGAAGTCGATGCCAGTGCCGCCTATGCCGATATAGTCCCCGAAAATCCGCTGGACGAGGTGGTTTTCGGTGATGTCATGCAGCTACTGGGTTATGACATTTCCACACGCACCCTGACGCCCGGCGAGACCATCACGATAAAATTCTACTGGCAGGGCACACCCGCTGGCCCACCACAACGCGACTATACGATTTATGTTCACTTTTGGAGTACGAAAACAGGAGATTTGCTAACACAGGCTGACGGTGGCCTGATGTACGGTCTCTTTCCAACCCGCTTCCTGACTCCGGGGCTGGCCTTACAGGATAGACGTGATTGGACGGTACCAGCGGACCTACCCTCCGGTCCGGTTGAAATGCGTGTGGGCGTTTATGTGCCGGATGGTCCGCGTCTCGATGCGACCATCATGGGCCAACCTGCCGGAGATGGCGTGACGATAGCTACTGACTTGATGATTGCCCGTCAGATGCCCTTCGGTGGTTAATTTCCCGGCGCGGGCGTGAACAGCCGCCACCAGCCCGGAATATCAGGTGCCCAACCGATGCGCCCATCCGCCATCTGAATCTGCCACCACACCGCATATTCGCTGTAAATTGGGCCGTCCACAATTGTCAGTTGATAGCCAGCCTGCAATTCTTCTACAAAATCGGATGTCGCGCTTGAATCCGAATAGAGCGTTGAGAAAGCGCCGTCGCGGGTAACAGCGATCACCGCGCCTACCTCGACTCCCTCCGTCACAATATTCGGGTCACGCTCAATATACAATTCCGCACCTTCCGGAATATACGCCGTGCTGCCATTTGGAAGTGTCACTTCAAGGTAAATCCGCCCGCCGATATTGACTTTATTGCCCTGATGCAAGACGCGATCCCCCCAATGCAACGTGGCGGCTACCCCTGCACCCGGCGAGGCACTTGACAGTGCATCCAGTGGGTCACCAAACAGCGTAACCTCCAGTATTGCCCCATCGACCACAATATTCGGCGGGACAGGCAGAAAATCACGCGGTGTAAGTCCACCGCCTTCTGTGAACGCCACACCGAATTCACCTGAACTGGAAATGTGTACCCACTGGCCTGTCTCTGGCGAAAATGCGGGATTCCCGCCGCTAATCGGATTGCCATCCATATCACTCACCGTGATATTATCTCCGCTGACCTCCAGCATCCGAGAGGCAGGCACAAACACCAGATAATCGCCACCTCTCACTGTAGCAGGCGCAAACAGGACAATCGCATTCAGTTCTTCCGGCAGTTCCTCCAGCAGGGAGTACACCATTTGACTGGTTCCCGTCAGCAGCATTTGGAACTGGCTTGGTATCGCCGCATTCACGGCAATTTCCAACCCATACCACCCCGAAACCGGAGCGTCAAATTGCAGGATTAGATTTTCAAGTTCCTCTGCGGAGGCTGTCTTCACCTCCTGACCGTTTTCATCAAACAGCGTGGCCTGTGTACCGGGGCTGCCACCGAGACGCTGTAGGTCAACATTGACGGTGTCGCCTTCCTCCGCATACAGTACAAACCGCACATCAGATTTATCAGGCGATAACTCGCCCTGAAACAACGCATCCGGGAACAAAATCACCGACTCTAATTCGGCATCCGGTGCAGGCGGTAGTTCATCACTTTGGGCATGCCCCGGCAAACTATGTACCAGTAGAAACAACATTGCCAGTAAAAACGTGAAAATTCGATATTGCATCAGAGACGTTCTCTCAACTGTTTCAGAAGTCACATTCTAGGATAAGCAATTGTCGTTTCAGCGCAATGAAAGAATTGTGAAATCCTCAATTCTTTGTGGATACCTTAACCATCACCCCACTGAACGCTGCATTCCCCGTCAAAACATCAATCTTCTGATCATCGGTCAGATCATTAATGCTGACGCCGGGCTTTTGCCGCGCCACCGTTAGCTGCACACCATCGCGGTCATGGCCGTAGCCGTGCGGCAAACTGACCACACCGGGCATGATATTATCGGTAATCTCAACCTCCACTTCAAGGCAACCCACCCGCGATTGAACAACGACAGTTTCTCCATCGGTCAAATTCCGCGCAGCGGCGTCATCGCTGTGGATGAGCAGCGTACAGCGATTTTTGCCTTTGGTGAGGCGTTCGCTGTTGTGCATCCAG
This sequence comes from Chloroflexota bacterium, assembly GCA_022616515.1. Lineage (GTDB taxonomy): Bacteria > Chloroflexota > Anaerolineae > Aggregatilineales > J027 > JAKEEQ01. The sequence continues at coordinate 7,551 of JAKEEQ010000073.1, read as the reverse complement.
CTATTGTTGCTGCGCACATGCCGCCGTCCAATCAATGCCAGATCAAATCCGTTGGCAGAAGCAGTGCGTGATTCCTCCATTTGCACTATCAACCGCGCCACGTCTTCCCGAAAAATCTGCGGCGCAAGATTAATTTTGCCATTATCCGTCGTGAGTCGCTGCGGCAAAACTGGCACAAGCGGCCCAAGATCAATCCCGTGTGGGTTGTCTTTCAAATCTCTGAGCCGAATCCCTTCGCCAATCATGGCGGGGGTCCCCCAATTGCCATACGGACCATATCGCACCGCCAGATCGATCAATTGCGATGGGCTGAACCGCGAAAAGAAATCCTGTCGTCCTTCAAAGCGCGTACCCTTCTGCATCCTCTGGCGTAGTTCTTGCAAAATTTGCCAGTCGTGCATCGCCCCGTCGGAGGGTGGCATAAGCGCCCCCGCATATTTCGTCGTGTTGCGCACCGCCAGCACATGAAACACCAGGTCATAGTGTTCTGTTTCCAGTCCGGTGGTCGGTGGCAGGATAATGTTGGCGTGGCGGGTCGTTTCGTTGATGTAAATATCTATCGCCACCATATACTCTAAACCAGCCAGCCCTTCATCAACCTGCGCCCCATTTGGCGTGGATAGTACCGGATTCCCGGCAATCGTTACCATCGCCTTAATCTGTCCCTCACCCGGTGTAGTCAGTTCCTCGCCGAGCACCGCTACCGGCAGTTCGCCCATAAATTCCGGCAATCCCCGCACTCGCGATTTCCAGCGCCCATAGCTGCCTGTGCTGCCTATCAGGGAAGTGAAGCCAACCACATCAACGGCAGGCAGCGTGAACATCGCGCCGCCGGGACAATCAAGGTTGCCGGTAATGATATTCAGCGCATTGATTAACCAGTTACACAGCCCGCCAAATTCCTGTGTCGAGACGCCGACCCGCCCGTAACACACCGCCGATTCCGCCGCCGCAAAATTCCGGGCAAGTTGAATAATGTCTTCGGCTGGAATGCCGGTAGGTGCTGTGACCGTTTCAGGGGTAAAGGGCGCAACAATCTCTCGTAGCTGCTCGACTCCGTCGGTGAAATCCGCCAGTCGTCCGAGATTATCTAGACCTTCCGCGAAAATCGTATGAATCAACGCTGCAAGCAGCAGTGCATCACTCCCCGGTCGGATGAAATGATGCTGGTCGGCAAGCTGTGCGGTGCGGGTACGGCGTGGATCAACGACAATCACCTTACCGCCACGTTTTTGAATCGCCTTCAGCCGGTTTTCCACATCGGGCGCTGTCATCAAACTGCCATTCGAGGCCAGCGGATTTGCGCCCAGAATCAGCATGAATCGGGTGCGATCAATATCCGGTATTGGGAGCAGCAGTTGATGCCCGAACATGAAATAGGCGGCAAAATGATGCGGATACTGGTCAACAGACGACGCCGAAAAACGATTTCGCGTGCGTAGACTCCTGACAAACGGCCCGGTATAGAGAATGCTTCCCAGATTATGAACATTTGGGTTGCCTAGATACACGCCCACTGAATCACTGCCATACGCCTCCTGAATCCTTTTCAGGTTGTGTTCCACATCATCGAAAGCTTCTTCCCAGCTAATTTCTTCCCAGCCATCCGCCGTGCGCCGGACCGGGTGTTTCAAGCGATCCGGGTCCTCATAAATATCCTGTAGCGCCGTTGCCTTCGGGCAAATGTGCCCGCGCGAAAATGGATCATCTTTGTCTCCTTTGATGGAGAGAATGGTGTTCTGATCATATTCCACGACAATGCCGCACATCGCTTCACATAAATTACACGAACGGAAATGCTGGCTGGTCATAAGCTTCTCCAATATGTTTATGCTTGTCGGTCTGGATTGTTAACGCTTTCGGTTTGAACATGCACCTGTTCACGCAATTTGGTAAACTAGAAAGGAAGTTATATATTAGCCCAATAGATGTAGTAAATCGAATTCAGGAAACTAGCGCAGTGATAGAACAAACAGGCGATACCTATCGTAACACCGATGATAGAAAATGGGAGCTTATCGAGCTAATCGGTGAGGGAGGGATGGGGTCTGTCTGGAAAGCCAGGCGTGTTAACGAGCAAACCGTCTACGCGCTCAAAATGCTAAATCCCGTTTTCACGCACGATGGCAGCGCACGGGAACGTTTTTTGCGCGAAATTGACATCGTGCACAAATATTCCAGTATTCCCGGTATTCCCCGGTTGGTAGAAGATGGTGTCGCGGTGTGGATAAACAGCGAACGCGGTGTGCTGCATCCGCCCGAACACCGCCACTACTATTACGTCACCGAATTCATTGACAGTCAATCACTCAATCGTGCCAACAAAGCCGCCCTCAAGATGGGGTTGGCCCTGCGCATGGACATCATCAAACAGATCGGCACGATTATTCAGCGTATTCATGTCAACTATCAGGGTGTGCATGGCGACATCAAACTCAGCAACATCCTCGTTGATAGTTCCAATATCGCCCATATCGTCGATTTTGGTGTGGCAAAAGACCACGCCTCTGCTGAAGTCACCCGCGCCCTTAGCTTTGAAGAAGTTGTGCCCTATACATGGCAGTATGCATCCCCGGAAATCATTGAACTTGGTGCGCGGCATCGCGACAGACGCTCCGATATTTATGCACTGGCGATCTGTGCCTACGAGCTGCTCTCAAATTATCATCACCCGTTTCGTTATTCCGTTCATGAATTACAATCGCGCCAGATGTTTTATGATCGCACCCGTGAATTCACGTTAGACAATCCTACGTGGGATGCCCCGCCCAGTGCCGTCATCCCGCCTGTCTGGAAAAAGTATCTGGACCTCGACAAACTGGATGCGGCTTTTGCGAAAGCGTTTGTAGCGGACCCTAACGAACGCTATAACAGCGTTAACACATTCCTGAAAGACCTGAATGCCGCCATCCATCGGATGCCTTATCCCGACCCCTACACGAACCGCATATCCGTTGACAATCTTTCGCAGCAGTCGGGCATGTTCTATGGCAACTTGAAAACCGCCATTGAGCAGCGTAATCTTCCCGGGCCAGCCTCGTTTTACATTTTGGGTAGTTTTGCACTGGTTCTCGTCATCATCATCTTGCCATTGGCCCTGATCATCAACGCTCTGGGCAATGGATCGTCCGACGGTGTTGCCGGTGCAGGCTCGACTGCTACCATCGATGCAGCGGCTGAGACTCAGGATGCCCAGACTCAAATCGCTATCGCCATCAGTCAAGGCCCAAGCGATACACCCACGATCACAGATACGCCAACGATTACGCCCACCGATACGGCGACTGCCACCGACACCGCGACCTCGACGGATACGCCAACATCAACCGATACTGCAACCTCAACTGACACACCGACGTCAACCGATACCGCCACTTCGACACCATCGAACTCGCCGACCAGCACCATCACCGATACCCCAACACGCACACCAACCACCACACCCGGCCCATCCCAAACGCCATCCCCGACACCCTTTGTGGTTGAGTTAGACGTTGATCTCGCTCAGAATCTCAATCAACTGTTCCCGGCTATATTAGAACGTGACCGTTATGACTGCCGTGTCTTCGTCAAGGTTTATGAGCACATTGAAGCCCACCAGAACGAGCCTGAATATGCCAGCCGCTATGACGAACTGATCGGGCAGGATGGACCAATGCGTGTGATTTATGAGGGGGTGTGTAGGGATCAGGCAGATAGCGAGCTTGTCCCGCTACCGCCTGACTTTGAAGATGCCCACGATACACTTATCCGCCTTATCGGGCAGTTTCTGTCGGAATTACAACCGGGCTAATTGCCCTCGACAGGCAGCCGAACATCGCGTGCGGCACTGCCCGGTACCGGCTGTTGCGCATAAATGTTGCGTAGTTGTGTCCAGGTCGGGATGGTGTCCGTAGTCAACCATTGCTCCAGCCATGCTCGCGGGTCTGCCGGGAATAGTTCCGGAACATCCGGCATATTCTCAGCCTCAACCATCGCCTGCCATGTGCTGGCGGCTTCACCCGGCATGTCCTCCAATACCGTGAACAATTCCCCGTAAAGTAGCGCGTTCTGGAAATAGGTGTCCAGATACGGGTCAATGCTGTCTACGGAAGGTAGCCCTGTGTAAGCGACCTGTGTGCGCTCTTGCCAATCACTGGCATCATACCAGTCCTGCACAAAGTCAGGTCCGGCTGCCAGTCCATAAAGACCCGTAAGGTCCGGCAGCAGTGATGAACTGCCTGCGGTGTCGAACTCATTCGGCAATAGGGGCTGCACATCAACCCGCTGGCTGCCGGTCAGGTCAAAGAGACCAAAGTTGCCATCGGGACCAACCACAACCCCCGGCGGATTGTACGTATTGCCCACAAAATGCGGTAGTTCCAGATGCCGCCCGGTAAAGCCACTAATCCCCACATTAAAATCGTTTAGGGTCGCCAACCGGCTGTCCTGCCAGAATCGGTCAGGGTCTGGCATCCAATCTTCAAAAACATCTTCAACCATGGGTGTTGCCAGTCGCTGGTTGAGGTCCAGCAGTAGTTGGAATGCCTCGACAAAGGGATAGGTCACGCGGTTGGCAACGGGTGGTTCATCACGCAGCGGCGCATAGCCATAAATATTCCCGGAGGCGTCCGGCCCCAGTACATCGCGCTGTAGATACCGCCCCACCAGTGGATCATAAACACGCCCATCCAGCGTTACCAGCATATTGGATGTTTCATCGAACAGCATCCCGTTAAACACCGGAATACCTGCCGGAAGTGACGCCAGCGAATCAACCGGATGCACCGATCTTCCCAGAATATCCGTGCCGCTGTTTACCGTATTTTCGCCGCTGGTGTGCTCACCAACGAATGTCTGGCGCAGTGTTCCCTGCCCATCAAACAGCAGCCACTGCGACTCATTCTCACTTTTCATGAGCAGCGGCTGGTCGTTGAAAATTCCGGCAAATATCTTTAACTCGCCGTCCATCCTTACCCCAACCGGGCGTCCGGCATCATAGACGTACTCAAATGTACCGGCTGTGGTTGTGTAGGAGGCTAACTGGTAAAAACCATTGTAGGTAAAAGTGCTTTCTTCGCCATTGCTGTTCACAATAGATACGATTCGCCCGAAGGCGTCATAATCGAACGCCAACTGCTCACTGCTGCCAATCGTAACCGTTGCAACATGCCCGCGCCCGTTGTAAGTGTACTGGTAGCGCGTTCCCGTCTGAGCAAACGCCACACTGCTAATGATAACCACCAGCACCACACCACTCACCACATAGCGCAGCGTTAAGCGGCGTCGGAATGTCACTGCCACAACGATCACCAAAATGATACCCGCTATCCCGATGTAACCCTGGGTAGATGCGACAGAGGAATCGGCGCTGGTCATATCGTCCGTCGCCAGCCGACGTTCGACAAGCAGATCACCTTCATCATAGATATATTCATATTCAAACTGTTCACCGTTCGGGAATTGCAGCGATTCCCGAATACGATTGCCAAGATTGTCATAGGTGAGCGTGAAGCTATAATCGACGGTCCCGGTCTGCCCCTCTGAGGCACGTCCGGCAAACAACCAGACCGTTGACAGTGGACGCCGGGCGCTGTCATAGCCGACAACAATGTTATTGCGCAGCGGCTCTATAATGGACAGTGGCAGCCCATCGTAAGTGACGGTATAACGAACCGGCAAGAAGAATGTGGGGTCGCGTTGGTCAAGGTATTCGATGCGGGTTGTTTGATCGTTGCGGTTAAAGCGCACATTGGAGATATAACGGTCTCCCCATGTTAACTGAACCTCAAGCATGTTTAGATCAAGTTGTGCACTGCTATATTCCACATCAATGACCTCACCCTCAACTTCAATCGACTCAACATGCAGATAGTCGTCAAAGGTGATGATGATGGTTTCGCCACTTTCGTACATGGTCGTCAGCGTATATGTGCCATCCTCATAAGAATACGAGTGTTCGAGAATGCTGTTTGTGATTAGTCTGTCTCTTGAATCGTAGGCCACGGGCAGCCGTTGAATCACCTCGCCCTGACAGCCACCTTCCAGCGTTGTCACACGTTCAACACGTCCATCGTCATCAAATAAATAGCGCCACGCCACGCCTTGCGTCAAATCTGCCACACAGCGTGAGGTAATTTGCCCTAGCGGGCTATCGTCGATTTGCCAGCCCGTTGGCATGCCCATTGCATCGTAGGAAAACGTCAATTCCCCCGAACCTGTTGTAGCATTGCTTTGGGCGAAATCGACAAATGAACGCTCAACGAGCCAGCCCAGATCGCTGTAGACATAGCGTTCCAGCGTCTGTCCGTTGAGTGAAATCTGTTCCACTTCCCCGGCAGGGCTGTTGGCTAGCCGGACAATCTGCCCGGCGGGATTCGTAATCGAAATCAGGTTTCGCAGCGCGTCATAACCGTACTGGTAGACATTCCCATCGGGGAATTGCACACTGATTAAGTCCCCTTTAGTGTCATACGAATAGAAGTACAGGTTGTTATTGGCATCAACAAAACGAATCGGGCGGCCCACCGCATCGTAGCTATAGGCGAACTCCTGAACGTAACGCTGCTCATCTTCAAAGTAGTCGATGACCCGCTGCATAATCAAGTCACCCCGAACATTCAAAATATACTGGCGTTCCCGGAACAGGACATCATCCGGCGTATAATGTTCCAGAGTCATGAATGCCTGAACATCTGTCACGGCATCCGCAAAAGTGATGACATCATAAAAGCCATCGTCATAGTTGATGGTGATGGTTTGCCCATCACTGGAATAGATGATAGTACGCCCTGTATCGCTCAGCAGCCGGTATAAACTATCGTAAGTTAACACTTCTCCATCCGGTGAGATTTCGATGCTGCCCGGTGTATAGGTGTATGTCTTATCGCCAATCGCGGTCAATCGTCCGACACGGTCATAATCTAGTTCGGTGGTTTCAAGGGCGGTACTACGCCCGACCAATCTCCCCAGATCGTCATACGCAAATCCGAGTGCCCATTCATCAGGCCCGCTAATGCTTGTCACCTGCCCCTGATCATCTTCCTCAAAGGTATAGGTAAAGCGATCATCCCACGGGCCGAAGGTTTCAAGGTAACTGTTGAAATCATAGTCAAAGCGGTGGATATTCTCTCCATCGCCTTGCAAGCCGCGAATTTGCCACAGGCGTCCCAGCGGGTCATAGTAAAATGTCGTCTCAAGACGGCTGTCGTCGAAGATCAAACGCCCATCATCGCGCCAATCAAACTCAGCCCGGTAACCAATCGGGTCGGTGATTCCGGTGACGCGGTTAAGCTCATCATAATCGTAGATAGTGGTGTAACCCAGCGAGTCGATGCTGGTGCGCAAATTTCCAAATGGATTGTAGATGAATGTTTCAAAGGTTCCATCAAAGTCAACAACTGTCGTTAGCTGCCCGAAATTGTCGTAAACATAGCTGGCCTGACGGTTGCTCTCATTGGTGACGACGGTGACGTGATTGCTGGCATCATACTGATAAATGCCTATAACCTCATCATTCCGCTCAATGGTGATCAAACGGCCCAAACCGTCGTAAGTATAGCGCGTCGGTAT